>JAKOSN010000181.1 GCA_029777335.1 Planctomycetota bacterium
ACCTTGCGCCGGACGGGGTGCGTTTGCTCGGCGACGAAGACCAGGCCAAACCCGCCTTCCCCGATCTGCTCCATCAGCCGGTACGAACCAATCACCGAGCCCGGACGCTCGGTGATCGGCTCGTAGTCACCGGTCCGCGCCGGGCGTTGGGGGAGATCCTGCAGAATCCCGCCAGAGACCTCGTGCGCGCGGAGCAACGCTTCGACCTCTCCACGCAACTCCGGATTGGTCCGACAGACCTGATCGAGATAGGCTGCTCGGTCCTCTGGGGATAACTTCAACGCGGCCTGGAAGATTTCGCTTTCGGTCATGGTCGTTCTCCTGGCGTGGGAGGGGTGTGCACCTTCCCATGCGAGAACGGGGCAGAAACCCCCGGGACTTTTTTCAGGTGGCGGCCTTGGTTTCTTCCGCGCGTAGCCAGTAACGACGCAACCAGGCCCTGGCGTAGGTCCAGTCTTCCTCTGCGGTCGCTGCGGCGATCCCCAGGATTTGTGCTGCTTCCGCCACAGTGCAGCCAAGAAAGTAGCGCAGTTTGGCCACTTCCGCCTTGCGCGGGGCGTGTTCAGCCAATCGATCCAGCGCCTCGTGAACCGCGAGCACCTCGGCAGGATCGAGCGCTTGCTCAACAGCGACTTCCCGGGCGACAACGTCGTGTCTGACCAGCCCGCCTCCCCGTTTGCTGCACTGTTTGTTCCGAGCCGTCTCGACCAGGATGCGCCGCATGGCCTCGGCGGCTGCCGCAAAGAAGTGCCTCTGGTTGTCCCAGCACGGCTCGTCCCCCTTGTTCACCAGACGGAGATACGCCTCATGAACCAGCGCCGTTGGCTGCAGCGTTTGCCCGGGCTTCTCCTGAGCCAGACGCTGAGCTGCCAGTCTGCGCAACTCGTCGTAGACCAGCGGCAACAATTGTCCGGCCGCCTGTGGATCGCCCCGGCCGATTGATTCCAGGATACGGCTTACGTCACTCATCGATGCCACCGAAACTCCCCTCGGCAGATCTGGGCACACGAGAGGTTTTCCCCGGATGATCTTTGCTACTGTCGAGCGATTGCTCCTGAGAGAACCACGATGAGTATACACCCGGGCGGGCGACAAATCCGCGCGTTCCGGGCAGTGGCTTCGTGCGCAGGCGATTGCAAGCAACCGTGGGACTTCGATTTTCGATCGGTCCTGGCACTCAGGAAAAAGTCCCTCGCAATCTTGCGATTCATTGCAGAATGGGTGACAATACCACCCTTGTAAGCACCTGAATCCTGAAGTCCGCCCCATCGCGTTGCCGAGACCGCCTCTGGTTCGGGACGGCCACACGTCGCGGGGTCGCCTGGATTCCCCCCTGGCCCATCAACGGGAGAACCAACCATGACGGTGTTGCGACAGGAACTGGAATCAGCGGAACCCGAACGTCGCTTTGGTTCAGGCTGGATCAGCGGGGTGCTGGCGTTGGTGCTGGCGGGGCTGGGCCTGGGCGCTGTTTTGTGCCTGCGCTATCCCGAGGTCCTCACCGTTCCCGAGGCGCGCAATCTCTACAACGTTGCGCTCATCCGCCTGGCGGTGCAGGTGGTTCTGGTCGGCGGCTTTCTCCTGGGCATTTTGAGTATCGTTCTGCGTCGAAACAAAATTCTCGGCTTCACGGCGCTGGGGTGCATCCTGATCGCCACCGCTCTGGGAGGATCGGGCGCCCAGGATCGACTCCAACTGCAGAGCGATGTTTACCTCGGCTTGGACTGGTTTCTGTTGAATCTGATCTTCACCGGGATCGTGTTTATCCCCATCGAACGCCTCCTGGGGAAGAAGGAACAGCCCATCTTTCGCTACGAATGGCGCGAAGACCTTCTCTATTTCCTGATCAGCAGTTTGCTCGTCCAGGTGTTGACGTTCCTTTCCCTGGCGCCTTCGCTCACCATCCTGAGTCATACCGACTGGGGTGGCCTGCGCCGCGCCGTGGGGAGTCAGCCGGTGATACTGCAATTCCTGGAAATCATGCTGTTGACCGACCTCGTCCAGTACTGGGTTCATCGGGCGTTTCACCGCGTCTCGTTTCTGTGGAAATTCCACGCCATCCACCATTCCGCGCAGTCGATGGACTGGCTGGCCAGCTCGCGCATGCATCTCTTTGAGATCGTCATTCTCCGGGGAAGTACGGTCATCCCCATGTATGTCCTGGGATTCACCGAATCGGCTCTGTATGCCTACATCGTGTTCGTCTACTTCCTGGCGGCGTTTGTGCATGCCAATTTGCGCGTTCCTCTGGGCTGGATCGATCGCTGGCTGGTAACGCCGCGGTTTCATCACTGGCATCATGGGATCGAGCACGAGGCGATTGACGTCAACTTCGCGGTGCATTTCCCCTTCCTCGACTGGCTTTTCGGCACCTATCATCTGCCCGCTGATGGAAGATGGCCCAGTGGGTACGGGATCGAGGATCATCCGATCCCCCGCGGATTTTTGCGTCAATTCCTTTATCCGCTCACTCCAGCCAGGGAAGCCGTGCCCGTGGCGTTTCCCCCGAGCGAGGGAAACCCGGTGGCAGCCTCGCCGCCTGATCAGAACTCGTAGGGAGACTCGGATCTCGGGGGGGAGCGGACGAGGGAGTTTCGTTTTGCACCAGGTCACTCTTTTTGTTGGCAAGTCTCGTGCCGGGTGATACCATGACGCGAAACGCTGCACCGGCCATTCTCAAAACCCGAGAGAGGAACTTGTCTCATGTTGGAACTGCACAGCACCAGGGGCGTGGAGTTCTGCGACGGCCTGACGCGGCGCGATTTTCTCCGTGTTGGTGCCCTCTCGGCCGGGGCGGTCGGATTGTCGCTCACCGATCTGCTTCCCTCGGCGCAGGCGGCTCCGCGCGGCCAGGCGACCAGCTGTATCCTCCTCTTTCTCGTGGGCGGACCGAGCCATCTGGACACCTGGGATCTGAAACCACAAGCGCCTGATTCGGTGCGTGGGCCCTTCCGGCCGATGCACACCACCGTCCCAGGGATCACCATGAGCGAGCACTTTCCGCTCATGGCTCGCCAGGCCCAACGTTATGCCCTGGTGCGCTCCGTCCATCACGATGCCGCGCCGATCCACGAAACCGGCCATCAACTGATGCAAACCGGCCGCCTCGGCCACGCGGGGGTTGAGTATCCGCACTATGGCGCGGTGCTGTCGCACCTGCGCGGCCCCTCGGCTCCGGGAGTTCCGGCCTGGGCAGTCCTCCCGGCACCGATCCACAATACCGGCGTGAGCGTGGGGCATGGTCAGACCGCTGGCTATCTGGGACGGCAGCACGATCCCCTCTATATCCAGGGCGATCCGGCACAACCGCACGCGCATTATCAGTTCCTCGATGCGCTCGATGCGGCGCAACGGTCGGTGGAATCTGCCCCGGAGGCGAATGCGCAGGCGCGCGCACTCGACCGTCTTTTTGCTCCTACCACCAAAAAGGCGCTGGATACCTCAGGCGAAAAAGAGATAACACGGAGTCGCTATGGGGTCAATACTTTTGGCCAGTCCTGCTTGCTGGCGCGCCGGCTTGTCGAGCGTGGCGTGGGGCTGGTCACCGTGAACATGTTCGACTCGGTCTTCAACGAGATCACCTGGGACTGTCACGCCGATGGCGGCGCGCTCGCCACCGATCTGGACGATTACAAGGAGGTTCTGTGTCCGCTGTTCGATCGAGCCTACAGTGCGCTCCTGGAAGATCTCGCCGAACGCGGCATGCTCGATAGCACGCTGGTGGTGGCGATGGGCGAATTTGGTCGGACTCCGCAGATCAATCCACGCGGTGGTCGCGATCACTGGCCCGGCTGCTGGAGCATCGTTCTGGCGGGTGGAGGAATCAAGGGCGGGCAGGTGGTTGGCTCCTCCGACCGTACCGGCAGCGAGCCGAAGGATCGTCCGGTCACCCCGGCGGATGTGGCCGCGACCATCTATCACGCGCTTGGCGTGCAGCCCGCGATCTCACTCCCTGGTCCCGATGGCACCCCGTTGCCGGTCAGCACCGGGAAGCCGATTGCGGAACTCTTCGCCTGATACCCTCGTTCCCCTGTCCGCGTGAGTCGGAGCATCTAGAATAGGCCGGCAAGGGTGACCCGGAGAGCTTTTGAACTCTTCCGAACCCCTCGAACAGAGAGCCAGACCAGGAGCCGCGAGCGTGGTGGCACGCTGGCGGCTCCTTGCACAAGGATGGCCCGGGAGTGTGTGATGAAGGTTGATCTGCCAGCGCGGGAATCCGGCAAGATGATCTGGACCAGACGACATCTGCTCGGACTGGAAGAGTTACATCCGCAGGAGATCGTAACCATCCTCGACATGGCGGAGGAGTTTACCGATTCGGGGGGCAACCGACCGCGCAAGCGAACCAATCTCAGGGGCAAGGTGGTTGTCAATCTCTTCTTCGAGCCCTCCACGCGCACTCGAACCAGCTTTGGCCTGGCGGCCCGGCAACTGGGTGCGGATACCATCGACTTCAGTTCCAGCGGTTCCAGTGTAAGCAAGGGCGAGACCTTCATCGATACCGCCAAGAACATTGAAGCGCTCGGCATCGACCTCGCCGTGGTGCGGCACTCGGTTCCCGGGGCGCCGCATCTGCTCAGCCAGCATCTGAACTGTGGCGTGGTGAATGCGGGCGACGGTGCCCACGAACATCCGACCCAGGGGTTGCTCGATATCTTCACCATCCGCCAGGTGAAGGGACACGTCGAAGGGCTCACCGTGGGGCTGGTTGGGGACATTGCTCATTCGCGCGTGGCGCGCAGCAATATCCACGGTCTGCTCAAGCTGGGCGCGCGTGTGATCGTCTGTGGCCCCTCGACGTTGATTCCTCCCACCGTGGAGCGCCTGGGGGTGGAGGTGGCGCACCGCCTGGATGATATTCTGCCGCTCTGCGATGTGGTGAATGTGCTCCGCATTCAGTTCGAGCGGCAGCGCTCGGGGCTGTTCCCCTCTATTCAGGAGTATTCCCGGCTCTTCGGGATGCACAGCGAACGGCTACGCCGGGCGAAACCCGATCTGCTGTTGCTCGCACCGGGACCGATCAATCGCGGGGTGGAGTTGACTCCCGAGGTGGCCGATGGTCCCAACAGCGCCATTCTGAAGCAGGTGAAGAACGGCCTGGCTGTTCGCATGGCGGTGCTGTATCTCCTTGCGGGCCAGCCTCCGGAAGCCTGATGTAGGCCTCTTCTTCCAACTCACGCAGCACCGGTGTCGATTCGATCACCCGCATCGTGCGCCACTTTCCGCCGCGGAATCGCCAGCCGAGTACCACGGCTTGCACCACAATGTACAGGCTGGCGAACGTCCACGGCCAGGTGAGTGGCCAGCCACGACGGCTCGCCACCCAGGCCGGGAGCGCCATCAATGAAGCGGCGAGGATGACTGTCACCAGGCTGACAAAACGCGTATCCCCCGCTCCGCGCAGCGCATGGGAGAACACCAGACTCGTGGTGTCGAAGAGCGCATAGAGCGTGACAAAGCGCAGGAGCATTGGGACCAACGCCGCCACCTCGTTCCAGGGTGTTTCACCCTGTTGGCTGTGAAAGAGTTCTGCCAGCTCGGTTGGAATCAGCAGATAGAGCAACGCCAGGAGGGCGGTGAACAGCAGTGCCAGTTGGAGCCCATTCCAGACCGTCCGTGCTGCCAGATCGGAGCGCTCCTCGCCCTGGTGTTGCCCAACGAGCACGCCGATCGCCTGGCCAATCCCCATCGTTGGCAGATAGACCAGGAGATTCAACGTCCAGGCGATGCTGGTGGCGTTCAGGTCGAGCGCGCCCAGACGGCCGACAAAGACCAGGAAGAGTGTGAACCCAAGCGCTTCGAGCGAGGCGAGCAAACCGTTGGGCACGCCAAAGCGAAGCAGACGCACAAACAGGCGTGGATCGGGACGCCAACCGGCGGCCGTGCCATGAACCTGGCGATGCACTTTGCGCCAGAGCAAGCCGAGCCCGAGGATCGCTGACAGTGTGCTGCCACAGACCGTTGCCCAGCCCGCGCCAGCGATTCCCCAGGCGGGGAAGCCCCAGCGCCCATAAATCCAGGGATAGGCGAGGGCGATGTTGCAGAGCAGCCCGGAGGCGTTGATCAACATCACGGTGCGGCTGTGTCCCAGCCCGGTGAAAAAACTGGTGACGGCGGCAGTGATCAGCAGCGGCAAGGCCGAATAACACAGACAGCGCAGATAGATCGCTTCCAGCCGCTGAATGGGGGCAGCGTGTTCTCCGATGGCGACGATCGATTCCGCCCAGGGGATCACTGGTAAAAACGCCAGTCCGCCAAGGAGCGCGAGGTAGAGAGCCTGCCAGATGGTGGGCCCCACCCGGCGCGGGACGCCGGCTCCGCTGTACTGAGCGACAAAGGTGGTGGCGTAGTTGACGGTGAATTGCAACAGGGTAAGCGGGGTCCAGAACAGGAGCGAGGCGGTGATGGCGGCCCCGACAGCGTCGCTATCGGCGCGGCTAAGGAGAATACGGTCAATGGCGATCTGCAATGTCCAGAAGCTATTGCTCACCACCAGCGGCCACGCAATGCGCACCACGTCGCGCGTTCCGCCCGGTCCACGCCACCACTGCCGCCACGCTTGCCACATGCAGAAGCCTCTTCTCGGGGGTGAGGGACCGCGCAGCCGACCGAGCGGCCTGACCAGCGCAGTGGGCGAAAGAGAAGAGGGCCGTCCGCCGCCTCACTTCTTGTTGCACGCCTGACAGCGCACGGCCAGGATCAGGATTTCCTTGTTCTTGGTCTTGTAGCGGGTCATGATCGGGAAAAACTTGCCACACGCGGTGGTATAGGTAATCTCACCGAGGGTGGGCGGAGTGATCGTCAACTGCACGCGCCCCGCATCCTTTTCGCCATTGCGATGCACCGTCACGGTCGCCTTCTGATCCGCAAAGACCGCAAACGTTTCCGACCCCGACACCGGAATCGATTTGCAGGTCATCTTCGCCAGGCGAAAACCCTTGTATTGCGGATACACCTTCTGGATTTCCTTGGCGATGCATTCCAGTCGCGGGTCGATCTTGGTATCGGTTTCACTCGCCACGATCGTGACCACACACACCTTGACCTCGCGGCCCTCCGCCGACTGCTGCGGATCGCACGCAAGGGTCAGAGAAGAGGACACCAGCAACAGGGCGCAGGTGATCGCCCAACTGCGCGAAAAGGAGAGAAAACGCCAACACATGAGTGAACCCCCCAGGTACTCATGGCATACGAAAAGCAAGGTCCCAAATAGTCGTGGCGCGAGTCAGTTCCCGGACCAGGGTGGCAGCAGAGGACTGACAATCATCGGAGTGCCGTGCTCGGCCTGATGCAAATCAGGACGTGCGCCATCGGCGTGCGGAACAACCCGTTCGACGCGAACATCGCCTGGATCGGCGAGGACAAGAGTGTTTTCCACTGGCGGTTCCCCAACCACCAGTGCCGGGGTATCTGCGCCATCAATGCTGATGATCACCACCTCATTGGCGCTCAACACTTCCAGCGGCTCGAAGGTTTCTGTGTGCGGTGACACCGCGAGCGGCGATGGTTCGCGCGGCGCGGTCCGCTGCGACAACATGCGCCAACCGACGAGGAGAGCGAGCAACAGCCCGGCCGCGGCCATCCCCCCCAGCAGGGGGCCACGCCAGCGCTGACGGGGAGGTGGGGCGGACACGCCCTGCTCGATTCGTGCCAGCAAGGCTCTCCAGACAACGTCCTCGGGCTCCGACGGAGTGGTCTGGCGCAGAAGTTCGTCGAGAGGATCTCTCACGGTCTGCTCCGGGGAAGGGTGTGCCGGCAAGCGCTGGTCGGTGTTTTCGCTCTCTTCGTGCCACATGCTCCCATCCTACTTGATCCGTCCGTTCCCCGAAAGGGGAGCCCGCTCAGGCTTCTGGAGCCATCCGGTGGCCCAGGTACTGGCGCAGTTTCTGCCGTGCATAGAAAAGCCGACTCATGACGGTCCCGATGGAAATGCCCATCGCCTCCGCCACCTCGCGATAGCTCAGTTCGGCATCCACATGAAGCACAAAGGTTTGCCGTTGAACCTCGGAGAGGGTTTGCATCGCCTCATCGAGCAGGGTGCGCAGGTCGGCGCGATGCAGGCCCCGGTCCGATTGATCGGGGACAAGCAAGGTCGAGGTTTCGCTTTCGCGGACCTCCGCGGCATCGAGACTGACCGCTTCGCGCCGGCCCCGTTGGCGTCCCAGGTCGAGGGCGGCGTTGCTGACCACGCGGAGCAGCCATGTTTTGAACGAACTGCGTCCCTGGAAACTGCTCAGGTGAGTCAGGGCCTTGACAAAGCCTTCCTGGACAGCATCGAGCGCGTCCGATTCGTTGCCGAGTAATCGGTAGGCCACGCGATAGGCGGGCGAACGATAGCGCTGAAAGAGTTCGTCCAGCGCCTCGCGATCTCCCTGCGCATAGCGAGCCAGCAGACACCCATCGCTGGGCGTCGGTGGACAGGCGGCGGTGATGACAGCCATGGTGCGCTACTCTCTCCCGGATGCAGACGTCCGAGCGAACATCCTTATTCGTGCATGATAGCGAGAACGCGGAACCGATGCGAGGAAAAGATGGGACGACCAGGTTCCTTTGGAGAGCGACCATGCGGACAGGGCAAACTCGTCCGCCTGCGCCGGCCAGACAAGGCTGTCCTCCGCTCAAGAGGGAAGGAGCCTCAGTCAGACCCTGCAAACAACGCACCAGCCATGTCGATAAGACAGCCAACAAAAGACACTGCCAGGATTACTAGCATGACGATGAGCAGCCATCGCGGAATAGGCTTGTTTGGTGGAGGGAGCCAACTTTCCTTCCTGCGAGTCGAATCGCTTGACTTTAATTCCGACCTCATCGGACAGTCCTTTCAAAAGCGGTTGTCTCCGTTCAACCATCCTGCCTATTGCCAGATCCCTTGTCTCCCCATCGCCCGCTGCCACGGAGACCAACGCCATTAACAAGGTTGCTTTGCTCACCTTGGGGCAGTTCGATTATACTTGTGGAACTTGAGCCCGCCGTCTTATCGGAACGTCTCAAAGGCTCACGGGGTGAGATTCGAGCTTGCAGAGGTAAATACCGATGAGCCCCTGTCGTCTTGCCCCAACGGCCGCGCAGGCCAGGCCAGCGAATCTCACCCGATCGCACGAGTGACGGTCCCCACGTCCACCAGAGTATGGCAGGTTAGCTTGTTGTGGGGGGAATATCCACCGAAGCATCCTCCAGGTTTGCCTCCTCGATTCGACCGCAGTGACACAGATCTGAAAGTCCTTGCTCCGCGTTCCCGGAGCGACTAGACTCGGAGTCTTGTGGTTCTCTTTTTCTCGATGGATTGCTCGGGAATTCATCATCCCCCACGCTCCAACATCCTGCTCGGGAATCGATGGGTTCCTGAGCCGAAGGTCGATCCCATGCACGCGCCGTCGTTCCTGTTTTTCTGCGTTTGCTTGCTCTTGCTTCCCCGAACGGTTGCCGCTCAGGGATCCGCTATTCCTGCGTCACAGGCTGATTTAGCCGAAAAAATCCGGCCGATCCTGGTGACACACTGTTACGACTGCCATTCGCAAGCAGCGAAGAAGCCGGGAGGGAATTTTCGGCTGGACCAGCTGAGTTCCGATCTCGCCGAACGCACCACGCGGGAGCAGTGGGAGAAAGTCCTCAAGCGAATCCAGGCCGGAGAAATGCCTCCCAGGAACAAAACCCGCTTTACTGACCGTGAATCTCAGCTGATCACGAGTTGGATTGGACGTTCGCTGGCAGCGGCACGAAAAACTCAGGGGCGTGTGGTCCTGCGC
Organism: Planctomycetota bacterium; assembly: GCA_029777335.1. Classification (GTDB taxonomy): domain Bacteria; phylum Planctomycetota; class Planctomycetia; order Gemmatales; family Gemmataceae; genus JAKOSN01. Next base: position 9,747 of record JAKOSN010000181.1, read on the forward strand.
CGACTGAATCGCAGCGAATACGAAAACACCGTGCGTGACCTGCTCGATGTGGTGGTGGATGTAAAAGATCTCTTACCTCAAGATACGTCCGCTCATGGGTTCGATAATATTGGCGAGGCTCTCCATACCTCGTCTTTTCTGATGGAACGATACCTGGAAGCTGCGGACAAGGCACTGTCGCTCGCGATTGCCAACCTTCCGCAACCTCCGTTGATCAAAAAACGCTACAGTCTCAAAAACGAGCGTCATGTTAAAACAACAACCGAACGCGTCTTTCGCCTTCAGGACGAGACGGTGATTTGCTTTAGTTCTTCGGAATGGCAGGCGATTACCCTGTGGCAGTTTTATCCACCTGATCGCGGTTTCTATCGTTTTCGCATCTCTGCCTCTGCGGTCCAGAGCGGTGGCAAGCCCGTGCCTCTTCGGGTGGAAGCGGGGAGCATGCTCATGGCTGGAAAATCGCATCTGGTCAATTACTATGATGTTCCGCCGGAGAAACCAATTGTCCTCGAATTTGTCGACTTTCTTGAAGCGCGGAGCACCATTCGCCTGCTGCCCTATGGATTGGCGTCGGCACAGGCCGTCCACAAGATTGGCGCGGACACCTATGCAGGGGCCGGGGTGGCTATCCACGCGATTGAAGTGGAAGGCCCCTTGCACGAAACCTGGCCGCCCGCCAGCCATCGCCGCATTTTTGGCGATCTCCCCCAGGCACCGGCCCCGGTCTACAACCACCGTGATCGCAAAGAGGTCGTTTCAAAGGATCCCGAGGCAGACGCACGACGCATCCTGCGTAACTTTGCCCGCCGTGCCTTCCGGCGCACGGTCACCGAGGACGATATCAAACCCTTCATGGAACTGGTAAAGAGAAAACTGGAGGAAAAGCGCTCGTTTGAACAGGCCGTGCGCGTCGGTTTGCTGGCGATCCTGGTTTCGCCAGAATTCCTTTTTCTCCGTGAAAAACCCGGACAACTCGACGATTTTGCCCTTGCCAGCCGGCTGTCGTACTTTCTGTGGAGCACGATGCCGGACGACGAACTCCTGACGTTGGCGGAGGCGCGCAAGCTCAGCGATCCCGCGACCCTTCATCGCCAGGTTGAACGCCTGCTCAACCATCGCAAGTCCGCCGCTTTTACCGAAAACTTCGTGGGGCAGTGGCTCAACCTGCGCGATATCGACTTCACTTCTCCCGATTTTCGGCTCTATCCCGAGTTTGATCAGATGCTCAAGGCTGCCATGATTCAGGAAACCCATCGGTTTTTTGAAGAAGTGCTGAAGAAGGATTTGAGCCTGACCAATTTTGTAGCGTCGGATTTCACCTTTCTCAATGAACGACTGGCGAAACACTACGGCATTCCGGGAGTGACCGGACACGCGATGCGCAAGGTGAAACTCCCTGCGGACAGCCATCGCGGTGGGGTGCTGACAATGGCGAGCGTTTTGAAGGTGACCGCCAACGGCACCAACACCTCGCCCGTGGTTCGCGGAGCCTGGGTTCTGGATCGCATCCTTGGCACTCCGCCCAGTCCCCCTCCCTCCGGGGTACCCGCGGTCGAACCAGACATTCGCGGTGCAACCACGATTCGCGAACAGTTAGCGAAACATCGGCAACTCCCCTCGTGCGCCACCTGTCATACACAGATCGATCCGCCAGGTTTTGCTCTGGAAAGTTTCGATGTGATTGGGGGCTGGCGTGAGCATTACCGCAGTGTGGGAAAAGGCCAACCTGTAACGGTGGAGGGACGACGCATGCCTTATGCGCGTGGTCCCAAAGTAGACCCTGCCGATGTGCTCCCCGATGGCCGGCGTTTCCGCAATATCGATGAATTCAAGCAATTACTCCTCAAGGACAGGGATCAACTCGCCCGCGCCCTGACGCAACAATTGCTCACCTACGCCACAGGTGCCGCCCCATCCTCCGACGATAAACCTGCACTCGACGCCATCCTCAAAGAAAGCCGCGCCAAGGATCACGGCTTCCGCTCACTCATTCATGCGATCGTGCAGAGTGAACTGTTTAGGAGGAAGTAAGAGTTTTCAGTTTTCAGTTTACAGATTTCAGTTTTCGGTTTGTCGATATTGGGGTTCACTTTTCTGGAGGCATGGGAGGGAGAGCGGTGTATCGTTCGTTTGAAGATCTGGAAGTGTGGAAACGCGCGTGTGCGCTCGCGGTCAAGGTGTATGATGTTCTGCGCGAGTGTCGTGAGTTTGGGCTCCGTGATCAGATGCAACGTGCGGCGGTCTCTATTGCCTCGAACATCGCTGAAGGCACAGAGCGCTCGGCGAAGGATTGTGCACGCTTCCTCACGATCGCTCGTGGATCCGCTGCCGAACTCCGCACTCAAACTTACATTGCTGCCAAAATTGGCCTGCTCGATCTGCAGACGATGACCTTTTTCGTCCAGGAAACGCGCGAACTCGCCAGAATGCTCTTCGCTCTCTCAAAATCTCTCGTGAAACAACAACCCCCCAACAAGCGCCCTCCCTGACCCCTCCCACGATCCCACCGTGCACGATCCCCCGAACCCTGCCCCCGGAAACCGACCCTGAACACTGAACCCTGATCCCGAACCATGGCCCCGAACCTGAACACTGTAAACTGAAAACTGAAAACTGTAAACTGAAAACTGTAAACTGAAAACTGTAAACTGAAAACTGAAAACTGTAAACTGAAAACTCCTTCCCCGAGTCCTCCCATGAACTTCACTCGTCGTCGTTTTCTCCGTGCTGCTGGGGTCGCGCTGGCGCTACCATGGTTGGAAGGATTGGTTGCCCACGGCGGGCAGTCCGCTCGTGCCATCCCTCCGCGGCGCATGGTGTGCATCTGCACGCCTCTGGGGCTTTATCCCGGATCGTTCTTTCCGGAAAAACGCGGCAAGGATTACGAACTGACGCCCTACCTGGAGGTGCTCAGGGAGTTTCGGAACGATTTTACCGTCTGTTCAGGGTTGTCGCATCCGGGAGTGGAGATGGGTCATGATTCCATCTTCACTTTTTTGACTGCGGCTCCCCACCCGGAACGCCGTGTGGGATTTCGCAATTCCATCTCTCTCGATCAATTCGCGGCGGAGAAGATTGGGACAGAGACCCGCTTTCCCAGCCTCGCTCTGTCGGGCGAAGGATTCAGTCTCTCCTGGACGCGCAGCGGAGCCCTGGTGCCTTCGAATTTTTCCCCCGCGCGCCTCTTTGCTCAACTGTTCATTGAGGGACGCCCTGACGAGGTGAAGGCCCAGGCGCAACGGCTTCGCGATGGCCAGAGTATTCTCGATGCGGTCGGGGGGCAGGCACGCCAGTTGAAACAGCAGGTTGGAAGCAGTGATCGCGAAAAACTCGATGAATACTTTTCCAGCGTGCGTGAACTTGAACAACGTCTCGTCAAGGCGGAGGCCTGGGCCAAGAAACCCAAGCCCAGAGTCGATGCCAAACAACCGCAGGATAATCCGAATCCCGCCGATCTGATCGGGCGAACACAACTCCTCTTTGATCTCACGCACCTGGCCCTCCAAACGGATTCCACGCGGCTGATCACCATCCTGCTCAGTGGTGCTAGCCTGGTTCCGCCGATCAAGGGAGTGTCAATGGCCCATCACGATCTCTCCCACCACGGCCAGGATCCGGTGAAGCTGGCTCAACTCCAGATCGTGGAGATGGAAAAGCTCAAAGTGCTTCGGTCTCTACTCACTAAACTGAAGCAAACCAGGGAAGCCGATGCCAATCTGCTTGATCGAACGATGGTCTATTTTGGGAGCAACCTGGGGAACGCCAGCAATCACTCGTGCAAGAATCTCCCGGTGTTACTCGCAGGCGGGGGCTTTAAACATGGTCAACACCTTGCCTTTGATGTGAAAAAAGGCCCCCCGCTCTGTAACCTCTATGTCTCCCTGTTGCAACGCCTTGGACTTGAGGTTGACTCGTTCGGCTCCAGTACGGGCACTCTCACCGGGTTGGAGATGCGCGATTAGACGGCCTCTCCCTTGGATCCGTGGAACAATCGGCGAGGGTGGAGTCTTCCCCACTCCTTGACTCCACTCTCGCTGTCGCTTCTCCAGCCACGCGCAATCAAGCGGCAGAACCACGCTCAAGGTGGTTGCGGTTACGTTCCCACAGCCCAGCCAGCGTTCCGATCGCCAACCAACTCCAGGCCGCCTGATCGAGTGTGAGTTTTCCCACCTCGTGCGTTTCCATGAAGTAGGCATCCGCTGCCTCGTTCGTCGTCCACGGATGCACGCGCGCTCCCTGTTCGGAGGTGTCGTGATCGGGTTCGGTGGACCGCACGGGCGGTTTCCCTTCGATTGGTCCAGGCGTTACCGGTTCGATCGGCATGACGGCGAAGTTGACCGCCTCAACCTTTTCACCTGGAACAAGGTGAACGTTCCGTGTGGCACGATGACCCAGGGTTGTTGGCCGTTGCGTCTCACTTCCTGCCGGGATCACACGTCCTGGCTCGGTCATCTGGATGGGTGTGACCGCGCTCTTGCCTGGAGCGCTCTCCAACCGGGTAAGAACATACTCACCTGGCACCAACCCCAGAAACCGATACACTCCGTTTTCATCCGTGACTGCGGTTCGCTCCACTGGTCCCTGCACAAGGACGGTCACCCCAGGAACACCGGGTTCATCGCCCTCCTGCATCCCGTTGCCATTGTGATCCACGAACACCACACCTGCCAGATCCAGCGTTTCCGAACCAGTCACCACACCCAGTGCATGGGCAGGCAGTCCCGTCTCGGTACCAGTCACTCCTGGACCCGGCACACCCGTGGCGAACAAGCCTCCTGTAATCCCTCCAGGCACAGGCGCCCCCACGGCTGTCGTGGGGAGACTGGTCAGTGCGATCGCAGCGGCAATCTCCATGGGGTCGGTTGTTGTCGTTGGCGCCACGATTGGTATCGTCGTTTCACCTGGGATTGGAACCACTTCTTCGGGGATGAACACACTCGACCACAGCGGCGGAGTGCTGATTCCTCCATCCTCATCGCTCACCACCAGGCTGATCGAGTAGAGCCCCCCCTCCGCTGGGGTAAAAGTAAAGCTGCTCGCATCCGTTCCGGTTCTCCTTTCGTAGAGGGAGCCTTCGTGGTAGACCTCCCAGTGATAGGTGATGGTGTCTGCAGGAACATCGCTGGCGACCGCTTCCAGGGTGATCGGAGCACCGATCGGGCCTGGGGTGCTGATGTTCAAATCCACCACCACCGGGGCAACGTTCTGCACCCCGATCTCGACATGATCCCAGCCCGTATCACCATCCCCGCGATCACGAACCCGCAGGCACAGGTTGTAGGAGCCATCATCCGGTGGAGTGAAGGCGAAGTCTGCGCCGTACCCCACTTTGAAGAAACTCGGACCAAGCACCAGCCAGCGATAGCCAAGCGGGCTGCCACCTGGTTCCACCGCCTCGGCATGAAAGACGAGCTCCTTTCCTTCGTCTCCTTCCTTCGGCCCCACGATGCTCACCCTTGTGGGGTTCTCCTCGACCCACACCGACTGGACCATCTCATACTGGTCCTCGTCTCCCGTATCGTGAACGGTCAGACGAAGGAGATACTCTCCTTTATCCGGCGGGGTAAAGGTGAGGGAAGGATCGCTCCCAGAGAGTATTTGCGTACTGTTATCCGGATCGGTGATCTCCCAGATATACATCAGTGGACTTCCGCCGGGATCCACGGCATTCACCGCGAACGTGAGTTCTTCTCCCTCGCGACCTTCTTGCGGCCAGGGCGGTTCTTGCCACACTTCGGGCAGACGCCCTTCCACATACACCTCATTCACCTGGGGCTCACTCTCAACGCCGTGGATATCCCGTGCCAGAACGGTGACCTGGTACACACCAGCATCCGCAGGAGTGAAGTCCAGAGTGCTTGGCGTGGTCTCGTCCAGGGTCTCCACGTGCGTGAGCAGTGTTGTGCCGTCTTTCGTCACCTCCCACAGGTAGGTCATTGGATAGTCCGCGCACACGTCCTGCGTCCAGGCCGAGAAGGTGAGCGAATCTCCTTCGCTGGCAGATCCCAGAATATCCGTGTACAGGAACGGAGGCACATCGTTGACCGTGAACTGCCGGGTGGAGATGCTGGAATCGCCCTCGCTCACATCGGTCACCATCAGTGTGATGGTGTACTCTCCCTCGTCGGGTGGTTCGAAGACCAGTGGGTTGCCTCCTGTGGTGTAGTCATACCCTGGACCTGTCACTGTCCACTGGAAGTCGAGATCGCTGTGGCCTGGCTCGTAGGCATTGATGGCGGAGAAGATGGCGGATTGACCTTCGTCGCCCGTGTCCGGTCCCTCGATCTCTGCAGAGGGCGGAACGGAGACCACCGTTGTCTCCACGACGTCCTTACCCACCAGGCCGAGGCTATCGTAGGCGGAGAGTTCGATCCGGAAGCGACCACCATCGGAAGTGAACACGTAAAGCTGAGCCTCGGTCCCCGAGGCAACCTGGTTGTTGGTGGTGACCTCATAAACCGCCCACTCATAGCTCACTGCTCCCCAGGTACCCATCACCGTGCTGGCGAGGATCACATCCTGTCCTTCGTAAACCTCCTCCCCGGGGAGAACGATCTGCACGGTGCGCGCCTCGGTATCGAGCACGTGGGCCGTGGCGAGGGCGGTGGCGTCGCTAAAGGCCGTGCTGCCTCCGTGGACTGTGGTGTCGGCGGTGCCACCGAGTGTTCCTGTGTCCTGATCCCAGGCCCGGAACGTCAGGTTGGCATCTCCGGACCAGTCCGTGTTCGGGACAAAGCGCACCAGGCTGTCCGGTCCCAGCAGGCGCGCCGTGGTCGTCAGATCCACCATTCCCGTGTTGAGGGAGAAGGGGAGCCACGTCGCCCCGCTATCGAGCGAGTATTGCCACTGCCCATGGCTGTTGTCCACTCCTACGACGGCGAGTGCCTCAACCGCTGGGCCATCCGGATCGGTGATTGCTCCGTCTGGAATGGCCTCGGCCACGGTCACCGCGGGAGGATCACCTGGATTCTCCAGCATGGCGAAGATCGGGTGCGTGGCCGGATCCAGAACGGGGGCCGCGTTCACCAGAACCAGGGTAAAGCCCATTCCAGCTGCGAGAGCTTTCACGGGCGGCAAACCAGCCGGCGGAGTGCATTGTCCGTAGTGGTTCCAGCCCCAGCCGACCACCGTCCCATCGGATTTCAGCGCCAGGCTATGGCCGTTGCCGGCAGCGAGATCCACCACGTTGGTAAGCCCGGCGGGGACGTTGCATTGACCGTCACCGTTGGCTCCCCAGGCCACCACCGTGCCGTCGGATTTTAGCGCCAGGCCATGGTAATCCCCCGCGGCGATATCCACCACATGGTTCAAGCTCGGAGGAGGAGCTGGCGCGCCTGAACCCCAGGATACCACCCGGCCGTTGGCCCGCAGAGCCAGGCTGTACTGCGTGCCTGCCGCAATCTGCACGACATTCGTCAGACCAGGAGGGGGAAGGTTGTCTGCGCCCCAGACGACGATGCTTCCGTCCGCCTTCAGCGCCAGGCTGTGGTAGCCGCCCGCAGCGATCGCCACCACGCCGGACAGACCAGCTGGGACAGTGCTCTGAGACGATCCGTTCCATCCCCAGGCGACCACGGTTCCGTCGGCCTTCAAGGCGAGGCTGTGATAATCACCTGCCGCAATGGCGACCACATTGGTGAGATCGGCGGGGACTACGCTCTGGCCGGCATAGACCCAGGATCCCCAGCTTCCTGGAGCGTAGTTGGAACCCCAGGCGACCACCGTGCCATCGGACCTCAGAGCCAGGCTGTGAAACTCACCCGCAGCGATCGCAACCACATTGGTCAAACCAGCAGGCGCAGTACACTGGCCAAAGCTGTTGTCCCCCCACCCCACCACCTGCGCCAGAATTCCTTCATACTCGGCGAGCAAGGGGACGGCGGGCAACGTGGCCTCGATCGAACCGGTGGTGTATTCCAGCAGCCAGTCTCCGCCCAGGCGATTGCTTCCTGTCGCGTTGATCGAGGCGGCGACATCCGCTCCAGTCACCGTGGCCAGGCGATTCACAAACGCTTCGCCCCCTTCGCCAGCGGCCACATCGCAGCCATAGAGGAGGAGATCGGCGCCGGGAGCAAGCGCCGCGCGGATTGTGTTCCATTCAAGAGCGTAATTATCTATATTCTCTCTGGTGAGCACAGTCTGTCCCAGCATCACCTGGCCGGCAGCCCCGTGAGTGAACAGGTGAATGGTTGTTATCCCCTGCCGACCGGAGAGGACCTCGGCGATCTGGGCAACCCCCTCGGCCTGGCTGTCCAAGCGATGCACCTCGGTCGGCAATCCGGAGAGCATTCGCTCCAGACCCGGCACGGACGAATCGACGAAGAGAATCTCGGTTCCCTGTTGCGAGCAGAACCAGGACTCCCGAGCCACGGGCGTGAGTGCATCGCACATCCCCTGACCAAGCACGGTGCCGAGAAGCGGATCACTCGAAGGGGTGGTTCGTTCCTCCAGTAATTCACAATGCAAGGGAAACCGTCGTTGCGAAGGTGGAGCCTGGGCAAGGCACCGGAGCGATGGAAAATGGGCACCAGCGCCGTAAGCTGACATGGCTTGGCCCCCCGAAATGGGCCCCTCTTCCCTGATCGTTATTGAATCCTGGCTCCGTGGGAACGTTGCAAAGGAGATGATTGGATCAACGGCCCCTCACTCCTGGCAACGGACCTCTCCGGAGCAGGAACCGAGGCGATATGCGCATCACAAGCACATACCCCCACTTAACTAAGAGCAATTTCTATACCGATTCAAACTTATCGTGCAATCAATAATCAGCGTGGTTATCAAGCAAGTTATCTTTCTATAAAGTATTTGTGGAAAACAGGTTAGAAGATCTTTTCTCACAATAAAGGAGACAGAAGGGCGTTCGTATTCGCAGGGTCACGGGGAGATGTGCGGATGTGATACAACTTTCCAGCAGGTGTGAATAATGGATTCAGGGAAAACCCTTCAAGAAGGAACAAGAAGGTTAAAGAGAAAGGGATCGCAAGGAACGCTCCTCTGAAGATTGAAGAATGTTTGCAATCCTCAGAGGAGCGCTGGGGGACGGGGTTTTTCGAGGATAAAAGCCCTCAAGCCCCTTTGGGGCGTGGGGGAATTCGCGGTGGCGGTTTTTTGCCCTGTGGTTGATTCTTGGTGGGCGCTTCCGGCGGTTTAATCCCGCCGTGAGTTCGGTCACTTCCAGTTCCGCGGCTGCCGTCGCTACTACAGCCAATCAAGGAAAAAAGGGCAAAAAACGCCAGGGCGCGGAAAGCATGTCTCGCCATCGCGGAGCCTTTCCCGTGCAGGATCTCGTGGGGGTCCTTTCAAGTGGGCGCCGGACCAGAGGGTCAATAATTCACGTTCGTTTCCCCGCCCATGCGCGTTGCCAGGGCTGGGAGTACCGAGGCGCCAGAGTAGGGAATCAAGTGGACCGAGCCATCGCAGTAGAGGAAGTTGGATCCCGCCGGATGGAAACTCCAGAACTTGAACTGGTCGCATTGATTATTGACATTCCCCGCACTGTACAGATACGGTCCCTTGCCACATCCGCCGTATCCATACCAGCACTGTTCCAGAACCCCCATGCCCACGTCCGAGGAGCCGGTTCCATCTTGCCCATAGCCGGCGAACCACCAACCAAACTCAAGGTCTGCACTGGGTGGGCGTTCACCCACAAGGAGGGTATTACTCGTGCCGTCGGTGATCCCCGTGAGCGTGGTTTTTGAATTGAGATAAATGACGCCGTCGCGCGTTTGCGAGTTGGTTCCCATCACGGCGAGGTAGCCAGTGAAAGCAATGGTTAAGCCGTCACCCGGAAGGTAAGTCGCCTGGGCGCCACGGGAATCGGCGGGACAGTTGTAAATCTTCATCGGCAGAGCCAGTCCTGGGAAGTTGGTATTATCCCACGGATAATAGATGCCCGCGGCTTCCTTCTGATCGGTGAGCTTCCAGAGGTTGTCCTGTTCGATGTAGGGAAGAATGCGGGTCATCCAGCTGAGGTAAACATATTTACCCCAGGCATCGGTGAAGGTCGGAGGAAGGGCATTGTTGGCGTCGTGGTAGGTGTGGAGCGCAAGTCCCATTTGTTTCAGGTTGTTCGTGCAGCGCACCCTGCCCGCCGCCTCCCGAACTTTTTGCACCGCGGGCAACAACAGCCCAATGAGAATGGCGATGATGGCGATGACAACCAGCAATTCAATCAGGGTGAAGCCCGATCTGCGAACCCGAACCATGAATCACCTCTTTCCCCAAGAGTGAGTGACCGCTCCACTGGTTCCGTTGCCCGGTGCATCCCCGCAGTCCTGCTGACGGGGCATTCTGCAAACTGCCCGGTTGTCCTCAGCTTGCCTCCCCACAGCACTGGTTTGGCGCGCACCACGGACACACAGTTTGCGCGATTGCGCAACAGGTCTTCAAGCGGAGAGTGTGGAGTAGTAATGAAGATGTGTTCTCAAGAGGGCACGCGTGAATCAGGCAGGGCGATCATCCCCACCCCAGCAGCCACGCAGGCGCATCATGGGGTCAGCACAAGGGGATAATCGCTTCACCTGACCTTCTTGAGAAACACATTTCAGAAGAAAGTATCCAGAGAGTCTCCAATTAGCAATCTTTTTCAGAATACTTTCAGAAAGTTGCCTGAAGGATCATTCCAGCAACCGAGCGTGCGATTCCCACTCCCCAGCCCGTGTTCATCCCCAATCGTGTGAAAGGGTTGAGCGGTTTTTATGAGAGGCACTTCGAGTCTTTCACCTTCCCTGGGGGCGAAAGGTGTTCGCGGCTGCGCTTCCTTCAGAGGCCTCCAGCTTGGGCCCTTCAGTCATTTCTCTGCCCAGCAGGGGAGGAGACAGAATAATTAAACTTTAAAGATCGTTATTATCATTATTAGGTGGTCCTTCGTTACTCATGAGAACTTTCCCCTTCTTCTCCGGCAAGAGAATGCTTTGCCCTACCTTTCCCTGGTTTTCTGAACACCGAGCAAACCTGGAGTCTTCTGCAGAGCAGCTTTCCTTGATCGAAGGTCCACGGAAGCGAGTCGGGGGAGGGTTACGATGAGAAAGTCTTTTCAGAGATGCTGGAAATGTGAGAAGTGATACGGTACAACTAGACAGCACACCGAATCTTCATGGGTGGGACTCGCGATCACGCCCAAATGGTAGGAAGGGGAGCCCGATGTGCCGCACCATATGGGCCATTGCTTTTTTCGGGGTTGTGTTCTTTTCTGGGTATGGCTCGGCCCAGGAAGGGAAGGTGCCTCCCAGCCTGGCCGCCCTGGAAGAGGCGATGCAGGAGGCGATCCGCAAGGCAGAACCGGGAGTCGCGTGCGTCCTCGTTTCGCGCAATGAGGCCTATCGTCGTTTTCGCCCCGCTACTCCCTCTGCTCCCCCCGGACATCTGGGCGGTTTCGACGTGGCCAAGGCCCTCCACTCCATCCCTCGCAGCGACGAAAAACGGATCCAACGCATCCGTGATCTGGACCTGAGCGATCCCGATACTGTTCCGGAAGCCTACGGAAGTGGGATCGTCCTCGACACCCAGGGGCTGATCCTCACCTGTGCCCATGTCGTTCAGGGAGCCACCAAGATTTATGTCCGCTTGCCTGGCGGAAAAGGGAGCTATGCCGATATCCACGCCCTGGATCCGCGCAGCGACCTGGCGGTTCTGCGTCTGATCACTCGCCTTCCCGGGCTGAAGCCCATCCCAATGGGACGGGGAGGGAAACTCCGCAAGGGCCAGTTTGTCCTGACGTTAACCAACCCCTATGCGAGTGGATTTCGTGATGGCAGCCCGGGCGCTTCCTGGGGCATCATCAGCAATCTGCGTCGTCGCATCCCTGGGGCAACCAATGAGATCGAACGGAATCAACTGACGCTGGCTCATTTTGGCACGCTGCTCCAGCTCGATACCCGGTTGAACACGGGGTGCAGTGGCGGAGCGGTTCTCAATCTTCAGGGAGAGCTGGTTGGGATAACGACCGCCCAGGCGGCCCTCACGGGGCTGGACATGCCAGGCGGATTCGCCCTCCCCCTGGATGGCGGGGTGCGCCGGATTGTGGAGGTGCTCAAGCGCGGCGAGGAGGTGGAATACGGGTTTGTTGGAGTCCAGTTTGACAACCTGGCGCGCACGGGAGTTCGGATTCGCACGGTGATCCCCGGCTCGCCTGCCAAGCAGGGCGGATTGCAGGACCTGGATTACATCCTTGCCATTAACGGAACCCGGGTCCAGACCACCGACGACGTGTTTCTTCTGGTCGGGATGGAACTGGCCGGGACCACCGTGGAAATCGAACGTGCGCGGACGCCCACCGGACCAAGTTCCAAGATCCACGTCACCCTGGCGAAGTTCTACGTGCCCCGCCCCTTTCTGGCGTCCAAATGTCCGCCCGCACGCGGAGGATTGCGGGTCGACTATGCCAGTATCCTCTATCAGCGCAATCGAGGCGAACGCTGGGGCACCTATGAGGGGATCCCAGCCGGTGTGGTGGTCCGCGAGGTGATCCCGAATAGCAACGCCGACAAGGCCCAGCTTCAACCGGACAAGGTGATCATCCGTGTGAATGGGCAGAAGGTCACCACCCCGCAAGAGTTCTACAACATCATGGCGAAGGCGAGCAGCACGGTCGAACTGACCTTGCTCAACGCCGATGGTGGCGAGGACACCGTGCGTTTGAAGCTGGACGAGCCATGATGAAATACGCGATCTGTAATGAAACCTTCGAGGGGTGGGATCATCAGCGGGTTTGCGCGTGTGTCGCTGCCCTCGGCTATCAGGGACTGGAGCTGGCCCCGTTCACCCTGGCCCCGCGCATCAACGAGGTGAGTCGCGAGCAGCGGCGCGAACTGCGCAAGCAGGCCGAGGAACAGGGACTCACCATCCTGGGGCTCCACTGGTTGCTGGCCAAAACGGAAGGGTTCCACCTGACCAGCGATGATCCTCACGTCCGTGCGCGCACCGCCAGTTATCTCCGTGAGTTGGCGTGCTGCTGTCAGGATCTTGGCGGAACCATTCTTGTCCTTGGCTCTCCCGCGCAGCGTCGCATCCCTGCGGGGGCGACGCGAGTCCAGGCGGTGGATTACGCCGTCGATACGCTCGATCAGATTCTGCCCACTCTCAGCGAGTGCAAGGTGCGCCTTTGCGTGGAACCGCTTTCGCCCCGCGAGGCGGACTTTATCAACACCTGTGCCGAGGGGATGGAGATTGTTCGGCGTCTGAATCATCCCCAGATTGGTCTGCACCTCGATGTCAAGGCGATGTCCTCGGAAACAACCCCTGTTCCCGAGCTGATTCGCGCTTATGCTGCGCACACGGGGCACTTCCACGCCAACGATAGCAACATGCGCGGGCCCGGATTTGGGGAGGTCGATTTTGTCCCCATCTTCCAGGCGCTGCACGACTCCGGCTATACTGGCTGGGTCTCGGTGGAGGTCTTCGACTACAAGCCTGACCCGGAGACCATCGCCCGCGAGAGCTTGCGCTACATGAAGGAATGCGAGGCCAGGATCCAGGCGTGAAGAGGATGAGGCGATGAAACGCATCGGGTTGCCGGGGTGGCTGCTCATCGGGGTGCTTGGGGTGGGAGGCTACCGGGCCCAACACGGCGCTTCGCTCAGTGAGGCGGCCGATCCCACCGAGGCGAAGCTTGAAGTGGGGTTGGCGGAAGTCGAGATCACCCCGGATGTCAAGAAGAAGCCAGTGTACCTGGCCGGCTTTGGGCAAAATCGGAAAGCGACCGGGGTCCACGATCCGCTCCAGGCCCGCGCCGTTGTGCTGCGCCAGGGCTCCAGGAAGATCGCCCTGGTCTCGCTCGATGTGGTGGGCTTCTTTTATCCCAGCGTGGTGCGAGTCCGAGAGAAACTCCCCGCGTTTCATCACGTGGTCGTGTCCAGCACACACAATCACGAAGGGCCGGACACGCTTGGTCTATGGGGGCCGCGGCCCTTCACCAGCGGTGCTGATCCGGAGTACCTCCAGTTTCTCGAGTCCCAGATCGTCAAGGCGGTCGAACTGGCCGACCGGAGGTGCCAGCCCGCGACCGCTCGCATTGGCACCGTGAAAGCTCCGGAACTCCTCGTCGATAGTCGCAAACCCGAGGTCAAACACGACGAACTGGTGGTCCTGGAGTTTCTCAAAGAAGGCAAGCCAAGGGAGCGAATCGGCTTGCTCGTTCAGTGGAACTGCCATCCGGAAACGCTCAGTTCGAGGAACACGGAGGTGAGCGCGGATTATGTGGGCGTTACGGTGAAGCACCTCCAGGATCGTTATCGCTGTCCGGTTGCCTATTTCACCGGGACAGTGGGGGGATTGATGACCACCCTCCATGTGCCCATCAAGGACGAGAAGGGAAAGGAGCTGCAGGATGGCACCTGGGAGAAAACGGAGCGTTATGGACATCTGCTGGGAGAGGCCGCCGAGCGTGCTCTCAGGTCGGCGCGCCCGCTGCGGATGACTCCCTTGCAAGCTCGCACCCGCATTGTGTACCTTCCGCTGGAAAACAAGTTGTATTTGATTGGCTGGCAACTCGGGGTTTTCAAACGGGAGGCGTTCACCTGGACTGGAAAACCCGAGAGTGCCGCTCCTCTCGATCCAAAGGACAAAAGCAAGCCGCTTTGTCTTAAAAGCGAGGTCGGTTGGCTTCAGCTGGGCGAGCTGAGCATCGCCTGTATTCCAGGCGAAATCTATCCCGAGTTGGTGCTGGACAGGGTCCAGGACCCGGCGGATCCAGGCGCGGACTTTCCAAAAGCGCCTGTCGAACCGGCGCTCTACAAACAGATGCCCGGACCGCACCGGATGCTGCTGGGGTTGGCCAACGACGAGGTTGGCTACATCATTCCCAAACGGCAATGGGATGAGAAAGCGCCGTTCTGCTACGGGCTCAAAAAGGCGCAGTATGGCGAGGCAAATAGCATCGGCCCGGAGGCGGCTCCCATCCTGTGCGAGGCGTTCCGCTCTGTGTGCAAGGAAAAGGGAGCGCGCTGAGGCGACCGCCAACGGCTCAGCGGCGGATCAGAATCTCCATTCCGGCATCGCGAGCGGCGATCTGCATCGTTTCAGAGCCACGCCCAACGATTTGCCAGACAAAGCTGCGCGGCAGGGAGAGAGTCACCGATTGCTTCGCCGCGACCACGCGCGTTTCGCTCCCCACGCGCAGGGTCAACGGACTGGGGGTCAGATTCCAGAAGGCCACGGAGCAGCGCTCGGTCGCCACAGTCGCTTCCGAACGCGGGGCAACGGGATACTGATCATAATAGCGATCGCTAATACGCTGGGAAACACTGGTTCCTCCGGGCGGAGGGGGTGGTTCCGGGGTGGCAGAGGGAGGCGCCGAGGAAGGCGGGGCATAGGGCATCACGGGAGATGGCGCGACGGAAGGCGGAGCCGGGGGCGGGACCACCGGAACCGGGACAGGTGGCGCGCTGGGATAGACGGGAGCCGGCACCACGGGGTATGTCGGCACCACCATGGGATAGTAGGTCGGCGCCACATAAACCGGCACGGGATAATAGTAGGAACGCGTGACCGTTGCCGGGCGGCGAAAGAGGCCGAAGTTGGCCTGCGCGGGCCAGGAACTCAGCAGGCAGAAGGTGCACGTCAGGAGCAGCACTCGCTTCATCATATCTTCTCCGCTGCAACAGGAACCAGGCTGGTATTGTTATAGGGAAAAGCCGGGTGGGTGGGGCCTTGCCCTGCAGAGCACTCGGGGCTACCATGCGCGTATCTATCCACGTTCTCAGCGGCGAGGATCTCATGAGCAAGTGGCACCTGTCTCCCGACGAACTGCGCCGGGCCGCTTCTCACCTGCCACGCGTTGATCTCGCGCATCTCCCCACTCCGCTGGAGGAAGTTCCTCGGTTCGCCGACTTCCTCGATGGGGGAGTGCGCATCTTCGTCAAGCGCGATGATTGTACCGGGACTCTCTTTGGCGGAAATAAAACACGCCACAACGAGTTCATCCTGGGCGAGGTCCTCCGTCGGGATTGTGATTGTGTCGTCTGGGGGGCGGGTATTCAATCGAATAACTGTCGGCAGACGGCGGCCGCCTGTGCCCATCTGGGGCTGGATTGCTATCTGTGCCTGTGTCCCACGGGCCATGGTACCGAGGTGCAGGGGAATCTTCTGCTCGATTACCTGGTCGGAGCCCATGTGGAGATTGTCAACGCGCGTCTTGGCCCCGAGTTGGAACTGTTACTGCATGAACGAGGCGAACGATTGCGTGCCGAGGGCCGTCGCCCGTTCGTCTGGAACAAACGTGAGATCCGCCCTCTCGGGGCAATCAGCTATGCGCTCTGCCTGGCGGAGATCATCGAGCAAATGCGGCGACGGGAACTGGAACCTGATGCGATCTACGTCGCCACCACCGGGACCACCGCCGCCGGGTTAATTCTTGGCAAGGCGGTGCTGGGGCTCTCGGCGCACATTCGCGCCGTCTATCCTCTGCGCTGGGGATGGGATGTGCGCGCCGATCTCGCCGACGTTGCCAACGAGGCGGCTGCCCTCCTGCGTCTGCCGCATCGGTTCACGCCCCAGGAGGTTGATGCCACCGAGGCGTTTGTCGGTCCGGGATATGGCGTTCTCACCGAGCAGGCGCGGGAGGCATTCCGCCTCATGGCCACCTACGAAGGGATTCTCCTGGATCCGGTTTACACTGCCAAGGCTCTGGCAGCGCTGATCGATGATGTGCGCCAACATCATCGAAAACCAGGCAGCAACCTGGTTTTCATTCACACAGGGGGACAGCCTGCCGTCTTTGCCTATCGCGAAGATCTGTGGCCCGTTCGCTCCTGACTCCCTTTCTTTTCCGATCCGGTGAGTGCTTCATGGCCCCACGCATTCTGGTTTTGTCAGCGTCGGTCGGTGCGGGACATCTCCGTGCAGCGCAGGCGGTGGAACGGGCGCTCCGGCAAACGGTGCCGCACGCCACGGTAGAGAATCACGATGTCCTGCAGTTGACCAACGCCGCCTTTCGTCGGCTCTATGGCAAGGCGTATCTCGATCTGGTCAATCGGGCGCCACATGTCCTCGGGTACTTCTACGACTTGCTCGATCAACCGAGTCGCTCGGGACGGAATCGCGGTGACCGGTTGCGCCTGCTCGTCGAGAAACTGAACCTCCGCAACTTCACGCGCCTGCTTGAAGAGCAATCCTGGGATCTGGCCATCAACACCCACTTTCTTCCAGCGGAAATCATCGCTTCCATGCGAACCAGGGGGCGGCTGACTCTGCCTCAGGTCACGGTGACAACGGATTTTGAAACGCATCGGCTGTGGGTCAACCAGCCGTGTGATCATTACTTCACCGCCACCCTGGAAGGTTCGCTCTACTTGCAATCATGGGGCGTGCCAGCGCAGGATACCACTCCCTCGGGGATTCCCATCGACCCGGTGTTCGCCACCCCCAAGGATCGCGCGACGTTGCTGGCCAAACACGATCTGGCAGACGATCGCCCCATTATTCTCCAGCTCGCCGGCGGATTTGGCGTGGGACCGATCGAGAAGATCTTTCAAGCGCTCCTGACCATCAAGAAACCCCTGCAGCTTGTCCTGGTGGCGGGGAAGAACACCAAGGTAAAGGAAGATATTGAAAAGCTTTCACTTCCAGCGCGTCATCGGGTGAGGATTCTTGGCTACACCCACGACATGGATGAATTGTTAAGTCTGGCCACGCTGGTGGTCACCAAGCCCGGCGGTCTTACCACCTCGGAAACGCTGGCGTGCGGCGCGATCATGGTGATCGTTAATCCAATCCCGGGGCAGGAGAGCCGCAATAGCGATTTTCTCCTGGAGAATGGCGCGGCGATGAAGGCCAATAATCTGGTGACCCTCAGTCACAAGGTGAGTGCACTGCTCGAAGATCCCGACCGCATGAAGCAAATGCGAAAGAACATCGCCTGCCTCGCCCGCCCCAAATCCGCATTCAGCGTGGTCGAGAAAGCACTGACGTTTATTCGCCGACCAAAATAATCTCCAGGGCAAGCGAGTCGCACAGGTTTTCTGATCGGTCCGATATCTCATGGCAACTCCTTTTTTCCTTCGCGCGTGACAGGATGGCTCCATTCGGTGCCCAGACACTCTCGTAACCCACGGCGCCCCGAGAGCGGAGTGCACCTCCATGCTGGCGAGCAAGCAACTGTCTTTTGCGGATATTCAAGAGCGCACATGTGATGTTGTGTCCACAGCGCTGGCAATCCCCCGGGAGCGGGTTCAGCCGGGGTATTCGCTTGTTGAAGATCTGGGGGCGGACAGCCTTGATCTGATTGAGCTGGTGATGACCCTCGAGGAAACCTTCCAGGTCACTCTGCCGGAGGATCCTCCCAATGCGATCTACAAAACGGTTTTCACCCGCCACCCATTTCGCCTTTCGGACCTGGCCGAATTGGTCTACCTCCAACAGGGGAGTGGAACTCCGGTGCGAAGAGGGTGGCGCAGGGCGATTGCAAATCCGCTGTCGACACATGCGCTCCCCTTCACTCAACTCGGCGGGGTCTGGCAGCGCGACCAGCGCGGCTCTCAGTCCCTCCTTGAACGCGTTCGGACGGACGGGGCGGTCCCCCACTATCGCAGGCGATCCGATGGGATGCGGTGTGTGCTCCTTCCAGCCGCTACCGTTGAGATCGGTTGCCCCGCGCCCGAGTCGGATCCTGACGCACGCCCGAGACATTCCGTCTCGATCGACGCATTTCTGATCGATGCCGAGCCCGTCTCCACCACTGCCTATTGTCGCTTTCTCAACTCTGTAAAGGGTGTTTATCGGGCCACGCTACAGGAGTGGTTTCTCCTCGATCCCGAGGATGATCGCAATGCTCACGCGCTGGTGTTCTACACCGCAGCGGGATGGCAACCAGTGCGTGGCACGGAGCAGTGGCCAATGATCCTTGTCTCGTGGTATGGAGCGAATGCCTACTCACTCTGGGCCAACAACAAGGATTGGCAAAACTATCGCGATGATCGTGATGCAACGGAGGGGAGTTACCTCCCGACCGAAGCGCAATGGGAATATGCCGCCCGCGGCGCGTGGTCCCAGGCCTTTCCCTGGGGAAACCAACCGGCGAACCACGAACTGGCACACTTTGGCCAGCATCAGCGCTCGGCGTCTTATTGTGCGGACACGCTTCCTCTGGTGGCGGTCCATGAACCGCTCGGCCTTTCTCCCTTTGGTCTGCATCACATGGCGGGGAATGTCTGGCAGTGGTGTCGTGACTGGTACCACCCCGCCTTTTATCAGACCGAGGCGGCCCGAGCACCGAATCCAGTGAATCGGCAACCTACGGGGATACGCAGCGAACGTGGGGGGAGCTGGGTGGGGCCTGCGCATCTGTGTCGCAGTTCGCATCGCCGCGGACGCCCCCCTCTGGTACGTGGACGATGTCTCGGTTTCCGGTGTGTCAGTTCCCTGAGCGATGCGCAGCGGTGCTCGCCTTGCTGAACCATCGGGAGCCCGTCTCGCTGCCGAGGTGCCCTATCCCCCGGCGCGCTTGACTCGGTAGCCGAGCGCTTCGAGTTCCACAATCAGTCGATCGCGCTGATCGCCCTGAATCTCGATGCGGCCCTCCTTGACCGTTCCACCCGTCCCGCAGCGATCCTTAAGTCGCGTGGCGAGGGCGAGTAGTTCTTGCTCGTTGAGGGGAAGGTCCGAGACAACCGTCACCCCCTTGCCGCGTCGCCCCTTTGTTTCCCGACCGACGCGCACCACGGGAGCACTCTTCCCTCGATTATTCTGGAGCGAGCAGACGGCGGGGGGGACGGAAGGCTGCCGAGGAGTGCTCGCGCGGAGGGCAGTGATCAGCTGCCGCACTTCCGTGTCGATCAGAGGGAGAATGCCCGGGACATCGTCGATGTGCCAGTATTCGACCTTCTGCACAAAGGTGGGGTGCCGTTCCTGGACCAGGGGAAGATGTTCCTCGCGTTTGAGCGCGATTACACGATGGGCTCGCTCCAGATCGTCGCTGGTGACGGCAGCCGGGTAACGTGCAAAGTCGAGCAGCGCGCGAATCCCCTGGGCAAGGAGGGCGTCGATGGCGTCTGGCGCCATGGGACCCACATTGTTAACTCCCCGTTCCAGAGCGAGCGCACGCGAGGTTGCGCGCCAGGGCAACTCCTCGCGCAGGGCGAGTTCATTGAACAGGGTTTCGGCGAACCGACTGCGGTAGAAGTTCCCCGTGCAAAGGAACAGGATGGTCTGGTGGCTCATGGTTCCCATCGTCGGCCATTTTCCGTCGAGCAGAACAGATCGGGACCGTCTCCCGTCGTCCCATGGGGTAGATCTTAGCAAGCGCAGGAAGGTAAGGGAGAGAAAAGGGGGTGGCGCGGAACTGGAGAGACGGAGGAGAGAAGGCGCAAAGAGAAAAAAGCAGAGCAAGTCTCACTGTAACCAGTCACCTGGTCCCTGGATCCAAGGCGAGCAGCAGCAGCCTTCTTGCCACTGGGATTGCTCGGGGACGGACGGGCTCTTCGCCTGAGTCCATCCCTTCGGCAGCCTGGCAACCACCGGTCACAGCCAAGGCTGAAGGACCGAAGGCCCGATGGCTTTGCGCCCCCGTCTTTCGAGCGGGTTTGCCCTTTCGAGGAGGAAAGGCGTTGTGATCCAGGCACGACAGCGAGACTTGCTCCCGAGGATGCCACCAAAGCTGGCAGACTCGTTCGCTGACCAACTCTAGATCTTTTTCTGACCCGGAGCAAGCCAGCGCCCGTTCCTCTCCTGGATTTTGTCGCACTTCAGGTAAGATCGTCAAACTTTTACGCCGATAAGAAAAGGGGAGGGTCCGTGGTCCTATCAGGAGGACGTCGATGAAAACCCTGCTTGGTGGCCTGCTGCTGATGTTCGCGGGCACGCTGCTCTCGACAACGCTCCTGGCCCAGATTCCCCAGTCGCCTGGCGTCCATACGCTGGAAGCGAGCCCGACCCGTGAACGGACCGCGCCGGTGGTGCCTGCGGTCGATCCCTCCTCCAGGCAGGTGGAGTCGGTGCGCACCTTCAATCCCTATCTGGTGAAGATGCAATGGCATGAAGGGCACTGGTTGATCATGGCGGAGAACGAGGTGCTCAAGGATTTCGGCAGCCGGAGCGAGGAAGCGCGTCAGGCGCTGATGCTGATTCGCGATCTGCGTTTGAATCAGGTTACCACCATTGGCTGGCCGCGCCCCGTGATGGAATACTGGTTGAGCAACAACGAGGCGCCTCAGGGGCGGGCGTGGGGGATGCCGGCGCTCACCCTGGAAACCGGGGCACTCCAGGTCGATCAACTCGAAGGACAGTGGTATGTCCGTGAACCGGGGCGGTTGCTCCTGTGTTTTGGTCCTCACCAGGAGCAGGCGGAACGGGCGAAATCGATTCTGCAACAGTACCGCTTCAACCAGGTGGTCCTGATTGGTTCTCCCACCCCGTCGATGATGGTGTTTCTGAAGCAAACCCTCCCCGGGTCGACACTGACAACCCATCGACCGCAACCCCTCCCTGTGCCGGTTCGTCCGCAGTGGTCGCAACCCACGATCCCAGGGCAGGTGACTCGTGGGAGCAAGGGGCCCATGAGTTCGGCCCAGGTGGCGGCTCATGTGCCCACGCCGATCATCCCCCCGTTGCACGGCGGACCTGGTTCCTGGGTGGAGGCAATGCCGATTCAGCGGACCTCGTATCAGCCACAATCCGCCCAGGATCCCAATGGGCGTGTGCTAACCCATGTCCAGACAGAGACGATTCCGCTCGACTGGCGCCAGGCCCGTGTGGTGCGCGATCGGGGCGAATGGAAGCTGATGTGCAACAATTATCAGGTGGCGAACTTTGCCGGCAACGAGCAGGAGGCGCGTCAGGCCTTGGCGGCGATGCAGTTTTATCGCCTTACGGAACATCGTCGACTGGGCCAGGGAACGACGGGCCCCTCGTACTTCCTTTCTGCCGGTCAGGCGCCGCGCGGCACGATGATTGGTCTTCGTGGCGAATCGTTCCAACCCGAGGAACTGACCATTCGGGCCCAGGGAACGCACCACGTTCTGGCCCAGGGCGAACGTGTGATTCTTGATTGTGGTGCCAATGTCGAAAATGCACGGTTGATGCTACAAATCGTTCAGCAACAGCGTTTCGACACCCTCTGCCGAATCGGCTCGAATGAAGCCGGTTCCATGTTGCTGCTGGTGCGAGGCCACTAAACCCACACCCAGGCTGATTGCCTTCAACGGTCGGAAGCACGCTGGGGGCGTCCGGCAGAGACGCGTCTCAGATTGGATTGGCCTCGTTGTCCATGCCGAGCAAGTGCCGAGGAAATCCATTGCGGGAGGCGGTCACTCCGGCAAGCGCGGCCAGTTCACGGAAGAAAGCGTGTATCCCGGCGCGGTCCATCTCTGCAAGTTCTCCCCCCTCGAGCGAAAGCACCCCTGTTTGTCCATCGAGCCGGATGGTGCAAAGCACGCTGTGCCAGGTGGTGTTGACAATAGGTTGACACTCAAGGCGGGGAGGACGACCCTCCTTCCAGAGCAAACGAATGGTTTCAACCAACCTCTGTGTTGCAGCGAGTGACACCTCGCTGACAGTTTCACGCCAGACGGGCACCGATTCACTCTCCGATTCGCGCCAGTGTTTTTGCAGCAGTTGCAGTCGTCCTGGACGACCGGAGAGCCCGAGCGCTTCCAGGTGCATAACAAGCCGCAAATCTCCTTGCTCAAGTTCGTGATGCCAGGAGAGGGCGACCATCAGTTCCAGGTACTGAAACTCCATCATCCCCTCCGAGGATTTTCCTCTCGCCGAGCGTTGGAGCAACCCAGTCGATCGATTCTCCTGAGCAGATCCCCGCTACCATTCTCTTATTGGCGCGGAAGACAAACAAGAGCGAGCCAGGGCATTTTGAAACTCGTTCTGCACTCCCAGACGGGGGATCACGGGTGCAGGTCTCCCGAGGCGTCATCCCCGCCCTTGACCATGGCCCACTCTCCAGGTATCCAGAGCAAGGTGTCTTTGCGAAGGAGTGATGAAAGGATGTCGCATGCGTTGGCACTCGATTGCAGGGAGTCTTGCGCTCCTGATGATGATTCCTGCAGCGGCTCAGGCCAATGAGGGAGGGGCGATTCCGGACATCAGCATCTGGCTCGCGTTTCCCTTTATCCTCCTGTTGCTGTGTATCGCCGTTCTCCCTCTTCTGGCCGATCATTTCTGGCATCGCAATCGGAACAAGGGGCTGGTTGCGGTGGGACTCTCGCTCCCGGTGATTCTCGCGCTCCTGGTGGCGGGCTCAGCAACGGCGCAGGCACTTCTTCATGGCCTGATCGAATATGTGCAGTTCATCGTTCTGCTGGCGGCGCTCTACACCATTTCGGGCGGAATCGTCCTGGAGGGGTCTCTGGCGGGACGCCCAGTCATTAATGGTCTGTTTCTGGTGTGCGGGGCAATCCTGGCCAATTTCATCGGCACCACGGGCGCCAGCATGCTCCTCATCCGCCCCTTTCTCCGCATCAACCTGAGTCGAACGTATAAACGTCATTTGCCGATCTTTTTTATCTTTATTGTGAGTAATCTCTCGGGCCTCCTCACTCCACTCGGCGATCCCCCGCTCTTTCTCGGCTATCTGCACAAGGTCGATTTTTTCTGGACGTTGCGTGAATTGTGGCCGCAATGGCTGCTTGCCAACGGCATGGTGCTGGGGATTTTCCTGGTCTGGGACCGGCGGGCTTTGAAACGCGAACTCCCCCTCGCTGACGCTCCCCCTGCGGAACGGACGCCACTGCGCTTGAGGGGAGCGATCAACTTTCTCTTTCTGGGGGGAGTGATCCTGGCGGTGCTCCTCAAGGCACAACTGCCGGACTGGGCCAATCACCTCTTTCTGGGCGAAGTGTTGATGGCCGCCATGTGTGCCCTGTCGTTGCGGTACACGGCGAAATCCCTCCGTGTCGCCAACAGCTTTAGCTGGGCCCCCATCGTGGAGGTTGCTGTCCTCTTCCTGGGGATCTTTGTTACCATGGTGCCGGCATTGTTGCTGCTGCAGAAGCATGGTCAGCATGCCGGGATTAGCCATCCCGCGCAGTATTTCTGGCTGACCGGGTTTCTCTCCTCGTTCCTGGATAATGCGCCAACCTACCTCACCTTCGGCACGCTGGCATCGTCCGGGGCGCCGGCGGGAACCGAGTGGCCCTTTGTCTGGCTGATGAACGCGCGGCCGGAATTGCTGGCGGCGGTCAGTTGCGGAGCAGTCTTCATGGGCGCCAATACCTATATCGGCAATGGCCCGAATTTCATGGTCAAGGCGATCACCGACGAAATGGGAGTACCCACTCCATCCTTCTTTGGCTACATGGTATACTCAGGGATGATTTTACTCCCCGTGTTTGGTCTGCTCACCTTGATCTTCTTCCGTTAGAGATCCCTCTCATGGTTACTCTCCCGGTGACGTTGGTTCGACAAACCCTCACTCAGCCTGTGGTCCACGATGTGGCGGGCGAGGTGCGCCGGCAGTGGCACAATGCCCATCTTGAACAACGCATCAAACCCGGTCAGCGGGTCGCCATCGGGGTGGGAAGCCGGGGGATCGCCCATCTCGCTGAGATGGTCCGGGCCACCCTGGATCATGTCCGCAGCCTTGGCGCGCAACCGTTTGTGGTGGCGGCCATGGGCAGCCATGGTGGGGCCACTGCCGAAGGACAACGGGAACTGCTGGCTTCCTACGGAGTGAGCGAGGAAGCCCTCGGCGTGCCGGTCAAGACGGACATGACCGCCGTGCAGATTGGGGTCAACTCCTGGAATGAGCCCGTGTGGTGGGATCGCAACGCCCTGCAGGCCGATGCGGTCCTGACCCTCTCGCGCGTCAAACCGCACACCGACTTCCGCGGGCGGATCGAGAGCGGCATTGTCAAGATGCTGGTGATTGGCCTGGGCAAACGGGACGGAGCGGCTCAGCATCATCGCTGGGGCTTTCGCGGACTGCGCGACATGATTCCTGAGACGGCGAAGGTGATCCTCGAAAAGACCCCCTTCGTCGCCGGGTTGGCGATCCTTGAAAATGCTCACGAACAGACGGCGGTCCTGGAGGTTGTTCCCAGAGAGACCCTCCTCGACCGCGAGCCCGTTCTGCTCGAACAGGCACGCGCACTCATGGGGCGGCTGCCTTTCGACAGGCTCGATCTGCTGGTGATTGGGGAGATTGGCAAAAATTATAGCGGCGCGGGGATTGACCCCAACGTCGTTGGCCGGCTGCTGATCGAGGGCGAGCCGGAATTCGAGGCGCCGCGGATCACGCGCATCTGTGCCCTCGATCTCTCCCCCGAGAGCCACGGCAACGGGACGGGAGTTGGCATTGCCGACCTGACCACCGAGCGCTTGCTGGCCGCCATCGATCCGATTCCCTTCCGTATGAACAACTTGACCGCCTGCTTCCTGTGGCGCTCCAAGTTGCCCTTCGCCTTCCCGAGCGACCAGGAGTGCATCGAGGCAGGGCTGGCGACCTGCTGGCAGCCCAACACGCAGGCAGTGCGCATGGCTATCATTCCCAACACGTTAGAACTCGCCGAACTGTGGATCTCCCCGGCGCTTGTGGAGGAGGCACGCCAGCATCCGCACCTGGAAGTCAGGGGCAAACCCTGTGCGCTTCCCTTCGAGGGGAACGGAACACTTGATCAGGAAGTCCTGTTCCCACACAGCGTTCGGGGACGTCGGGCGGTCCTGCACCGCTGAGCAGGGAACAAATGAGGTACAACCCTGGAATTCCCTCAATCTTGCCACCGCCCCCGGACGATATTTGCTCTAGAACGCGAGAGGTGACCACCTGACCAGCCAGTTCAGGTTGCTCGTGTTTACCACACCGAGCGGATTGTGTCTGCCGGTCTGGTTCTCCAGTTCAAGGATTTGACGGGATCTCTCGATCCCAGGTCGCACGATCCTCTCTGAGCGACCAGATGTGGGTTGAATCTGCAGACCCAGCATAGGTACGAGATGACTGCCGTGGTAAGCAGAACGGATCACATCTCCACTATCACGGCGGCGGGAGTAGCAAACATGATTTTGCATGGTGCCAGCTGTCTGGAAGGGCCAATCACGCGTCAACGGACCTGGTGGCAGGAAGCGAACATCGAGCCAGTGAACCCGGCTGCTCATCAGGAAGAGCACAACGAGGAGGGGATTCGCCCCGCCCTGGTCGCGCGGGTGCGTAAGGCCATCGCCGAGGGCACTTACGATACCCCCGAAAAATGGGAAGCCGCCCTGGACCGTCTTCTGGACGAGGTGATGGGCTAACGAGTCAAGCTGAGCAATAAGACGAGGGCGTTTTCGCTCCAGCCCTTTTCGGAAGGGCCGGCCGCGGAAATGCCCTCGTTCTTCCTTGCGCGAGCCCGCGCCGCGCTTGACCGCTGCGCCCCACCTCGCTATGATTCATCCAGCAACAAGTATCGCCCCTGGAAGTGTTTGCACCGCTGGTGCGGGCCCTGGTCTTCAAAACCAGTGGAGGGCTTGAAAAAAGTCTTCAGTGGGTTCGATTCCCATACACTTCCGCTCTCCCCTACTCCTTTCGCTTTTCCCCACTCGTCGGGATCTCATTGAGGGTATAAGCACCCGTTGGGTGAACCAGGGCCTCGCCCTGAGCCGATCGCACTCCCGACGCCTGGATCATGTACACGCGGTCCTTGACCAGCGCCGCGGTGTGCAACTCCACGCTCCGGCCATCGGTGGACACCTCCACCCGCTCGATCGGTAACCGCGTGCGCTCCAGTTCCGCCGAGCCATAGGCCCCGGTGTACTCATAACGGTGATAATCGATCCGATAAGACGCCAACTCCCGGGCTGTGGCCGCCGATACCGGCCGGGTGAACACCAACCGAAATCCGCGGGGGAGCACATGAATCGACCTGATCTCAAAGGGGTGCACTCCGGTGAAATCGAGACGGAAGAGCGCCCCGCGATCGGGCTGGGCCATCCAGCCGGGCTCGGTGATGCCTCCCACCCACAGCCGTCCTCGTGGATCGAAGGCCATCGTCACCGGGCCCAGCAAGCCGCGTCCCCAGAATGGGAAACATGCGCCCTGATACTGGCCGTTCACCTTCTCCACGTTGGCACGGATGATCGCGCCGCCAAACATCAGCTCGGCGAGGAAAATCTGCCCGTCAAAGGGCCCGAACTTCCCGCCGGTGTTGTCGTAGGCCATGCCATTGATCGACTTCGCCCAGCCGTACGGAATCCAGACCGTCGTTTTGGCCCTTGGCTTTCTGGCATGGTCGCGTTGAGCGGGGTTGGGAAAGCCGTGGAAGTGCCCTTCCACCAGATGGCAGAGCTTGTTGGTCGCCACCCATTCCCCCTGGTTATCGGTGAAGAAGATCTCGCCATCCGGCCCACTGCACCAACCCAGCGGGTTGCGGAAGCCATACCCGATCTCCTGCGGTTTCTTCCCGGGCACCAGCCGTAACGCGCTCCCGGACCCGGGGAGATGGGTGTTGGCATACGGAGCAAAGGTGTAGATGAACGCTCCGGTCCGATCGCGCGCCAGCCCGTAGGCGTAGTCGTAGGTGTCGGCGATCCCGTGTGGCAGGGTCGCCACGCGCTCAAAGCGATCGGCGCGGCCATCGTGATCGGTGTCGAGCACGCGGGTCAGATTGCGCCGATGGAGCACATACAACCCCTCGCGATCGGCGAGCATGGAGTAACACTCCTGAAAGAGCCCGCCCGTGTAATTCTCAAAGCGCGCTTGCTTGCCATCATCCGAGGGATCGCGCACCGCCAGAATCTCCCCGGTTTTCATCGAGGCGACAAACACACGTCCCTGGCGCGGATCGACCGCAATCGCTCCCGGCATGACACGATCCTCGCCGGAGGCCGTCTTTGGGCGCGGGTAGGCAAGCGCTCGATAGCCTGGGCGCACAAGACTTCCCTCAATGCTGCCCGTATCGAGCAGCCGGGGTTGTGGCACCATTGCCGGGGCCGTTTCTGCCGGAAGATCGAGCGTAAGAGTGATCGCCACCTCTCCCTTGTCGTCGGGGAGGAGCGTGGTCTGTAGCGCCTCGCCCTTGCGCATCTGCTTCACCGCTCCGCTCGTGGCTTTTGCGGAGACAGAGAGTTTCACCGGCGAGCGGCCAAGGAGCACCAGGGCGGACGGAGCCTTGCTGACAGTGAGATGTCGCACCAGGCGCCGCTGGCTCCCCTCGCGCTGCAGACGCACGGTTTCCACCAATTCGATCTTGGCAGAGGGAAATTGAAGCTGAAAGCGTAGGCGCGCTCCATCGGCAAGGCGCTCGTAGCCATGAAAGACAATCGTCTGAGGGGTTTCCAGGCGATCCCTGCCCTGGAGTTGCCAGGGGGGCGCTTCACGCAGGCCGGTGCCGAGGGGCGTTCCGGCCAGGAGAAAACGCCGTAAGCGGCCCTGCACTTCGCGCTGAATCTGTGCCCCGGTCCAGCCACTGTGCAGCGCTGCGGTCCCCAGATCATAGACAAAGAGATCGTGACTACCGTGGAGCAGACAGAGGCTCTCCAGCACCTCGCCGTCGGGGAGATGCATGGGAATCTGCGCGACCAGGGGAGGCTCCTCCCGACCCGGGCCTTCGATCGGCATGGGGGGAGGCGGTTTCGGGGTCGGGGCTCGGTCGCCCAGCGCGAAATAACTCCACAATGCCTCTTTCTGTTTGGCGGCATCCGCGTCGAGCACGGCGCGGAGCAGGGCGGGCTTTCCCTTCTCGAAGATGGCAGGCATTGGCGTGTTGGGATGGAAGCGCGCCGGTCCTTCGAGAAAGCGGTCAAACCAGGCGCGCCGAATGCGCCCCGGGATGCGCGTCAGGTCCGTCCCAATCGCGCCTGGATCGGGGTCGGCGAGAGTCTGGCCCTTCCACACATGGCACGACACACAGGCATAGCCCTGAAAGCCCACCAGATTCGGCCCGGTGAGTGAGCCCAGCGTCGGATCCGCGGGTTTCGCTGGCGCCGTTTCTTCTGCTTCGAGAAGCTCCCCGTCGCCTTCGGCCAGCGCCTGGACAATCCACTCTGCCTCGCGACCAAACGAGGGCATGCGATAGGAATAGCGCGCATGGCGTAGTCCGCTCACTCCCTCGCGCACCGCTGAACGCAGATAGTCGGCGCTGTACTTCTGATGGGGAAAGCTCAGTCTGGGAGTTCGTTGATAAGGGATGTTCTGCAACCAGGCTCCGCCCAGAGTGCTGCCGATCGTCTCCAGGGGCGGAGGTCGATCGCTATCGCGTTGGTGGCACCGGACACAACCCAGAAAAGCCAGCTGGCGTTGCCGATTGGCGAACGGCGAATGGTATTTCTCCAGAGCCGCCCCTTCCTGGTAAGCAAGGATCGCCGCGCGCGTGCTGGCATCGAGCGGAAAACGCGGGAGCGAGTTGCCCGCCAGACAGCCCCGCTTGTCACTCTTTCCGGTGAAGGGAAGATCTGGCGAAAGTCCCTGGCCCAGACCTGTGTGGCAATCGGCACATCCTTTCTCGCGCACCAACTTCGCCCCAATCTCGCGCGGTCCGCGTGCATGGAGACGTTGTCCCACTGCCTGAATCTCTGCTGGGGAGGGGGCCTTGAGCGTCCCGGGAACCGGCGCGGGTTTGGACCATTCGAGGAGAAACGCTGCCAGATCACGCGCCACATCCGGGGTGATGGGCAAACGCGGCATGCGGCCATCGGGGTAGCGCTGGTGGGGATTCCCCAGAAACGTGGCGAGGTCATTGGCCGAAAAGCGATCTTTGAGACCCACAAAGGAGGTTCGATCGATCCCACGCGACTCTCCCGGCTCGGCATCGGGGAGATGATGACAGGCCGCACACCCCAGACTGACAAAGGCGCGTCGTCCCAGACGATGATCGCCAGCCGGGGATGTGCTCGGCTCTGCTGCGGAATTCTTCCCGGCCAGCAGATAATCCACGAGCAGCCAGCGTTCGACCTCCCCCTGGCGATCGCCCTGGAAAAGCACGGGCATATGAGCCTGGGGGCGGAGTTTGGCAGGGTTTTCGAGCCAGGCCAGGAGCCAATCGCGGTGAATGCGCTGGTTGACATCGGCGAGCGAGGGACCGGGCGGAGGGGCGATCACATCAGGGAAGACTCGATGATGACAGCGGGCACACCCTCTCTGCTCGACCGCCTTCCGGCCGAGTTCGGCGCGTTGCTGGCTGGCCACGGCCGCGGGGACCTCGCCCGGGAGATGCTTGAGATACCAGGCGGACAGCGGTTCGTGGGCGAACTTCGTTCCCTCCCACCACAACTGAAGTCTTGCCGGCAGCCCGTCCAGCGAACGATAGTGCACGGTGAGTCGATAGAACCCCGGATCGCGCACCAGCTTTTTCCCCGGTCCCACGTGGGCAGTTTCGCTCGCGCCTCGTCCCTGCACTGCCACCACGCCGTCCACTTCGACCGTCACCTCTCCGCACACGAGGGCGTCGAAGGTGAATGGCCCGGTCCCCGTGAGGTGGATCACCCCGGTCCAGGTGACCTCAAAGGGTCCGTTGGGAAGACGCGGATGCGGAGTGGATCGGCCCAGCGAAAAGGCCGGTTTTGCCTCCAGGCGACTGAGGGTCGCGGTTTTGTCCTTGCGGGAACGATACTGCGCCACCAAACCCGGACGAAGGTCAGCCGTGTCGACTTCCAGCGGTCCGTCCGCTCGCGCCGAGGCGGCGACCAGTGTGCTCAGCAGCAACGCCAGAGTCGTCCACACTCCGTGCCGAGTGCTCCTCCCCATCATGCGCACATCCCCCCTGTGTGGCGGATTCGCCGGCGCTCCCCGACGCACGATTGCATCTCTTGCCCGTGCTGGCTATCTTGGGGCAGAACGGGCGCCGACGCAAGAACTTCCCCGCGCGAAGTTGCCGCGGGATCCGAGGAACAACGATGCAACTGGGGCTGTTCTCGATCAGTTACGCGGGACTGTGGGGACAGACGGCGCTGAACCTGCACGCCTTTGTTCGCCATGCCGCCGAGCTGGGATTCGGTACGGTCATGCTGGCGGGCAAGCGTCCCCATCTCTCTCCCCTGGACACCACGCCAGAGGTCCTCGCCTCGCTGCGCCAGGAGATGCAGAGCCAGGGAATACGCTGTCCGGTGATCGCTGCCTATCTCGACCTGGGCGCCACGGGAGCCGCGGAGGTGCCCTGGCTGGAGATGCAACTGCTCTATTGTGAGTCGCTCTGTCGCATGGGTGCCCAGCTCGGAGCGCAAATCGTCCGCGTTTTTACTGCCTACGAGTCGCCGGGACAGGATGGGAACGCCCTGTGGCAACGGGTGGTGCTGGCGCTGCGGGAGATGTCGTTGCGGGCCGCGAGTCATGGGTTGACGGTGGCTATTCAGAACCATCACGATCTGGCCGTCCACACGTCTGCCTTGCTGGAACTGTTGCAGGATATCGATCAACCCAACTGCAAGCTCGGGTTCGATGCCTGGTCGCCGGCGCTGCGGGGGGAGAATCTCCACGAGGCGGCTCGCCTGGCGGCTCCGCACACCGTTCTCACCACCAACGCCGATTATGTGCGCCTGCCACGCTATCACTATCAGCCCGGGTACATCAATTATCTGCCCATGCGCCCCGACCTGGTGCGCGCGGTTCCCTTTGGCACCGGCTTCATCGAGTATCCGGCCTTCTTCGAGGGATTACGCGCGGGCGGCTTCGAGGGCCTGGCGATCTATGAGATGTGTTCCCCGATTCGTGGCGGCGGATCCCTCGAGAATCTGGATCGTTATGCACGTACCTATCGGCGCTGGATGGAGGAGCAGGGGCTGGCCTCAGGAGCGGCCTCCTCAGGGGGTTGAGGGCGAACAGCCGAGGGCCAGGGCGGTGGTGGCCCAGGCGCTTGCCGTGATCGAGATAAACTGATTTTTCCCGTGCGGAAATCCGCTTTCGTAGTACGGCTGGAACGGTTTGCTTCGGGATTGAATCAGCCAGGAGCCATCGTTGCGTTGTTCCCGCAGAAGAAAGGCGAGCCCGCGTTGATAGGCGCGGTCGGTGCTCCGGAGCACTCCGGTCTGCTGGAGCACGACCAGAACGGACCCCGTGGCGTAGGCATCGCTGGCGAGTTTCTCGGTCTGCGCCCACCCTCCGTCCTTCCCCTGAGTCCGCAGAAGATCCTGCGCAGCCGCCTGAACCGCGGCGCTGCTGGCGTCGGCGAGGGAAAGGGCCCACAGGCGAAAGACGCGATCCTCGGTATCCTTCGGTTTGGCGCGGAGCAACCATTCGCGCGCCGACTCGATGCGTTTGCTGATGCGTGCGCGTTGCGGCGGGGTGCCCCAGCGAACCAGGGCCCGAAGCGCCAGGTAGGTGACGGTGAAATCGCTCGCCTCCGAGGGCGGCCGATTGCTCGTGGTCCGCCAGTGATCCAGATTTTTGTCACGCAGCAACAGGTACTCCACGACGGCCTCCGTGGTGGCATCCGCTTGCCACCCTGCGAGTTCGAGGGTGAGCAAGGCATACCCCGCCGTGTCGGCCTGGCCCCCCTGTCCCTTCCCTTCACGATAGTTGTCGCGATTTTGCTCCAGAAAGGCGGCGATATGCTCGCGCTGTGCCCGGAGCACCTCGTCCTGAATGGCAAAACCATGAGCGCGGGCGGTGGTGAACGCCAGCATGGGAAAGATCTGGTTGTGGCAGGCGAAACACGACTTCTGCGCCGTGTGGCCGGTTGCTCCCTTGAGGAGAAGCGGCAACGCATGCGCAACAGCGGATTCCACCTCCTGGGGAGAGAGCGCCACGGGTTCCGCCGCCGGTCCCAACGGAGTCAGGGTCAAGACGAGCATGGCAGACACAACGGTGGCTGAGAGTAGCGTACGCATGCCGACGCTCCGTGATCCGAGTCAAGGCTTCCACTGCATTGAACCATCCCTCAGGGGGAAAGTAGCGGGGCGGGGCACCGTTGGCATCTCTTCTGGGTGGGTTGCTATTTTGTGGGCAGGCGCAATGGGGTCTGGTATCATCCCGCCAGAGTCCTGAAAGTCCAGGGAACAGAACGAGGGGCTGACAGCGACGCACCAGGATACCCAGAGCCACCCGCGGCTGGGTTGCATCATCCTTCGCACTCCGTGGAGAAGATCGGCCGTGACTCGTACTTCCACCCTTGCCTGTCTGCTAGCGTTTGGCTGCCTGGTCCCTTCCCTTGGCGCTCAGGAAACGAGGAAGATGAATGTTCTCTTTCTTGTCTCCGATGATCTGACCAACAACGCATTGAGTTGTTATGGCAGCCCGGGGTGCAAATCACCGAACATCGATCGCCTGGCGTCTCGGGGCGTGCGCTTCGAGCGTGCCTATTGCCAGTTTCCGCTCTGCAATCCCAGCCGAACCTCGTTTCTCACCGGGTTGCGGCCAGATACCACGCGTGTCTACGAGAACAGTACCCAGTTCCGCAAAACGGTGCCCGATGCACAGTCCTTGCCCCAGACATTCCGCAAGGGGGGCTACTATGTGGCGCGTGTGGGGAAACTTTATCACTATGGCGTGCCGGCGCAGATTGGCACGGATGGGTTGGATGATCCTGCGTCGTGGGAGAAGGTGACCAACCCGCGCGGTCGGGACAAGGACGACGAGGACATGATCTTCACACTGAATCCGATGGCGAAGGGCTCGGCGCGCTTTGGCGGCACGCTGAGCTGGTTGGCGGCGGAAGGAACCGATGCCGAGCAGACCGATGGGAAGATAGCCGCCGAGGTGGTCCGCTTGCTGGAGGCGAACAGAGATCGCCCCTTCTTTCTGGCGTGCGGTTTTTTCCGTCCCCACACGCCCTATGTGGCGCCGAAGAAATACTTCGCGATGTATCCGCCGGAGAAGTTGCCTCTTGCCAAGGTGCCCGCCAAACACTGGGAATCGGCACCCGCCCCGGCGTTCGCCAGCCACAAGAAGGAGCAGGAGAAACTGACCGATCCGCTCCGCCGTCAAGCGCTCCAGGCGTACTACGCTTCCACGACCTTCATGGATGCCCAGGTGGGGAAAGTGCTGGAGACCCTGGAAAAGCTCAAGCTCGAGGATCACACCATTGTGGTTTTTATTAGCGATCATGGCTATCACCTGGGGGAACATGGATTGTGGCAAAAGATGAGCCTGTTTGAGAACTCCACCCGTGTGCCATTGATCATCTGTGATCCGCGTGCCCGAGGGAACGGCAAGGTAAGCAAGCGCACCGTGGAGCTGGTCGATCTTCATGCCACCCTCGCGGATCTGTGTGGATTACCAGCCCCGAAGAATCTGGAAGGGACGAGTTTGAAGCGATTGCTCAATGACCCATCTGCCCGATGGGACAAACCGGCACTGACCCAGGTAAGCCGGGGAACGCCCACCGCCACGGGAGATCCTCTGCCAGAGCGGAAAAAATGGTTCATGGGCTACAGCATTCGCAACGAGCGCTATCGCTACACCGAATGGGACGATGGCAAGAAGGGTGCCCAGCTGTACGACTACGACAGGGATCCTCAGGAATTGCATAATCTGGTCGATGATCCGGCCCAGGCACCAGTGTTGAAACAAATGAAAGCACTGCTGGAGCAAACAAAGAAAAAGAAATAAAACTCAGCGATCCCTGGCGATTGAAAAAACGATCTCGCCATCAGCGAGGTTTCCTGTACTCCCAAAGACGAGGATTGCCAACATGCGCTATCTGCACGCGGTTTTATTGCTCGGTGTGTTCGCCGCTGTAACACCCGCACAGGAACCAGAATCTCCGCTTTTCAA
The DNA here is from genome assembly GCA_029777335.1 of Planctomycetota bacterium. Classification (GTDB taxonomy): domain Bacteria; phylum Planctomycetota; class Planctomycetia; order Gemmatales; family Gemmataceae; genus JAKOSN01. Next base: position 44,311 of record JAKOSN010000181.1, read on the forward strand.
GCGCACCACGGATGTGATTTATGGGCGCAAACACGGCACGGCACTCACAATGGATGTTTTTACACCCAGTAAGAATTCCAGGGGTGTGGGGATTATCTGGGTAGTGAGCGGAGGCTGGTTCTCCTCGCACGATGGAGTGAACCCTGGCTTTCCCACGCCATTTCTGAAGCGAGGCTACACGGTTTTTGCCGTGGTTCATGGCAGTCAGCCGAAGTTTACCATTCCGGAGATCCTTGAGGATATGCATCGGGCGACACGGTTTATCCGGGCGCATGCGAAGGAATACGGCATCGATCCCAACCGGATCGGCATCATGGGGGGATCGGCGGGGGGACATCTTTCGCTCATGCAGGGGATGGCAGGCAAGGCGGGGGATCCCAGGGCGAAGGATCCGGTCGATCGTGAATCGAGTCGTGTGCAGGCGGTTGCGTGTTTCTTTCCACCCACGGATTTCCTGAATTATGGAGAACCAGGGAAGGATGCGCTGGGGCGAGGGGTGCTCAAGGATTTCAAGGCGCCGTTTGTGTTTCAGGAATTCGATCCCAGGACGCGGGCGTATGTGCCGATCACGGATGAAGAAAAATTCCTGGCAATCGGCCGTGCCATTTCACCCGTGACGCATGTAAGTGCCGATGATCCCCCCACACTCATCATCCACGGCGACGCGGATAAATTGGTCCCGATTCAGCAGGCGGAGTTGATCATCGACAAGTTGAAGAAGGCAAAAGTGCCGGCGGAACTGGTGGTGAAGAAGGGCGCTGCCCACGGCTGGCCGACGATCGGGAAGGATCTGGAACGATTCGCCGATTGGTTTGATCGCTATCTCCAAACACCTCCGACGAAGGAGAAATAACGGTAGATTGAGGGAACCGGGTCTCTTGAATCACGCGCGCGACACCAGAAGGGAGGGGAGTGATCTCAAGGCTCCTCCAACCTCCCTGGCGAGATGATCTGGTGTCGCGAGTAAAACCATCCAGGACAGAACGAGTGCACCTGCTCGCACGAGTGACCTTTCAGCAGGAAAGTCTGGTACCTCGCCCAAAACGAGTGTAGGATGAGGGAGTTCAAGCGTTTTGTGGAACAACGCTTTGCGCGCTTTGTGATCGTGAGCGACCACAAGCCGTGGTTTCTGGTTCGCGATCCTGGAGAAACGTTTCGCATTGGTGCTGCAGGGGATGACTGATGAGGTGGAATGTGCTCAGACGCTTTCTGCTCCTGGTGATTGCGTCTGCTGGGTGGCAGCTGGCAACACGTACAAGCCACGCAGAGGATTCGAGTTTTTTTGAGGCGAAGATTCGTCCCTTGCTCGTTGAGCATTGCTTGAAATGTCACGGAGAGAAAAAACAGAAGGGTGGGCTGCGCCTGGATTCTCGCGCGGCGTGGCAAAAAGGAGGCGATTCCGGCGCGGTCATTGTGCCAGGCGATCCAGAGAAAAGTTTGGTGATCAAGGCGGTGCGGTGGAAGGATCCGGATTTGCGCATGCCGCCCGATGCAAAACTCACCAACTCTCAGCTCGCCGCGCTGGAGCAGTGGATCCGATCGGGGGCGCAGGATCCACGCACGGAAGTAAGAAAGGTTCCGACTGAGAAACCATGGGGAGAAATCTTTGAAGAACGACGCAAATGGTGGAGTCTCCAACCGGTCAAGCTGCCTGCGATCCCGCCTCCAACCAACCCCCAGTGGAATTCTCCCGTGGATCGCTTTCTCCAGCACAGGATGCGGCAGGAGAAGATCGCTCCGGCTGCCCTTGCCACACCGGAAATCCTGATTCGTCGGGTAACCCTGGTGCTCACAGGATTGCCACCCACACCGGACGAAATCACAGCCTTTGTCACGGCCTATCGACGTGATCCTGAGGCCGCGTACAGCGCTCTGGTGGATCGATTGATGGCTTCTCCTCATTTTGGAGAGCGATTTGCACGGCACTGGATGGATGTGGTGCGCTTTACCGAAACGCACGGAAACGAATGGAATTATGACGTTCCCTATGCCTGGCGTTATCGCGATTACCTGATTCGTGCTTTTAACAATAATGTACCTTACGATCAACTGATCCGGGAGCACCTGGCAGGCGATCTGCTCACTCAGCCTCGGTGGAATGCCGCCGGGAAATACAACGAATCAGCGATCGGCACCGCCTTCTATCGCTTTGGCGAGGTCAATCACGATAGTTGTGTGGAGTTTGGAGTCATCGGGTACGATATCGTTGATAATCAGCTCGACACCTTGACCAAGGCATTCCAGGCGACCACCGTTGCCTGTGCCCGCTGCCACGATCATAAACTGGATGCCGTTTCCTCAAGAGACTACTACGCGCTACTCGGCATTTTGCGCAGCAGTCGATCGGTGCAAAGAACGCTCGACAAGCCGGAAGTCAACCAGGAGATAATCACCAAACTGAAGACGCTGAAGGGCGAAATGCGCGCCGCTCTGGCGGAGGTCTGGCAGGATGATCTGCGCTCGCTCGACGCCGCAAAGCTGCAGGCACTGATCGGGATGAAGAAAGAGAAAGCGCTCCCCGAGAGTGATCCGTTGCAGACATGGATTGCCGCTTGCAAACCAGGAACAAACAACGTGGCAGAACTCTGGGAACGGCAGGCTGCAAATCACTCCAAACGCCTGAACGAGCGCCTGGAGTTCAATCGTACGCTCGCCAATACAGTGGTGGACTTTCGCAAGGGGATCCCCACGGGTTGGACACACGAGGGGATGGGACTTCGTGAAGGGGCTGGTCGGAGTGGGGACTTTGAGATTGGACCCGAGGGGGAAAACGCGATCAAACGGTTTCTCCCCGCGGGACTCTATACCTTCGCTCTATCCGAAAAACTCAACGGAGCGCTGCGCTCGCCGACGCTCCGACGAACCCATGCGAAGGTGAGTTTCGAGGTGATTGGTGCTCAGCACAGTCTGACACGGCTGGTTTTCAACAACTGTCAGCTGAACTACACGCATCAGCAATCGTTACATCACGACGACTGGTCCTGGGTCACCATTGATTTCCCCAAAGAAACAGACCGATTGCATCCCTACGCCGAGGTGTTGACATTCTGGGATAATCCCAAATTCCCCGATCCACTTGGAACACTGGGGAAGGACACGGAGAATCAACGCGGTCCCTTTGACGAGCACGCCAGGAATCCGCGGACCTGGTGGGGTGTGCGCCGAATTGTCATGCACGAGGGCGCCAGCATTCCAGGGGACGAGCCGACCCACCTGACCCGGCTCTACAAGGGAAATGCGCCGCGCACCGTTCCCGAGGCGGCTGCCCGCTATGCCAGGATCTGCAAGGAAGTGGTGGATGCATTCGCCGCCTATCAAGCCACCGATGACGACGTGGTGTGGTTGGAGTGGATGCGGAAAAATAACCTGATCCGCACCAGGGCGAATGCCTCGACTCGGCTGGCCACGTTGATTACTCGGTATCGGACCCTCGAGAGTCAGCTGACATTGCCAACCGTGATGCCTGGAGTTGCCGATGAAGGTGAAGGGTTTGGGCAACCGATCCTGTTGCGAGGCGATCACACCAAACCGGGGGAGGTGGTCCCCCGTGGGTACCTCCAGGTGCTCACGCCCAAAAACTTCGTTTGGAGCAGCAAGGGAAGTGGGCGACGCGAGCTTGCCGAATTGATCGCCAATCCCGAGAACCCACTCACAGCTCGTGTGATGGTGAATCGAATCTGGTTGTGGGTGTTCGGGAAGGGGCTGGTGGCCACTCCGGATGACTTTGGTCATCTGGGAGACACACCGACACATCCCGAACTGCTTGATTACCTCGCGGAGCGCTTCATTGCCGAGGGCTGGTCGGTGAAAAAACTGGTGCGGACGCTTGTGATGAGCCACGCATTTCGGTTGGACAGCGCCCCGACAGAGACCGCGAAGCGCCAGGATCCGCACAATCGGCTCTTGTCGCATTATCCTGCCCGGCGCGTGGAGGCCGAGGTCATTCGCGATAGTATCCTGGCGGTTGCGGGACGACTCGATGCACGACTGTTTGGTCCCAGTATTCATCCCTATCGTGAAACTGCCGATCGCGAGAAGCGGTTGTTCACGGGACCCCTCGATGGCGAGGGGCGACGTAGCATCTACCTGAAGTTCCAGTTGATGGAAGCTCCGCATTTTCTGAGCGCTTTCAACCTTCCCGGAGGAAAGGTCACACAGGGACGCCGTGATACCACCAACACCCCCGCGCAAAGTCTCGCCTTGCTGAATGATCCTTTTGTGCTGGCGATGGCCGATCACTGGGCGGGGCGTGTAATCCGCGATGGTGCACGTTCCGTTGAACAACGAATCGACGCCATGGGATACGCGGCCCTTGGCCGGCACCTCACCCCTGGGGAACGCGGCCGCTTTCTCAAGGCGGTTCAACTCTTCGCCCAGGCCCACCAGGTCGCACAGAAGGACATCCTCTCCAATCGCACTATTTGGAAAGATGTTGCCCACACCCTGTTCAACCTCAAGGAATTCATCTTCCTCCCATGAACACCAAATCTCTTCCAGTTGATTGTCCAGGAGCGTTGTTCCCCCGTGGTTGCCCGGGGCGCGGAGAACCGCCGGTCACGCGGCGTGAACTGCTGAAAAGGACAGCGGCGGGATTTGGTTATCTGGCATTTTCGGCCTTGAACCAGGCGTTTGCCGTCCCGGTGCAACGTCCCCATTTCCAGCCGAAAGCGAAGAGTATCATCTTTCTCTTCATGGATGGCGGGGTGTCGCATGTGGATACCTTCGATCCCAAACCGGCGCTGGAAAAACATGCGGGCAAGCCATGGAGCGGCGATCCCACCCGCAAATGGGTGAAAAGTCCCTGGAAATTCAAGCAACACGGCAAAAGTGGCATCTGGGTCAGTGAGCTTTTTCCACATCTCTCTACCTGTGTGGATGAGATCGCTGTGATTCGATCGCTGAAAGCGGATCTCCCAATCCATTCCACCAGTGTGTTGCTCTTGCACACGGGGCACAACCTGGCGGGCCGGCCAAGTCTGGGTTCATGGATGAGTTATGGACTTGGGAGCGAGAACCAGAACCTTCCAGGGTATGTGGTGCTCAGCTTTGGTCATGTCCCTGTTGGAGGGTTGGAAGCATTTGGAAGTGGTTTTCTTCCGGCGAGCCATGAAGCAACGATCCTGCGTGCTGATGGACCGCCGATTGAGAATATCAAACCAGCCATCTCAGCGGACCGGCAACGCGTGATGTTGGAGTTGCTAGGGCAACAGGACAGGGCGTTCTCGTCCCGCCTTGGTGGTAATGACGCGATCGAGAGCGCCGTGCGCAATTATGAACTCGCGGCACGGATGCAAACACTGGTTCCGGATGTGCTTGATGTCAGCCGTGAAACCAAGGTGATCCGGGCTCTGTATGGAGTGGACGATCCAGATCGCAATACTCGGCTTTATGCTCAGCAATGCCTCCGGGCTCGACGCCTGGTGGAACAGGGGGTGCGCTTCATCCAGGTGAACTGTCCGTATGGGCAATCCAACGGGACCTGGGATCAGCACGGCGGACTCAAGGCCGGTCATGAGAGGAACGCACGCCAGACTGAGCGAGCGATTACTGCTCTCATCAAGGATTTGAAACAGCGCGGTTTGTTGGAGAGTACCCTGATTGTTTGGGCAGGTGAATTTGGTCGCACTCCTCATGCGCCGGGACCTGATGGCCGCGACCATCACACCGGGTGTTTTAGCGTTTTTCTCGCGGGGGGCGGAATCAAGGGTGGGACAGTTCATGGTCAGTCGGATGAATGGGGAATGCACCCCGCGGAACATCCCTGCGATATGCACGACTTTCACGCCACCATCCTGCACCTGGCAGGAATCGACCACACCCGGTTGACCTTCCGTCACGGAGGACGGGATTTTCGCCTGACGGACGTGCACGGCCATGTGATCAAGGGGGTGGTGGCTTAATAGCAATCACCCCTCCTGGTGAGTTCAGGGAGCGTCCTCCAACTCCCCCTGAGTGTCCGGATCATTAACTCTCTGGACTCCCTGTTTCACGCGGTGCAGGACCGTGTTCTCGGTACGCCCCCTTCTTTTGGATGAGAACTCCGTTGGTCGCATTCCCTATCACTGAAGCAGGGGGGTAGTTGATCGCTGCTCGCATGGACTCCCAGCACGACGGCGGCCTGAGTCATCCCTTCGAGATGGCAAAATCCCAGAGGAAGGATCAGACCAGGAGATCAAGGGAGATTTCATTGCCGAAAGAGTATTCACGTTGGTTTTTTATTCACGCCAGTGATCAGGTCGACCAAGGATAGGAAAACGTGCAGGTTGGGTATCTCGCTGGCCGGAGTTGTTGACCAGCTGAGCCATTTGTTCGCCCTGCGGATGGTAATGACTCCTTTTGCGATCTGGATTGCCTCCACTTCCCTCCAGGGGATCGTTTCGTCCTCATTGCTTATTCCTTGGCGATTCAGTCTGAGCGGGCCGAAAACGAGAGTTTCTCCTGCCTTGAATTGCCTCTTGACCTGCGGTAACCGGTGCTCCGCGATCTTTCCCTGGAGGATGTCAGACAGGGGGCCGATGTCCCGGATGTTGACACCCTCGACGATCTTCAGGGGTTCGCCATCGCAGCGAAAGAGCGTAAAACCGTATTCGCGTGCGGTGTGAATCAATCCATACTGGTACACATCCACGATGATCTGATACAGCTCCAGGATATCATCCCAGAGGAAAACGAGAAATCGACCGCCTTCAACGCGTACCAGGCCCCTGGTGTAAATCAGGGTACGCATGTCTTTTGGTTTCAAAGACACAGCGAAGCCCACTCCTCCCACGGCAGCTAACAGCGCCCCCAGGGGAAGAAGGATAAAGGGAAGCAGAGCGAGTGCCTTTTGGGTTGCCAGGACGAAGCATCCAACCGCCAACAGGACCACCCCACCGACGCCGCAGAACGCGAAGTTGAAGAGGGCGTTGCTGTCCCGATCGGTGTAGAGGAATTTCGCTTCCTGGCGACCAAGGTGTGCGACAGCATCCTCCAACTCAGCGACCGGAGCCCATGAAGTTGGGACCTGTGGATTGTCCCCATCCTGAGGTGGTGAAAGGGGCCGCTGGAGCGATTCCAGATGACGTTGGTGGCGTTCCTGTCGCTGCTTCGCCTTGACCTCGGGACGATATCCAAGCAAGTGGGCGATGAAGAGAGCGCCGACGGCAAGGGTCGGGACCAGAATCATCCCCACGCCGGCGATTATTTGCGGAAGATAGACCGACTTGCCCCCACCTCCCAGATCGAGCCCGGTACCGATACAGCAACCTCCAAGCAGATAGAAACCAAGAAGAGCGATTCCCGCCGTGAGTGCTGCCTGGGTTTGTGGTTTCATGATTCTCAGGTGTCGTTTGGGAGAGCGCAGAACTGATACAGAAGGATGGCATCGCTTCTCGTCAGGCAGCTTGCGAGCAGCGGTGCTGGTGCACGAAGAGCGGGAGCACTTGACCAGGTGCCACGCGTTACTGCTTCCTCCTGTATCCCCTGGGGTCAAGGCCTTCTACTGGGGTCGTACGGAGCCCTGAATGCAAGCTCCGCTCATCCGCTCACCATATCTGTATCCATTCCAAAATCCGTTCACTGAGCAAAACACACGATCGCCCTCGCGTCAAGCATTTCCTGGCATCCGCGAGCGTTCGAGTGCCCCTGATGATGGGAGAATCTCCCTCGCGAAGCAGGGGGATGGCACGAAATGGCGTTTGATCCTGTATGATTCGGTTGGTGATGCAGACGGGAGAGATGGTGGGGGACTGTGGACGCGAGTAATTGGAAAGTTGGTTCGTGGCACAAGGAGGGCTGAATGTCATCGAGGTGTCACAGCAATGCACAACAACCAGGAAAGGGCAGCAGAGGTCTGCTGTCCTTTTCCTGGTTGTCGGTGGTCTGGGCGGTCCCTGTCCTGGTCGTGAGGGGCTCAGAAGCGGATGCCGAGAGTCAGGAGGAGGTTGATATCCTGCACATCGGAATCCACCAGCGGGCCAGCGACGTTGGAGAAGGTGTAATCCCACTCGCCACGCACACCAGCGACAAAGCTCCAGTAGCCGCAGGGAATCTCCAGATCGGAGTGAATCGCCACGTAAAAGCCGCTCGTCACATCGTTGGCGTGGACCAGATTGAATTCGTTGAAGAGGAGTTTCTCGGTGCCATAACGCCCACCCGCATCAAAACCGACGCGCCAGCGATTTTCCCCCGTGTTCTGGAACCCATTCCCCATCAGGTAGTGCTCCATACCAAGACCCACGTTGACGTAGGTGCGATTCAGGCTCCGAACGGTCCCTGGCACCAGAACCTGAGCACCCGTCTGCGGGTTGATGAGCGGATAGGGGATGGTTTGCGAGTTGGTGGAAACCGAGTGGGTGTTCAGACCACTCAGTTCAATCGTGAAGGCATTCTTCCCTGGTTGATCAAAGCAGAGGACTCGTCCACCCGCGGAGATCGCCCACCCGGTCTTGAGGGCATCCGCGACGGGTCCGTTGCCATACGGGAGGGAAACACCACTCCGCATGAACAACTCGGACACAATGGCGGGGTTGCCACCAATGGGTCCACAGCAGTTCGGGGACCCTCCAACAATCCAGTTGGAGAGCATGGAGGTTTGGGTTTCCTGCCCGACGGGGACACCGCCAGGAGGTCCCACGCCGTAAACCGGGGCAGCTCCTACTTCCCCATTCACTCCCACTCCATAACCGAGCGGGGCAGCTCCCCCGGGTGCGAAGGACGACCCTCCACGATAACCGGGTTCAGGAGTTTGTCCATGGACGGCGCCCAGGCCAAGAAGAGACACGACCAGGGCGCCCAGGCAGATGTTCTTCACTCTCATGCCGTCCTCGCCTTCCCAGATACCGGCTGTTATCGGAACAGCGCGGCAACACCGGAATACGCCGGAACACATGTCTGGCGCTTGCACGCGGTCGCGCATCCCCAGAGCCCTGCGACCACGAGTAAAATTGGCCCGATGGGATCAATGTTATCATCGGCGTTCGCGCTTTCCGGATTGAGGAAAAGTGACGGTCGGTTGGAATGTACCGAATGCATCGATGTCGCGGTCGTGCCAGAGGTCTATCAGATGTAATAGCCAAAGGGATCCTGTGGGTCCTCACGGGGAAGGCGGAGATACTCGGCCAGCTGCGGACGTTTGGCAAGGCGTCGCCCCAGCGCCCGCAGGGCCAGAAATCCTCCCCAGGCGATGCCAACGGCCAGCACACCCCAGAATGTCGCGGTTGCCTGGCGATCGGTGCTCAGGATCAGGCGGGTTGCCACAAAGATCATCAACAGACCAAACCCGAGACGGAGCCAGGCCACGCTCACCGCTGGCTGCAACCATGCTCCAATATAGGTCCCCACCGCCAGGGCGCTACCAATACACAGGGCCAGGACAATATCCTCCTTGCGGAGGTGTCCTTGCACATAGTATTGCCAGGCCCCGGGGAGTGTCACCGGAGCGACCATGGCGGCCAGCGACAGGGCAGCCGCCCGACGGGGATCATACCTGTAGAGTTCGGTCAACGCGGGAACGAGGAGAACGCCCCCACCAATCCCCAGCATCGCCCCCACGCATCCGATCATCACCCCGATTACCAACGCGCCCACGATTTTCATTAGCTGACTCCAAAAAACAATCACAGGGAACGCAAAACGGCTCCTGGAAATTTCCGGGAGCCGTTTTGCTCATTCCTTTTTGTTCACGATCCCCCATCACGGCACTCGTTGCATCCGATGGCCGGGAGTGGCAACGGTGGCCGATTGGGGATCCTGGGTGAAGAGGAGCAAACCCATCCCTTCCGGTCGTGGATCGATTTCCGGCACTCCGGCGGGGATCGAAAAGCCCTGCACCCCCTTGCCAGGGAGAACCCGCGTCACGTTGCATGCCCAGGCCTTGCCCACCGTGACAGTGTCTCCCGTCATCGCCGTGAAGGGAATGGCGGCTTCCACCTGCCACGCCCCCGCTTCCTGATGGCGTGCCACAAACCAACGCGGATTCCAACGTGGATCGCCCCAGCAATCCTCGTGCAAACACCCGCGTTCATCGATGCTGAAGCGGAAGTAGGTGGCGTAATCGCGATCGAGGTCGAGCATCAGGCTCACGCGATCGAACCCGCGGAGATCCGCATCGCGTTTACGCACCTTCACCGGCGCGACCGCCGTATGCGTGGCCCGTTCACACCGAATGGCGACATACAGATATTCTCGATCATACGTCAGCATGACTTTGGTCTGGCTATCCCGGGTGGTCTTGCCAGTCGCGTCCTGGAGAACGATCGGTTTCACCCCTTGCCAGCAAGGATCATCGAACTTGCCATCGAGGTACGGACGACGGCTGGTCAGCTGGCAAGTGGCGACTGGACGTGGCGCTGTCCCCTGGCGATTGGCCAGCCACAGTTCCGCAGCGGCGGCATCCCGCCACGGTCCGTTCGGCTGGCGCGCCACAAAATCCGAACACCACTGCCTGGGGGTATCAAAATCGCCCATGTTACGACGGGCAGCATTGAGACAGAACTGCAAGGAAGGATCGTTGGCGAACAATGGTCCAAATGCTGCCAGGCGTGGTTCCAGGTCCAGGCTTCCCTGATGCCACTGACGAATGCTCTTGGCAGAGAGCTCAGCCACTCCCACCTGTTGCGCCCGCTGGGTTTTGGCGAGGTCGAACCGTTTTTCCTGCTGACCTGTTCCCATGCGTGGTTCGGGGAGTTCGCGTTCCTCTGTCTTGTTTTTGGGGTTTCGCGAATTCCTGTCTGGCTTCTCCTGCTTGCCGGGCTTCTCCACGTGGGGGGCGCCTGTTGGGGGGGAGGCAGGTCCACCGGGGGCTGGGCCGTTCCTGTCGACGTGATAACTGACCTGGGTTGTCACCAGGAACTGACCCAGTTCGTGGCGACGGCGTGTCTCGCTGCTGGCGTTATGGGCGATCAGCCAGCGATACCCGTCGGCGGCCAGGGGGTGGGCCGGGTAGCGTTCCACCAGGAGCATGAATGCTTCGCGCGCCAGGTGCCACTCTCCCAGGCGCACAAATTGACACGCCAGGGCGTGGGCCGCCTGGGCGCCGTGGGAATCAGGGAGTTGATCAAGCATCGGAGCGATACTCGCTAGCAAGCGATCGGGATCGGTCAGCCCCTTGATCGGCTGTTCGGACAGCGCCTGGAGACTGGCACGCGTGCGAATCGCCTTGAGCACCTCCGCCGAGGCTGGTTCGAGCGCTCCAAGGCGCCGTCGACAATCGCCCACCCCCGTGTCGTTGATTCCCTGCATCAGCGATTGATGCGTCGCGGCTCCCTGGATACGGCTGGCGAGCAAGGTGAGGATCTCTTCGCGCGGTTGGATCACTGCTTTCTCGGCCAGGAGAGCGGCGGGGGCCGTGGTGAAATCACGCAGGGTTTCTTCCAGACGCGGACTGACCTCGGTGAGATCGATCACCATTGAACCAGATTTGGCTCTGGGAGTGGTGGCGTAAACCTTGCTCACCTGCCACGGCTGCAGTCCCAGCTGGGTGATCTGCTCAGGGAAAGCATCCTTGTCGGCCGCTTTCTTGCACGCCTCGCTCATCGCCTCGCCGAGGAGCTGTTCCAGGGTGCCAGCTGGGGTGGATTCCCCAGGGGCATCCGTAACAACCACCTCGGGTCGCCAGATGCGCAGGGCAAGCACCAGCTGACGGAGCAGCTGCTCACTGGCGCGACCTCCATGGAGGGTATCCCAGGCACGCAGAACATCCGCGCGGGGACTATCGGTCAGATAGGTCGCCAGGGGGAATTGCCAGAGGGATTCGGCGGCCGCACCCCCCGCCTGGCGATGGGCCTGGTTCCAGCGTGCTCCCTCAGAGGCGCCGCGAAAGGCCGCCGAGCCCGAATCGGAGCTTAACACGCGAAGGGCAGTCGTCAGATATCCCTGTTCGCCACCGACCTGAGCGACCACTCCCAACGGAAGTCCCGTGGCATGGGCATGGGCGAGGAGGAGTGCGGCGCGTTTACCGCCCTCGTGCTGCGCTTTCCAGGTTTTGCCTCCGTCCGTGGTGGCCAGGATGGTTCCCAGTTCACCCACCGCCCAACCGCGTTTTGCATCATGGAAATAAAGGCCGTTCAGTGGCAGTGGGTGACCCGTGGTCTGGAGTTCCCAGGTACGGCCATCATCGCCGCTGTGAAGCAAGAGTGAACCGGGGCGTCCAGCGGCCCAGAGATGCCCGCCAGCGCCGTGGACGGTGTGCAGATCCCAGCAGGCGAGCACCTCGGGGCGAAGTCGCAGTTCGGGATAACTCCACTTGGAGCCGGCATTGTCGGTCAGGAGCACCAGGCCGCCCTGACCCACTGCCACACCGCGCTGCGTTTTTCCCTGCGAATTGCGGCTCAGGAACACTCCGCGAAGACTTCTCCCGCCCAGGGTATCCACATTGGCTGGAAGGACATTGCCATCGCGAACCGTTCCCAGACGATTCCAACTGCCCACCAGGGTTCCGTTCTGGGCGTCGAGGAAGTCGGCGGCGAACCAGCCGGGACAACGGGGGCCGGGCACAGGCTCCCACGTGCGCCCGGCGTCACGGGTGACAAACGCCCCGGTCGAATACTGATCGGCGCCATCGCCAACGACGTACCCCACCTTGGGAGTGGGAAAACAGACATGATTGAGACCGGGCATGGCGTTCATGGTCACGCGTTGCCACTTGCACCCCCCGTCGCGCGTGAATAACAGAACCCCGGTACTGCCAGCGCCGTTGGGGAGTTCCTCGCGTCCAACGACCCAGCCCACAAAGGGATTGAGAAAATGGAGAGAGCGGAGCGACGCACGCACTCCCGAGGGTTGGCGTTCCCAGGTTCGCCCTCCGTCCAGGGTGTGCCAGATAACCCCTTCATCCCCCACCGCCCAGCCTTCGCGGTCGTCGCAGAATTGCACGGCGTGCAGGGCCGCATCCTCGAAGTTACGGAGATCGGCTGCTCGCAACCCCGTGGTCAGCAAGGCGCTGCCGCATAATGCCAGCAGAAGAGATCGCATGATCACTCCTCGGTTCCGGTTGACTCGCCTACGCACCGCTCCCGTTGCGGCGAGCACTCGCGCCGAGGTGACTACTCGGAATGGCCTGGTGAATCAAGCCCGTTTGGTTCAAGTTTCTCGTTCGCTTTGCCGAGGGTCAGGCTTTCTCCGGCGGTTCGATGCCAAAATCGCGGATGGTGAAGAGAGGACGATACAGATAGCGGGATGAGAAGAGTTCGCGGGCGCCCTGAAGTCGATCGACGATGCACACCACGGCGAGCACCTGGGCACCAAACCGTTCCACCTCGGTGATCGCCTGCTGCGCCGAGCCGCCGGTTGTGAGGACATCATCCACAATAATCACGCGCCAGCCGGGTTGGAGCACTCCCTCCAGGCGTTCCTGGCTGCCGTGGGCCTTGGCCTGTTTGCGAACAAAGAAGCCCTCCATGGCGCGTCCCTGACGGTGATAGGCCAGGACGGCGGCTGTCGTGAGCGGTAGCGCCCCGACCTCCAGGCCGCCAATCGCCTGGGCTTCCAGATCGTGGGTTTGTTCCCAGATTGCCTCCCCCAGCAAGGCGACTGCTTCGGAGTAAAAGAGGATCTTTTTACTGTTAATATAATACGTGCTCTTCTGACCTGAAGCGAGCGTGAAGTCGCCAAAGGCAAAGGCGCGGGTGCGGATCAGTTCCCGCAATCGTTCGCGAGCTTGGGGGGTCATCGTGCTGTCTCGTTTCCCAAAAGAGCCTGCGCTTACCAGAGGGTGTAACCGCCATCGATCACCAGGAGGGCTCCGGTCATGTAGGCGGACGCTGGGCTGGCCAGATAGACGGCCAACGGTCCCAGTTCGTCGGGTTCGCCCAGTCGGCCCATGGGGATCAGATGCTCGATCTCGTGCTGGAACTCGGGGCGTTCCTGAAACCAGCGCCGGTTGGCGTCGGTGAGGAATCCGCCGGGAGCGATGGCATTGACGGTGACCCCACGGGGCGCCCAGTCGGCCGCCACGGCGCGGGTAAAACCGACGAGCGCAGCCTTGGCGGTCTCGTAGTGGCGGCCGTGGATGTTGCGCGTGGCGATCTGGCCACAAATCGAGGCAATATTGATGATCCGCCCCCACCCGCGCTGGAGCATCGGTTCGCCCAGCATGCGCGTGCAGACGTAGGCAGAGGTGAGATTGAGATCAATCAGGCGACGCCAGGTTTCCAGCGGCATCGCTTCCGTGGCGAGGTTTTCACGCCGTCCTCCCACATTGTTCACCAGGATATCAATGGGACCGTGCTGAGCGAGCACCTGGCGGCAAAGGTGTTCGGCTTCCTCGCCGGTGGTGAGGTCGGCACAGAGGCTGTCCACCCGTCGCCCCAGGGGATTCAACTCGTGCACTGCCTTCACCAGGCTCGGCTCGTCACGCCCCACCAGAACCAGGTCGGCGCCTGCCTCGGCCAGTGCCTGGGCCATGGCGCGTCCCAGCCCTCGACTGCCGCCGGTGATCAGCGCCCGACGGCCATCCAGACGAAAGCGCTCCCACACGTTCATGATCGTCCTTTCAACGTCCCGCCCGCACTGCCACCACACGGAAGCCAATAAAGTGATCGCGCACGGCAGGCGAATCGCTGAAACGCCTTCGTGGCAGACATTCAGTAGCACTGCTATTCCACCCGCCCCCGCGCAACACGCGCGCCTCGCCTGAGGAAGGACCCTCGGGATCCTGTCGCGGAGAATGACGATAGTAATCCTCCTGAAAACGATCTCCGCACCATTCCCAGACATTGCCTCCCATATCAAACAGACCCCAGCGATTCGCCTTTTTCTGGCCCACGGGGTGACTCCGATCTCCTGCATTGGCCAGATACCAGGCGTGCTCGCCCAGTGCGTGCGGATCGTCGCCCCAGGGGTAGGTGGTGGTACTCCCGGCGCGGCAGGCGTATTCCCACTCCGCCTCGGTGGGGAGGCGATAAAGGCGTCCTACCTGTTGCTCTGCTGGCAGGGCGGAGAGTTTGGCACAGAACGCCTTCGCCTCGTCCCAGGTCACACTATCGACTGGATGATCGAGACCGCCGCCGTTGCTCCGGTGAAACGCAGAGGGATTGCCGCCCGTGAGCAAACGAAATTGTTGCTGGGTGACCTCGCACACGCTCATGTAAAAGTCGGAGGTGATTTCCACCTCGTGAGCCAATCCGCCTTCCTCGGCCGCCCCTGAGCCCATGGTGAACTTGCCGCGCGGAATGCGCACCAGCGACATCCCAAGGGAGTTGACCACTCGGTCGCCCCAGGGATCGCCCACCAGAGGCTGTTTCCCCGGCGGTTCGGTGGGCTCCTCTTCCTTCCCTGTCTGGCCAAAGGGGTGAGCGACGCTTGCGGAGTCAGGCCCATACCCGAGCGACCAGCTCCAGAGTAACGCGGTCAGCAGGAGAATCCCTCCCATCACGAACAACAGAAAGGGACTGGTGACAACCGGCATGTTCAGAGGAGGAGGCGCCACGGGTGCAGGGGAGGCCGGCAGGGTGGGGGCATCGGGAATCGTGGCGGACTGGGTGCCGAGCGGCGCGTGGGGGGGGGCTCCGGCGGAGGACCCGGCCACGGTTTGCATGGTGGTCCGCAATGCTGGCTCAGGATTGCCCATCACGGTGACGGCGCGGCGGGCGTCGTCGTTGACGATTGTTGGCGTGCCGCGGGGAGCATTTGCCTCCCCGCGCGGATCCAGAAACGGCATCAATGCGGTGGCAAAGGCATCGGCTGAGGCGAACCGATCTTCAGGATTCTTGGCCAGTGCTTTGAGACAAACGAGATCGAAGTCGGTCGGTAACTCGCGGTTGAATGTGGAGGGAGGGGGGGCATCCTCGCTCACGACCTTGACCAGCAGCGAAACGCCGTCTCCGGTGAAGGGAAGACGTCCGGTCGTCAGTTCGTAGAGAATCACTCCCAGACTGTAAATATCGGTGGCAGGGCCGATGAGATCATTGCGTGCATTCGCCTGCTCCGGCGACATGTAAGCCGGGGTGCCCATGAATTCGCCGGTCGAGGTCAAGCGCACAAACTGACCCTGGAACGAACGCGCCAGACCGAAGTCCATCAGGACCGGTTCCCCCTGGGGACGGAGGACAATATTGGCTGGCTTGAGGTCGCGATGAACGACGTCGTGCTGATGCAGAACATGCACGGCCAGGGCGACCTTGCGGATCAGTTGCGCCGCGTTGTACAGAGGCCAGGGGTGGTCGGGGCTGATCATGCGAGAGAGGGGCGTTCCCTCGATGTATTCCATCGTCAGGTAAGAACGTCCCTCGAATTCGCCGACATCATAGACCCGGCAAATGTTGGGATGCTCGATCTGTGCAGCGATCCGGGCTTCGCGCAGAAAGCGTTCCAGCAAGATCGGCTCGATCTCTTCCTTGCGCGGCACCTTGAGAGCGACCCGGCGCCCCAGCTTTTGATCCTGCGCCAGATAGACCGCCCCCATTCCTCCCTGCCCGAGAACGGAAAGGAGTCGATAGCGGCCAAAATCGGATGGCACCGTGAGAGCCATGGGTCTACGCTCCGCCCCGTCCCGAAAACCATCGCGGCATCTCTTCTGTCACTCTACCCAGGGAATGCCCACGGGGCCATGGCTCGTTGTGCAGCGCTGGGGCAGATTCAGTGAGTGGGACTCCCTGGGCTGGTTTTGCGGAGTGGTTCGGCAGGGGAAGGCGCTGCAACTTCGAGCTTGCGCGCCACAAACGGACGCAGGTGCCGAACGAGGGCAAGAAAGGCATCGTGCGAATCATAGTCGCCCAGGCGGATGCGTTCACAAAGCTGCTGGTTGCCCGCCAGGACCGACTCACGCAGGGTATCGCGCGTGGCCGGGGCTGCGCCCTTCCAGTCGAGCAGCGCCGCCAACTGATGCCACTCCTCGACCAGATGGCGCTCCTCCAGAGCTTGCTGCCGTTCCACAATCCACAGCACATGCGCGGCGACCAGGGCCCGGTAGCGCAGGCGCGGATCTTCCACGTGCGCAGGGAGTTCTTTTTCCAGAAAATGCCGCACCGCGCCGAGCAACTCCGTCGCCGTCGGTCGATCATGCATGGGATCCCCTTCTCCTCTCGGCGACCTCGATCAGATCGAGAAGTTCCTGTTCAATTTCGGCAGTGCGACGACCGAGACTGGCCAGCTCCACGCTCGGTTCCTGGCCGGACAGATGACGTTGAGCCTGGGCAATGCAGCCGACGGCCCAGCGAAAATTGCCTAGAATCTCCCAGTAGGCAAGTCGATGACGATCCACAGTCACCCCGGCAGTTTCCTCGTACGCCGCGAGAAACAATTCCGGTGAGCCAATTCCGCCGAGTTGCTGCTGATCCTGACCAAAGCGCCAGGAACGCACGGTGGGCCAGGCGAGGTCCTCGACAGGATCGCCGAGGTGGACGAATTCCCAGTCCAGAATGGCGCGCAACCCCTCCTCGCCCACGATCAGGTTACCAACGCGAAAGTCGCCATGACACAACACCCGACGTGGACAGGAAGGGGCGTTATCCCACAACCAGCGTCGCGCCAGTTCCAGCACTGGATGCGGCTCGCCGACCTTTTCCAGCTGCCGATAGGCGAGCGAGAGCAACCCACGCACCGGGGCCAGCGCCACCGGGGAGAACAGGAATTCCAGCCCGGGCTGAGTGAAGTCGAGCGCGTGAATCCGCGCGAGTTGTTCCCCCAGTTGACGAGGGAGGAGTTGCCGGGCCCTTGCCAGCGAGGGTTCGCGAACAATGCGCCGTCCGATCGATTCCCCCTCGATCCGATCCATCACAAAGAAGGGGGTGCCGAGGACCGCGGGGTCGGGACAGAGCCAGCGCGGCCGTGGGACCTTGATTCCGGCGCGATGAGCGACTTCGAGCACCCGGAATTCCTCGGCACGACTGAGAGCGTTTTCGTGAATAACCCCGCCCAGATCCATGCGCACCACCAGCGCATGCAGTCCCTTCTCGGGGCCGGAAGCGACTTCCAGCTCAATGCTGAGGGAGGCACGACTGGCGCCGCCCGCGAGTCTTCGCGGGCGCAATACCTGGACCGGCGCCTGGACGATCTCGGCGAGATAGCTTTCCAGCCGAGTGGAAAGATCGTTCAATGTTCTCATGTTGGTGCCCCACGGGCCCGTTTCTGATTATCGTGCAGGAATTGGTTGCGATGGCAATGGCAAATGACCTTCCGAGCCGACGGCGCCTGTATCTGTTGCGCCATGGCGATGTCAGTTACTTCGATGAGCAGGGGCGGCCCTATCAACCCAACACGGTTCCGCTCAATGAGGCCGGACGTGCCCAGGCGGATGCGGCGGGCCAGATTCTGCAGACCATTCCGTTTGATCGCGTGCTCACCAGTGATCTGCCGCGCACCATCGAAACGGCCCAGCGTATCCTGGCGCTGCGCTCCGCCGCAGAGAATACCTTGACGGTGGAGCCTGTCACCCAGCTGCGCGAGATTCAGCCGGGGAAGCTCAGTGGAATCGAGCCCGAGCGGCAACGCGACTATTTTCTGAATGCCCTGGGGCGCAGTCTCACCCGGGAATCGCTCTTTCTGGGTGGCGAATCCCTGGGGACGTTCCTCGATCGCGTGCTCCCCTTTCTCGCCGCGCTGGTGGCCGATTCGTCGTGGCGGCATCTCCTGATTGTCGCTCACGGCGGAGTGAATCGCGCCATTCTCACCCATGCCCTGGGCGTTGGCCTGGCGGGGTTTTCTGTCCTGGAACAGGATCCGTGTTGTATCAATATCCTTGATCTCGACGAAGCGGGGCACTGGCTGGTGCGGCTGGTCAACCACACACCCTATGATGCGAGCAAAGAGGGATTACGATTGACCACCATGGAGCGAATCTACCTCGATTTTTTACGCGGATCTCCCAGCAGATGACGGGCGATCACCATGCGATGAACCTCCGAAGGACCATCGTAAATCCGGAAGGCGCGCACATCCCGATAGAGCCGTTCGAGGATCAGGTCGCGTGAGATCCCCAGCGCGCCACAGATCTGAATTGCCCGATCGATTACACGGCTCACCGTTTCGCTCACAAAGACCTTGCACATAGAGGTTTCCTGGCGTGCCTGGTCGCCCTGCTCCAGTTTCCATGCGGCGTGCAGCACCATCAACCGTGAAGCGTGCATCTCGGTGAGCGAGTCGGCCAGCATCCACTGGACCGCCTGGTGTTCGGCGAGTGTCTTGCCAAAGGCAGAGCGTTCGCGCGCGTGCGCACAGGCGATGTCCACGGCGCGTTGAGCAGCACCGAGCCAGCGCATGCAATGCGTCAGACGCGCGGGACCGAGGCGCGTCTGCATCAACGCAAACCCTTCCCCCACGGCGCCAAGGATCTGCTCCTCCCGCACGATGCAGTCCTGCAGCCGGATTTCGCAGTGTCCTCCCTGGCCGCCTCCGCCCATCGTCGGAATGGCGCGGAGGATCTCGAAGCCCGGGGTGGCGCAGTCGACCAGGAAGAGGGTGGTCCCTTGACGGGGCGAAACCGCGGGATCGGTGACGGCGGCCACAATGGCAAAGCGGGCGCCGATGGCTCCACTCGTGAACCATTTCTGCCCATTGATCACCCAGCGCTCGCCGTCCTTGACTGCCCGCGTTTGCAACATGGTGGGATCAGAGCCTGCTCCCGGCGCTGGTTCGGTCATCGCGAAGCAGGAACGACATTCGCCCCGGGCGAGCGGTTCAAGATAGAGTTGCTTCTGGGCGGGAGTGGCGGCTCGTAGCAACAGATGCATGTTCCCCTCGTCGGGGGCGGCACAATGCAGCGCGAGCGGACCGAGGGGGCTCCGACCCGCCTCCTCGAAGACATGGCACATCTCCGGAGTGCTTAATTCCAGCCCTCCGAGTGCACGCGGTAACTGCGGCGCCCAGAGACCTGCCTCCCTGGCCTTCTGCTGCAGTGTTGCGACTTGTTCGGCGGGTAACCCGTCCTGGTCGGTTTCCAGTCGCTCCAGAGGGATCACCTCGGTGGCGATAAACTCACGTACTCTCTGGCAGAGGGCCTGCAACTCTGGACGGATGGTGAAATCCATCGCGATCTCTCCGTTAGTGAGTGACTACTGTCGCAGTCCGCGCGCCATCTCTTTCTGGATCTCGGCCAGGTCTTCCACGCCGACCGAAAGACGGATCAGTCCCTCATGGATGCCTTGACGCCGTTTCTCCGCGGGGCTGGCATGCCGATGGGAAGTGGTGCCGGGGTGGCTGCAGGTTGTCCGGGTGTACCCCAGTGAGGGACTGA
>JAKOSN010000182.1 GCA_029777335.1 Planctomycetota bacterium
ATGGTGAGCCCTGTCTCGTCCAGCGGCGCAGACCAAACCGAAGGCCCCTGCCGTAAGGGGCCAAAAGGTTGCCCAATGCGCACCAGCAAGCGATGGGCGACATCGAGCAAATCGATCTCCTTGAGATCATCGAACTGACGCACGTCCACACGCTGGAGAAACCCGGTGATCAACTCCACCCATTCAGTCGGTTCCACCTGCTGCGCCCGCCGAAAGAGATTGCCCAGGCCAATGCTCTGCTCCTCGCCGTCGCTATCAACCAGGTTGACGCGCTCGGTGCGCCAACCAACGATGTGCCATCCCAGGTTCTGGACGGCGGTGCGAAATGCCTGAAGAAACTCCTCCGGGAAACGGCGCGGGGGAGGAGAATCCTGTTCTGGCGGGTGCTGTTCCTGTGACATGATGGATTCCTCCCTCGTCGTTGCTGGTTGCTCCGGGCGAAGGGCAGGGGCAATCAGCGGGGCAGCGCACAACAGGAGATGCTCACTCACGGCTTCAGCCAGCGGTCGAGCCAGTCATAAGCGACCTTGCGTGCCTCGGGCGGAAAGTCGTGTTTACAGTTGGGATAGTTGGCGCTCAGTTTCTCCTTCGCTCCAAACAATTCATAGACCGGCTGAGCCGCGCGGATGCAATCTTTCACTCCGGTCAGGTCGAAGTTGTCATCCTCCACCGGAGCGCTGGCAAGGAAGGCGCGCGGCGCCAGGGCTGCGATCACCTCGGGAAAATCAAACGGCATCTTCTCGGGTTTGGACTCATAGACACTGGCGATCAAGGGCATGTAGCGCGCACTGGTCCAACCCTTGAGATTCCCGTTGTAATAGCGAGGAAAACTGGTGAACCCCGCATTGGACACACAGGCCTTGAGACGGGTATCAAAGGCCGCGGTGAACAGGGTGTTGTGCCCGCCCAGAGAATGACCCATGCAGCCGATGCGTTCGGGATCGACCTCGGGGAGTGCCTGGAGCAGGTCCACGGCGCGCATGTTATTCCAGATCGCCTTCATGCTGCCGCTTTTGAAACTGCTCCTGGCGAAATCATAGGGATAGTCGCCGAAGCTGGGGTAATCCGGTGCCAGGGTCACATAGCCACGGTTAACCAGATGGACCGCGTAATGCAAATTCGCGCGCCCGCCCAACCCCGCAGGCTCGCCCTTGCCAATCCCCACCGTCTGATGCAGGCAGAGGATGGCGGGGCGTTTGCCCTTTCGGTCTTTGGGGAGGAGCAGATAGGCCGGGACTCGCTCTCCCCTGGCGACGGCGTAGGTGAGCTTTTTCCGCACATGGCTGCCACAATCGACCGTTTCGGTGATGGTGACAGCGAGCGGCACCTTGTGTGAGGCGTCGGGCAGCGGACCCATCACGCGCTGCATGTTGGCCAGGATGTGCGCCCGGCGTTTGCTCCACTCCTCCGCCGAGCGCACCGGGTGTTCCTTTCCCTGGGCATCGCGCACCACCAGCAGGCGCGTCTTGTCGGGGTAGAACGGCGGATCCGCGGCGCGGCTGGCAGTGCCCATGACCCCGTGGAGTACCACCACGAGGGAGACGAGCGGAACGAAACACGGCTTGCCCATCACGATTTCCCCCGGGTGCCGATGCAGTAGAGGTAGCGCTGCGAGCGCAGATAGAGCTTGCCGTCGGCAATGGCGGGCGAGGCGCCAAAATCGAGTTCCGTTTGATCACCGTCGAGCTTGTTTCGCCCCACAATGTTCAGCTTGCGCCCCGGTTCGATCACAAGCGTTTCGCCATCGTCCATCAAGAAGAGAAGTTTGCCCTGAAGCGCAACGGGCGAGGCGAGCGATTTGGCGTTCCCGAGCCGTTCGTTGAACACCACCTTCCCGGTGTTGCTGTCGTAACAGGTGAGAAAGCCGTTGTTGTCGGCGGCGTAGAGGAGATCCTTCCACAGGATCTGCGAGGAGCAATCGCGATGTCCCTTGCCGCGCTCGATCTGCCAGACGACGTGGGTTTTGGTGACATCTCCCACGCCCCCCAGCTTGATCGCCTGAACCGGGCCAGGGCGTCCCGAGGGAGCGAAGAGGGTGGTGGCGTTGGAGACCGGGATCATCTCTCCAAAGCGCGCCTGGTCGCGCGGATCGGTG
>JAKOSN010000183.1 GCA_029777335.1 Planctomycetota bacterium
CCCCAGGAGCATGCGCAGGGTCGTGGTCTTGCCGGCTCCATTGGGACCGAGCAGGCCGTAGACCTCGCCTGGGGCCACCTGGAAGGAGATGGCATCGACCGCCAGCACCTCCTTACCGCCTGGCAACTCGAAACGACGAGTCAAGGACTCCACCACAATCATGAAACGGTACTCCGTGAGGGTCGTCTCATCTTTATCAGTTCGCCGCGCCGATGCCAGCAGAAAAAGAGGCGCGAGCCGAGATCCGACCCGAAGGCAAAGTCCTCCACGGAAGGCTGCCGCCTTGCGAGTCCCGCCGCGGTGGGGTAAAGTAGCATTCTTGAAGCGCGCGGCTCCGGGCAAGGCGACCGCGCTGGTGAGAGCCAATCGAGCGGAGAGTTACGCGTGGCCGAGGCAACCCATCCCGAGTCGAAGCCAGTTCCCGGCGCCGAGCACATCATCGTCGTCATCGGTCGCACCCGCCACAAGATGGTCCAGGCCGAGATCCAGGAAGCCGGGCGCCGTGGGGCACGAGTGATTGAGGTGCGGCTAGATTTTCTCGCCAAGGCCCCGGACTTCAAGCGTTTGCTGGACAACAAACCCTGCCCGATGATCGCCACGGTGCGCCGGCCGATTGATGGCGGGCGCTGGCCGGGGAGCGAAGAGGCCCGGCTGATGCTGCTACGACAGGCCATTGTCGCCGGTTTCGACTGGGTTGATCTGGAAACGGACATCATCGACAAGGTACCTCGGTTCAAGACGGTCAAGCGCATTGTCAGCTATCACAATATGCGTAGCGTGCCGGCCGACCTGGAGCAAATCCACGCCCGCATGTGCGACCAGGACGCCGACGTGGTCAAGATCGCCGTGCGCACTCAGCATCCCGGGGAAAATCTCCGCTTGCTCGAACTGGTACGCACCGCCAAACGGCCGACAATCGCCATGGGCATGGGCGACCTGGGCATGCCTTCGCGCATCCTGGGGGCGAAATATGGCGCTCCCTTCACCTACGGCGCCTTCAACAAGGAACGCGGGATCGCGCCGGGGTTGCCGTCGTTTGACGAACTCCAGCGGGTCTTTTTCTATGAACATATCAATGCGCACACCCGTGTCTTTGGTGTGGTGGGCGATCCCATCGGCCACAGTCTGAGCCCGCTCGTCCACAACACCGCCTTTCGACAACTGGGCATCAATGCCGTCTATCTCCCCTTCCGGGTGCCGCGTCCCGACCTCATCACCTTCTTCAAGGACTGGGAGCGCATTCCCGTGGAAGGATACAGCGTGACCCTCCCCCACAAGGAGGTCGCCGCCAGCCTGGCCCTGGTGCGCGATGAGATGGTCAACATGACCCAGTCGGCCAACACGCTGGTGCGTCGCGTGGATGGCAACTTCTCCGCGTACAACACCGACTATCGGGGCGCCACTGATTCGCTCCTGGCACACATGGCCCGCGCGACGGATGGCCGGGCGCCCTCGCTCAGCGGCCGTCTCACCTTGGTCCTGGGCGCTGGAGGAGTGGCCCGCTCGGTGGCCCACGCCCTCCATCGCGAAGGCGCACTGGTTCACATCGCCAATCGGACCGAGGAGCGCGCGCACAAGTTGGCGGAGGAGATCGGCTGCCGGGCGCTGGACTGGGCTGCCCGGCATAGCGTCAGCGCCGAGATCGTGATTAACTGCACACCGGTGGGGATGCACCCCAAGGTCGACGAGAGCCCCCTGCACCCCAGTTTTCTCAAGCCAGGGTTGATCGTCTTCGATACCGTCTACAACCCGGAGACAACGCTGCTGGTGAAGGAAGCACGCAATCGCGGCTGCCAGGTGCTCACCGGTATTGATTTCTTTGTGCGCCAGGCGGCCGCCCAGTTCCGCCTTTTCACTGGCCAGGAACCGCCGCTGGAGGTGATGTACAAGACTGTCAAGCGCGCACTCTCCCCGGTAACGCTGCGTGAGGAGTAGGGGACGCGCGACAACAGCCACCTCGTCGCTTACCCTTTCCCCATGCGTTCCTCGATCTCCGGGGGACGGGGGTGCTTCACCAGGCGCTTCCAGGCAAACTTGCCACACAGCCAGCACATGTACAGGGTGAAGACCCCGCCCCACAACTCGGTGAAGGGGTGGAAGAAATACCCCGTCCAGTCGATGCTTTGATCATCGATCGTCAGACGTCGATCCTGATGTTTCTCCATCAGGTCTTTCCAGTTGTCGAACAACTGGGTGGGGAGCACCCAGTGGTGGTAACAACAGTATCCGAGCAGGGTGAAGATGGTGATCACACAAAGGATGCCGGGGAGCAACCAGAGGAAGTGATCGAGCCCGGTCACCTCGCGCACCTTGCGTGTGCGCGCCTGCTCGCGGGTCACGGTGTTGTACCCACAGTGCAGGCAGATGACCGCATCCTCGCTCTCCAGCTTGTTGGCGCAATTGGGACAGCGCGCGGCCATATCCTCGAAGACCATCCCATAGGGATTCTTGGCGACGCCGTCGTCGTCCTCGTCCGCCGGTTTTTTGTCCCTGGGAGGGACCGGCTTGGCAGGGACCGCCTTCGCTGGGACGGCCTTCGCCGGAACGGCCTTCGCTGGCTTTGCGGGAATCGCCTTGGCCACCTTTGGGGCTGCCTTCGAGGGAGGCGCTTTCACAACAAAAACGTGGTCGCAAGCCTTGCAGCGGATCTTCTTGCCGATCGCTTCCTCAGGTGCCTTGATCTCCTTGTCACATTCCGGACAGGCGATGACAATCGGATTGCCCATGGTTGTGCTCGTTGTCGACCGAGAGAGACCTGTCTCCGCCCGCGGCGGTCTTTTCCTGTAAGATAGACGGCTGTTCTGATCCTAGCAAGCTGGAACCTGATGAGGATGCATCCAATGCCGGTGGCGGGGGAACAGAAACGTCTGCTGGTGTCAACGGCGACCTACAATGAACGCGACAACCTGGGGCCTCTGGTGCAGGGGATCCTGGAGGTTGTTCCCTCCGCGCACGTCCTGATCATCGATGATAACTCCCCCGATGGCACCGGGCAGCTTGCCGACGAGCTTGCCGCCGCTAATCCCCAGGTGCGCGTGATCCATCGCGCTGGCAAGCTCGGCCTGGGCACCGCCATTCTGACCGCCATGCGCTACGCCATGGAGCAGCAGTACGATCTGTACGTCAACATGGATGCGGACTTTAGCCATGACCCGAAATACCTCCCGGCGCTTCTGGCGGGGATGGATCGGCACGACGTGATGATCGGTTCGCGCTACGTGCCGGGGGGCGGGACGGAGAACTGGCCGTTGCAGCGCAAGGCGATGAGCTTTAGTGTCAACCTGATGGTGCGTTTTCTGATGCGCTTGCCCGCCCACGATTGCAGCGGAGCATATCGCTGTTATCGCGTGGCCAAACTGCACCAGGCGCATCTGGAGAAGATCCAATCGCGCGGCTACAGTTTCCAGCAAGAAGTGCTCTACCGCTGTCGCAAGGCGGGCTGTCGCATCGGCGAGACCCCCATCATCTTCGCCGATCGTCGAGCGGGCTCGTCGAAGGTGAATCCGCGTGAAGCGATGCGCTCGATCGGCATGCTTCTGTGGCTCGGCGTGCCCGCCTTCTTTGGGGTGGACTGAAAGGCGGTCGGGGTTGACCCTGGCGCGCGACTTCCGCTATACAGCGGGATCATGACGACCACTTCCACTGCCCCTGGAACTGAGCCTTTTGCCGGGCGCTCCTCCCTGGGATCCTTCGGCCAGGCTCTCCTGCTCATTCATCTGATCCTTTCGCCCATCGTCTTTTCAAGGCGGACGGCAGAGGCCTTCGAGTTCAACAAGGTCTGGCTCCTGCAGTTGACCGCCCTCCTCCTCCTGGCGGGTGGCCTGGTCGTCGCCTTGCAACGGCTGGCCACGGCCCCGGATCGCCAGCTTCTGGGGGCCTCACTCGGCAAGGCGGTGCGCGATCCGCTGGCGCTTGGCTTTCTGCTCTACTGGCTGTCCGCTTTGCTTTCGACCCTGACCTCGGTCAGTCCCCTCCTTTCGCTCCGCGGGGCAGAGGCCAGTCAGGCCGGCTTCCTCACGGTCAGTGGGTACACCGTTCTCTTTTTCGCCACACGCGGACTGATTCGCTCCTCCGCCGACTGTCAGCGGTTGATGCTGGCGCCGGTGCTTGCCGCTGCGGTGGCGACCAGCTACGCCCTCGTGCAGCGTGCGGGAGCCGATGGCGTGGTCTGGACCAATGTCTCAGCCATTGGGAGGTACGAGCGTCCCTTCGCCACACTGGGCCATGCCAATTTGCTCTCGGCGTATCTGGTGATGGCATTCCCGGCGGTGCTCTACCTTGGCTGGCGTGCGCGTCAGCTGGGTCCGTGGGGCGGCCAGCTGGTGGCGGGGGGACTGGGCCTGGCGCTGGTGGTGGTCGTTGGTCTGTGTCTGTCTCGGGGCGCCTGGTTGGCTCTGGGAGTGACGATCGGCGTCCTGGGTCCTGGCTGGGGATGGCTGCATTTCAGCGCCGGGGGGCGGCCCTCGTGGTGGGGGAATCGCCGGCTGCGCGCCCTGGCTCTGGGAACCACGGTGGTCGCTCCCGTACTTCTCCTGAGTGGCTGGATGAGCCGCTCCTCCACCAGCTGGGCGCTCCTCTTCCACCGCAGTCAACAGATGGGCGAGGTGGGGCCACGTCAGCACATCTGGTCGGCCGCCTGGCGTCTCTACTGCGCTCGTCCGGTCCTCGGCTGGGGGGTCGATAGTTTTGGAGTGACCTTTCCGCGCGAGCGCACTCCGGCTTACTGGCACGCCGAATGGAACACCCTTCCCGATCGCGCCCACAACGAGGGGTTGCATCTGCTCGCCACCCAGGGAACGGTGGGGGGGAGCGCGGGGCTCCTCCTGCTGCTCGGGGTCGGATGGTCTGCCTGGCGCGCCTGGCAACGCGCGGCGCGGAACGAGCGAATCCTGATCGTCGCCCTGGTGGCGGGGATTGCGGGGTTCCTGGTGCAGAGTTTCTTCAGTTTCAACGTGGCCGCCTGTGGCACGCTTCTGGTGACCTATGCCGCTCTGCTCTCCCGCCTTGGGCAGGGGACCACGTCGTCTCACTCTTCCAGTAGCCTCGCCTGGCCCCCTCTCCTCCTTGGGGCTCTCCTTGCCATGGCCATTCTGATCGACGCCATGGGACCGTCACTGATCGAGAGCGAAGGGCAACGTCCGCTCCTTGGTGCGGTGGCGATCGCACTTGTTACCGGCGTGGTTCTGGTGCTGATGCTGAGCGTCGAACGGCCCACGCCATTGCCCGAGGGACAGGAAACGCGCGCGGCGGCCCTCCCTGACGAGGAGCCCGCTCTCGATGGAACCCCCTGGTGGGTAACCGCCTCCCAGGGACTCGTGTGGGCGGGTGCGCTGGCGCTCCTTGTGGTCGGAATGATTCCACCCATGCGCGCCAGCTGGGCCTGCGCCGAAGGCATGCGGTTGCAGTCGGTCGATCCCTTGCAAGGGATCCTCGCCCTGGAAAATGCCTGTGAACTCGATCCCCAGAATGAGTATTACTGGGATCGTCTGGGGCTGGCCAGCTATGAGGCCGGGGTGCAGGCCGTTCTCCCCGCGCATCGACAGCGCTTGCTTACCCGTTCCCAGGCGGCGCTCGTTCAGGCCCTGCGCCTGGTGCCGGCCCACGCCGAGGCGCGCGCCAACCTGGGGCGCGTCCAGGCGGCCCTGGTTGCCGAGGGACTGGCCCAACCCGCCGACGCCTATGCCAGTTTCGACCAGGCCCTGCGCGACGACCCGAGCAATGTGTACACTTACCTCGACGCGGCGCGCCTGGCGCTGAATGCGGGAGAGCCTTTGCGAGGTCGTGACTATGTGCAGCGTGCCCTGTCCCTCTATCCCGACTTTCCCGATCTTCTCTCTCTCCAATCCCAGCTGGCCCAACCGCGCTAACCTCGTTCCACAACCCGAATCCCTCCCCCGGAGTCTCCAGCATGTCGCCAAGCGAGGACACCCCCGATACGCGCCGTGAGTTCCTGATTCAGTCCGGGACGGCACTTGGTGCACTCTGCGGCTCCTGCCTGGATCACCCGACCCTGGCCGCCGACCCGCCTCCAAAACGCGATCCTCTGCCAGTGCCGGCCTGGGTTCACGGGGTCACGCGCATGAGCTTTCTCTCCCCGGGGGAAGTGGCGCGAGCGGCCCGGATGGGCGTGCAGGTGGTCCACACCAACCTGATCTGGCCGTATTTTCCACTGCGACGTGATGGAGGGGGACTGACGCGCGACGAGGCCCAGAAGATGCGCTCCCTGGTGGCCGACTGTCACCGGGCGGGCATGCGCCTGATCCTCGGGTTGCCGCCGTTTCCTTCCGTCGCTCTGCTCCAGAAACACTCCGACTGGCGCATTCACCCCCAGGATTCCGATGCCGCCCGCAAGATCGTCGCCGAGGAAAACAACCTGGGCACGCGACTCGGTTGCAACCTCGGTCCCTGGGGCGATTACCTGATCGATCTGTGTGCCGAACTGGTTGCCGACTACGAGATCGACGGCTATTCCTTCGACGGGAACTACCACCCATCGATTTGCTATTGCCCCGCCTGCAAGTCCGCCTATCGCCGCGACACCAAGCGTGCGATCCCCGCCAAGGTCAACCTCGACGATATTGCCTATCGTGAATATCTGGTATGGCGTGGCGAACGGCTCGAGGATCACTATCTTCGCCTGCAACAAAAGATCAAGAAAGCTCGCCCCGAGGCAGTGGTGATGTCGTGGACGGTCAATGCGGGGCGTTACGGTCATTTCCTGTATTCCCCGCGTGCGATGCCGACTCATCTCAATCGCTTCTTCGATCTGCCGATGCAGGAATGGTGGCTGGACGAAACCAACCTCGGCGCCAGCATCGTGCCCACCTTCGGCGCGACCTACCTGCGCGCGACCGTTGGTGATCGTCCCAGCGCTGCCGAGCCCTATCTGATGTCGCGCGGCAATCCGTACGGCACGGACAGTTTTCCGGCCCATGAGCGCCACGCCCGCTGCTTGCTGGCATTGACCTGCGGCAATGTTCTGGCCGAATCCATGGGGTGGGCCGGCCATGACCCGAGCGATGATTTTCGTGCTGTCGCTCAGGTGGAAAAATACCTGACACGCACCACGCGCCTTCCCTGGGCGGGTTTGCTTGTGAGTGAGCAAACGCGGCAGTTCTACGCTTACAAGGATATTGCCGAGCGTTTTTTACCCGCCCCGCTTGGTGCCTTCCGAGCCGCCTCGGAGGAGCACCTCCCGCTGACAATTCTGAATGACTGGGACATCACCAGGGAAACGCTGGCACGCCACGCGGTGGTGGTGCTGCCCAATGCCGCCGCGCTCTCGGACGCTCAGGCCAACGCCCTGCGGGAGTATGTCCGCGGTGGGGGAGGGCTGGTTGCCAGCGGGGAAAGTTCACTCTGCGATGAACTCGGACGCCCCCGGCGCGACTTTGCCCTGGCCGACCTCTTCGGAGTGTCGTTCCGCGGGCGCCCGGGCGCCCCGCAGGAACGGCCTCCGCTCGACGAGAACTTCGCGCGCACCCTCGACGAGAACTACTGGAAACAGCGCGTGGGTGTCGTCACCCTTACCTGGGGGAAACACGAACTGTGCCAGGACGCCCGTTTGCAAGAACTTGTCCCCCACGGGTCGGTGCGCTTTCGCGGTCCACTGGTGCAGGTGAGCGAGCCCGCGAAGAAGGACGAGGTGGTCATCCGCATGAAACTCGAAGGGCAGGAGAAGGCCGCGCCGTTGCCCGCGGCCATTCTGCGCCAGGTAGAGAAGGGACGGGTGGTGTACTTCCCGGCGATGGTGGATGCGGCCCTGTGGAGCTACTCCTATCCCTACCAGCGCCGCCTCTTTGCTCGGGCGCTGGCGTGGGCCGCTCGTGAAACACCCGCCATCACGGTGCGGGCGCCGCTGTGTGTGCACGTCAGCCATTTCACCCAGAACGACCAGGGCAAACAACGCGTGATCCTGCACCTGTTCAACGGCGTGAACACCACGGCACACCATGGCGTCCCTGCGGCCGAGGTGCCCCTGCGCGAGGAGGTGCTCCCCATTCACGGCATCGAGGTGGCGTTCCATCGCCAGGCGCCGAAAACCTTCTTCTGCGAACCCGGAAAACGAGCAGTGCAGGTATGCCAGGAGGGGACAACAACGATCGTTAAACTCCCCATTTTGGAAACGTATACGCTTCTTATCGGCGAAAGCTAACGTCCCCTGCGCGCGACACAAGGCGAGACAGGCTGAACGGTCAGCCTGTCTCGCCCTGTGCGTGGAGGGAAGTCACAGCGCCGCTCAGATGGGGCGCTCGTACTCCGTCTTGGTCGTGACGC
>JAKOSN010000184.1 GCA_029777335.1 Planctomycetota bacterium
GATGAGGTCGACGAGGGAACGGCGATCTTCAAGGTGACCAACACACCTCCCACGCAGGCGTTCTTCGCCACCTACGACGGCCTTCCCCCCGATTGGTATCTGCGTCTGACAGGGGAAGGTTCCAGGGTCCTCCGGGGCGAACAAAAGAGCCAGCGCACCCTGCCGATCAAGCCATGACAGGTTTATTGGAGTTTGCCAGTTAGACACGGATCAGTGCATATTGTGGGTATTCGCTTGGCCTGGGATCCACCAGCGCGCACAATGGAGTCAGGTCAAGAATTCCTCGGTTTGGAGCCCAGCGCATGCCTGCCCCTCGTTGTTACATCGCGATTGATGGAAAGTTTCGGGAGTGCGTTCCTACCTTAGAATATGGGTACCTCGGTACACGTTTTACCTGTACGTTGGGTGGGACCCCAGGCCAACCCGAGAAAAGACTTCTCATTCGCCACGTTGCTTCGGCAGATGCTGATGGCACAATGGTCCAACTCAAAAAACGAGATCTTCCGTTGGGTTCAACCCTTTCCTCTTCACCCCTGGTGAGTACCAAGTACGAACTAGCCACATCCCAACCAGGTGAAAAACTGCAGCGAGATCACCGTGCTCGTGAAGTGCTCCAGCAGGACATCTCGGGACTGATTTCGTTAAAAGAAGCGATTCTCGGGGTGTTGAAGAAGGGTGACTTGGCCAGTTTCTGGGCTCTGTTCTACCACTGTCGGAAAACCCTGGATCGGTTTAGCCAAACGGTTGGGGTGAATGAATACGTCCCGCTTCAGTTACCTCAGAGTTTAGCAGTTGGCCCTCGGAACCGTGTCGTCCCACTTGATGCGGAAGTCCAGTTTGTGGCTCCGCTCCCGGTCAACTCACAATTAAGCCAGGTTTACGCCGACTGGTTCGGGAATGACGCTCGGACAGGCAATTCGCAGCCGAAACATGCACCAAGGCTACACGCTCTCGCTTTGCTCAGATATTTTCGAGGATTTCTTGCACAACTCGACGGCAAGGTTCCAGCCGATATCCAAGCCGTGGTTTCTCGTGCGCGAGCTCAGGCGGACCAAGTGCGCCCCGAAATGTCTCTGGATGAACTGAAGGCCTGGATTCGTGAGCTCAGCGAAGATTGGGAGCTTCTTGTTGATGACGAGGACGGGGGTACCGAAGAAGCCAATAGCCCGGAGTTGATATCAACAGCGCCCCGTAAACGTTGGAGCCTCCTTCGGATGTCTCTTTGGATGAATTTGTTCTTTGTGTGTTTACTATCTGTACTGTTCTGGTTCTGGCCCAAATCGAGCGGAGGCACAGCGCTGAGCTCGTCCGTTGATTCAGAGGTGCTTTACTCTTCCTACTGTGTTGTTTTTCGGATGGAAGGAACAGCTGGTGAGAGTGTTGTCAGAACGCTCCGAGGCGCCTTTCCCGGGAGGATCAAAGAGGTCGACGGAACACCTGATGAACGGGAGCGACTTTTGAGGCAGAAGCTGGAGGAATCCGTCAAGACGATCGAGGATCATGGAGCTGTGAAACAGGTTCTCGCCAAACTGGTTAATGATTCTTCCGTGGAATTCAAGGGGTTCGCCAACAGCGATCCTCCAGATCGCATCATCGCTGCTGTGATCAAACGGGGCGGAGTCTTTACTGTAGGGGCTGACAAGCATGCGTCGCTACTGCAGGCAAACGGACTTGAACTTGTCCTCCGTCAGGGACACCTGGATGAGAGGGAGCGTCTGGTGCTCACGAATTTGCGAAGAGCGGTTGCAGACTATGCCTCGCTGGAGGATGCGTTGAGTATGCTTGCTGAACGAGGAGGAGTGATCGTTCAGGTAGCTCCCTCCCGTGAAGGTCATGAGACACTACGTCGGGAATTGGTGGGACGGGTCGAAAAACCTGTATTCGTTTCAAGGCCTCTCTCCCAGGTCTTCGGAGCAGTTGATCCAAGCGCAGATACGGGTGGCGGCCTTGCTGAATACAGCTTACAACTTGATCGATTATATTACCTGCGCATCCCAAGCCTCAGAGATCGGGATGATCTTGCTACTTTAAGCGCGGCGAGCAAGGCGCGTATGAACTGGCGTGAGGTCAAGGCAGGCGATCGGATCACATGGACCCCGCTTCCCGTCATCCGCAAGGGTGGAGACCCGGCCGCGCTTTCCAGCTTCGATGTGGCTGTGGTGACTGGGCGAAAAGTGGTCCTATTCCGTAACCAGAGTATTCTCGTTGGCATGACCAAGGAGCAAATCCTGGAACAGGGGGGGCAGTACATTCGCGGTGTTTTGCGCCTTCCTGTTCAATCCATCGATGAAGCGATCAGCGTGAGCGAGCGACGTGGTCAATTCACCGGAGCTCTGAAGTATAGTTACCTCGCGGGGCTCATAGCGAACGACACAAGCGCAAAAGGCACGGTGCTGCAAGTATTGGATAAGGATAAATTTGCAGATCTTCGAGTTCGCGAGGATACCCCGAAACCGACCCCTTGAGGTTACCTCATAAGTCTGGTTCTGTCCCAAAACGGGGTATCCATTGGGTCATACCTCTGGTCGTGGGGTGGCTCCTTCCTTTGAACGGAGTTTCGGGTCATGCTGATGATTTACATCGACGCGGATGCCTGTCCGGTGAAGGACGAGGTTTATCGTGTCGCCCGGCGGTATGCGATGCCGGTGCGCGTGGTGACGCGCGAGCCGCTGCGAGTTCCGGCGGACGCTCTCATTGAACGCGTGGTGCAGGCGGATTTTGGCGCCGTTGATGACTGGATCGCAGCGCAGGCAGGTGGGGGGGATATCGTGATCACCGCCGACATTCCCCTGGCGGCGCGCTGTCTGGCGAATGGGGCGCGTGTGCTCAGTCCCAGGGGGGAGCCTTTCACCGACAACGACATCGGTGGCGCCCTGGCGATGCGTGCCCTGATGGATGAATTGCGTCAGAGCGGAACCCTCACTGGCGGACCCGCTCCCATGACACCCAAGGATCGCTCGCGTTTTCTGTCCAAACTGGACGAAACGATCAACGCCATTCGCCGCACATTCTCCGCACGTAAATGACGCGGGCTCATCTCTGACATGTTTCGAAAGGACCAGCGCCGCGGGATCGAGGACGAGAAATGGTAGTTCTGGGCGAGGGGAAAACAACGCAGGCACACGATCCTGTTTGTCCAGAACCGTGTGCCTGAGTTGCCTGGTATCGAGTCGAAGTACCCCCAAGGGGACTCGAACCCCTGTCTTAGCCGTGAGAGGGCTATGTCCTAGGCCGCTAGACGATGGGGGCCTGACTCTCATGATATTAGCAGCGGCCTCCTTTCTGTCAAGAGGCGCCCGAACCGATGTCAGGATTCCTCCATGACTTCTCCCGCTTCCCCCGTCGATCCCTCCCGTCTGCGCCAGCACGTCCGCGCCCAGATGGGTTTCCTCGCGGCGCCGGGCGGAACGGTCTGGAGCCGCATCCATTTCGCCGAGAGTCTTCCCGTTCCCACTCCCATGACCTGGGCCATCCTGCAACGCTTTCTCTCCGGTCGCGGGGGACTCGGGTTGATGTATCGCGATCTCGGCTATCCCGCGCACGCCGCCCTCGAGCAACGCGGACCCTACGATCTCCTCGCCGGGCACCTGTACTGCAACCTCAGCCGTGAACCGTTGCTCTACTCCGGCTGGCTCCCTCTCGAACATCCCTATGCCCTGCTCCGGACCAATCCGCTCCGCGCGCTCGCGCCGCGCGCCGTTCGCAACCCGGCTCGTCTGGGTCCCTGGTTCTGGCTCTTTCTCCCATTTCGATTGCCGTTTCTTATGCTGCGCTCCGTTCGTTTTGCGCAGCGCCTCGCCGAATGCGGACGCTCCTTTGCCACGCGCTTTCGCCAGGAGATCCTCCCGGCGTTTCGTTGTGCGACCGAACGGGAAAGGAGCGAGGATCACTCCGCTCTGTCTTCCCCGGCCCTCCTCGAACGGCTGGAGTTCTGGATTCAGCACACGCTCTGTGCATTTGCGCGCGAGAGCCTCAAACCAACGGCGCTGGCGGCCCTGGCGCTGGGACGGGTGGAACGACGCCTGCGACGCCTCCTCGGTCCCGACCCGGCGCGCCTCACTTCTTTGCGCTTGACTATGGGGGTTCGCCCCGAGCCCGAGAGCGATCTCGCGGGCGCATTGCAACAGCTGGCTGCCGGGACACTGGCTCTGCCAACGTTTCTTGCTCGCTTCGGCCATCGTGCCAGTCAGGAGATGGAACTTGCCCAGCCACGCTGGAGCGAACAACCGGCTGCCCTGGCGATGCTCCGGCATCTGGAGCCGCAACCCGCTCTGGCCAAATCCACTCCCGAGCAGTGGGAAGAACTTGCCGCGGAGGCAGGGCTGTCTCCCGCTCAGGGGCGCGAACTGACGCCGGATGTCGAGGCGCTCCAAACCTATCTCGCTCTGAAGGCCACGGGGCGCCACTATCTGATGAGCGGTTATGCGCTTATCCGGCAAATCCTCCTGGAACTCGATCGGCGGGCTCAGCTGCAAGGCGGAGTCTTCTTCCTTACTCCCGAAGAATTGCCCGCTCTGACCGCGGGAAAGGATCTGAGCGCGCTCGTTGCGCAACGCCGGGCGGATCGAGCCGCCGCCCTGGCGCTCGAACTTCCACCTGTGCTTTTTAGCGAAGCGTCTGAGGATTTCGCTCCCCCCTCTCCCCGGCCCACGCGCCCGGTGCTCAGGGGGATCACCCTCTCGCTGGGAACGGTCGAGGGGCGCGCCGTGGTGCTCGAACGATTTGGCGAGGCGCACGACCCAGGGGCTGGTGACATCCTGGTGGCACCGGCGCTCGATTCGGTATCGCTCCCGCTCGTGCTGCAAGCGCGCGCATTGGTGCTGGAGACGGGGGGAGTGCTTTCTCACGCCGCTCTGCTGGCGCGCGAACTGGGCGTACCCGCCATCGCTGGCTTGCCCGGAGTGCAGCATCAGGTGCGCACCGGACAGAGGCTGCGTGTCGAGGGTGCCACGGCCACCGTCACCGTGCTCGCCGGCTGATTTGCGGAAATCGTTGCAACCCCCGTCTCGGGCGGGTATCATCCTTTCAAATCACCTGGACGGGGCGAGATCTACCACCATGAGCGATGAACTCTTCAGCGCCGAACCGGGCTCCTGGCCGTTGGCGATGGAACTGCTCGATCGCGGCGATCCGGCTTTTGTCGACGAGATTCGCCGAGTCCGCGAGCCCGATCGGCTGGCGTCACTGGCTCGGCAGTGGTATCACGATCCGCGCCCCGTGGCGCGCCAGCTGCTGTGCGCGTACCTCGATCGTCCCCTCAATGCGTTGCGCCACGAAGGACTGGTGAAACGCCTGTTCAAGTTGGCGGAGGATCATGGCGACGACGAGATCATGGGGCGGTTCCTCGTTCTCCTCGATCGGTCACTCCGTCGGCAACGACAAACCGTCACGCGCTGGGATCGCACGCGCAAGGAAACGGTCGCGGGCGAGGTGGCCATCACTCCCAATCAGGTCATGCCGCGCCCCGAGCCGGCAGATCTGGTGCAACTCAAGCAATGGCAGTGCGAGAACTGGCCCAAATTACGGCTCTTCACCCTGCCCACCCGGATCTATCTGCGTCGCCGAGCCTGGCGCTATTTTCGCAAACTGGGGCGACGCGAGGGCGAGCGATACCTGGACGCCATGCGCGCCCTGTTGCCGCTCTATCGCGATGAGGATATTGGCGATGGGCTGGGGCTGCTCGATAACTGGGGGCTGGTGCACATCCTCTTTCAGTACAGCCCCGCTCTGCTGGCGCGCCCCACGGGATGGACCCTGGTGAGCGGTCATTCGCTCGCCGAGGTGGAAGCCGCTCCGTATTATCTCAAACACTGGAAACGCTCGCCTCACCCGTTGCTTGAACTGCTCAACCGCGCCCAGACGCGCACGGTGCGGCAGTGGGCCATTCAACTGCTCAGGCGCGAACACCCCGGAGCGTTGCAGTCGGTTCCGCTCGAACAACTGGTCGCCTGGCTGGAGCATCCTTCTGGCGAGATGGTGGCGCTGGCGGTCGAACTGCTGCGCACCGGTCCCGGCCTGGCCCAGGTCGATACCGGACGGTTACTCACCCTGCTCTTCCGAGCCAGGGGACAGTCGCTGGAATTGCTCTGTGAACTGCTCCGGGAATATCTCACCCCCCAGCAGGTTACCATTGCCCAGGCGGTGCAGATGGCGCAGGCACGCTCGCAGTCGCTGGCGCATCTGGGGTTTCAGTTGCTGCAAGGGCACACGATCAGCAGTCCCGACGATTGCCAGACTCTGCTCGGTGTGGCAGAGACCGAATGCCCCTCGCTTCGCGCCGAGATGGTGCGCTGGTCGTGTGGAGTGCTCTCCAGCGCGCCGCACTTTTCCCCCTTGTGGGCGATGGAATATCTCGATAGTCGCTTTTCAGAGGTGCGCGCGGAGGCCTGGAACTGGCTGCAAACGGAGCCACGCGCAGGCGAGGATGTAACGCTGTGGCAGCGCTTGCTGGAATCGCCCTACGACGATGTGCGCCTGCGGATGGTGGCGCATTTGCAAACGCTGACCCAGGGCAAGACCCGCGAGGAACGCGATCTGCGGGCGCTCGATGGCGAGCTGGTGCGGCTGTTGTGGGCAACGGTGTTGCTCAACGTCCATCGCGGAGCGCGCAACAAGCCGGTGGTTGTCACCCAGCTGATGGGCCGACTGACCCGGCGGCCCGAGGAAGCGCCATTTCTCCTGCCCTTGCTGGGAGTGGCGTTGCGCTCCCTGCGCGGGCCCGAGTTTCGCGCAGGGTTGGTCAGCCTGGTGCAGTGGGTCCGTCGGCATCCCGAGCAGCAAGGGTTGGTGCAGGAGCGCTTCCCTGAATTGCGGCTGGCGTCAATCGCGGAGGGTTGCGTCGGCCCCGACTGGAGTGCTTTTCTACAAGGCGTTGCGCGCTGACCTCCCAGGAGGCAGGCGCGGCTGAGATCCTGGATCTGCCAAGCGATGGAAACCACTCCTTATCGCGCTGAAACACCAAGAACGCTGGGCCGTTACGAGGTGGTTGGCGTTCTCGGCTCTGGCGGAATGGGCACGGTCTACCGCGGCCACGATCCCACCTTGAATCGATCCGTGGCCCTGAAAGTCCCGCAATTTCTGGGTTCGTCGGAACAGCAACTCCTGCTCGCGCAGCGCTTTGAGCGTGAGGCACGGGCGGCCGCTCTGGTGCGCCATCCAAACATCTGTCCGGTGTACGATGTTGGCAGCCACGAGGACAGACCATTCCTTGTCATGGCTCTGGTGGAGGGTCCCTCGCTCGCGTCGGTGCTCGCGCAGGAGCAGTGTGTTCGCGACATCGCTCGGGTGGTGGACTGGACGGGGCAGTTGCTCGCAGCGCTGGAGGCAGTG
The DNA here is from genome assembly GCA_029777335.1 of Planctomycetota bacterium. GTDB lineage: Bacteria > Planctomycetota > Planctomycetia > Gemmatales > Gemmataceae > JAKOSN01. Next base: position 7,330 of record JAKOSN010000184.1, read on the forward strand.
CACGCCGCCGGGATTGTGCACCGCGATCTGAAGCCGGGGAACATCCTCTTTGACGCAGGCCGACCTGTACTCACGGACTTCGGCCTGTCGCGCGCGCTGGGCGACGCCGACCATTTGACCGCCGACGGTGTGCTGCTTGGAACCATTGCTTACATGGCTCCGGAACAAGCGAGCGGCCAATCCGAGCAGATTGGACCCTGGACCGATCTCTACAGTCTGGGAGTCGTTCTGTACCAAACACTGACGGGTCGCCTACCGTTTGAAGGGCCCACCCTCGCCGTGTTAAATCAGATCGTTCACTTACCACCGCCGCCACCAAGGCATCATCGCGCCGACCTGCCCCCTGGGTTGGAGCAGGTAATCCTGCGTGCGCTCGAAAAAGAGCCCAGGCAACGTTACCCTGATGCGCAGGCTTTTGCCTCGGCCCTTACGCATTATGCCCAGCACCTTGCGCCCCCATCGCCCACGGATTCCGTTCCTGCCGCAGGCACGCGGTTGTCTGCCTCGAATCCCACGGCACAAGCCGCCCCCTTTTCCGCCGGGCGACGCATTGGCTGGTTCGTCGGGGGCTGCCTGGTGGTGCTCGGCGCGATGCTCCTTTGCCTTCCGCTCTGGCCCCTTCTCAGCGGGGAAATGTTCCTGGATACCAAACAACTTCCCATCGGCCGATCCTTCCTCGTGCCGACGCTGGTGATGCTGGGGTTGGCGCTGGGGACTGCCTTCCTCGGAACGCGCGTGTGGCATTTCACCGAATCCTTCCATTCCCTGGCGGGATTGCGGTGGTGGGTGCGGATGGGCTCGCTCTGGGGTGTGAGCCGAGCCGTGGCGGCCGGGGTACCGCTGGATGAGCCCGATCTGCTCGGTGCCACTCCGCTGATGGTCGCTGTTACTCTGGGTCACACCGACGTGGTCAAGTTCTTGCTTCTCAATGGCGCCGATACGGAAAAGCAGAATCCATTCGGCCAGACCGCACGCGCGATTGCTGGGAGCACCGGGCGGAGTGACCTGGTCCAGATCCTGGATCGCCGCCGCCCCGGAATCGCGCCAGCAAGAGTGGTCCGCTCGTTTCGCCAGATTCGGCCTTTTTATGCAGTTCTGCTGTGCGCCGCGCTGGGTGCGCTTCTGGGAGGCTATCTGTGGATGCGGCAATGTGCTCATCTGGTAGCGCCGGAACAGTTTCTGGAGATGGCCCGATTCCGCCAGCTTCGTGGGATAAGCAAACGCAACAACTATTTTTTTGCAGAGATGATCGATCCCACCACGGAACAATTACGACGCGGACGCTGGCACGGCCCGCGCGTGTGCGCGGGGCCGATCGCCTCTCCCGAGTTGTTCCTCCACCAGTTACAGGCCAAGGTGCCCGAGCGATTCTTTGGCGATGTCACCACCTTCTGGCTGTTTTGGAGTCCCGAGGGGGATGTGTGGCCCGGGGATTGGGCCTTGCCCCTTCTCGCCGGGATGGTTGTGGTCGTCTTTGGTTTGGTCTTTGGAGGGCTCCTGCGCTTCCAGAGCCTCTACCCCAACTTTAGCGCTGGAGTCCGCGAGCAAGCCGTGTCGACTCATCCGATGGCTGTAACCGTCGTGGCGAGAAACGAGACAGAGCCGTCTTAACCTGGGGGAGCTTGTTCCTCGGGAGAGGGATGCTCCTCTTTCATCTCGATCACATGGCGAACGGAAGGCTCGACGATCTGTTGCAACGCCAACATTGAGCCAGCAGCGGTACTGCTCGATTGGTGCTTGCGGTAGAAGATCCAACCGCGCGCTTCCAACCACAACCCGACGCGATGCAACCCGTAGCCAACCAGGCCAAGCACTCCCAGAATGACTCCCATCAGCAGCACGTCCGGCGGTTCCATCTTCTCCTCCGCTGAGCAAGCCCCTTGGGTCTACCGCTACGGGACTGTTCGGCGGGGTAATCTCGCTCTTCTGGAGCGGTCGCCCTCGGCGGGGCGCTGGTCCGGCGGGCGAACAACCGAACCGTGCTACTCCAGCACCTTGCCATGTGCGGACGGACAGATCAGTGCACGGTGGTTTTCTGGGTGCTCTCCTTCGCCAGCAACTTGACGCGGAGAAGGCAAGTGCGCGCTGATCTGCTCCCTGATCGCGACACGGTTTACCCTTGAGGAATGAATAGGGTGATTACAGCGACCGCGCAAGTGCGGACCTTTCTGGAACGGTTGGCATCCAGCTTGAGCAGGGCTTTCTTGTATTCTAGAATAGTCCAGATTTTCCTTTCGCGCCCAGTGAGCAGTGACGAGTAGTGCCGGGCCGGCGCTCACCGATCCGCAGGGCGAGCAATCTCTATGTCCGCGCAGTTACACTCTCCCGACTCGTCTGAGCCTCTTGCCCAGGGGAGCAAGGGGCTTTCGTCGGCGCAGATCGTCCGGTCCGCTCCCCCAGGCCCCCGACTGCACAGGGGGCTGTTCCTGGTATTATTGCTGACTCTTCATCTTTCCCAGCGGTTTAGCTGGCCGGGGGTTCCGGGACCGCAGTGGTTTCCCAGTGCAGGCCTGGGCGTGGCCTTGCTGGCCTGGCTCGGGCCCCGTGCCCTGGTCCTTCTTGTGCTCGATGCCTTCCTGGCAGCACTGCAGCAACAAGGTTTCGGCCAGGAGTTGCCCGCGGGGCCGGGATGGCGTGGGCTGGGTGGTGCCGTCCTGGATCAAGCGCTCCAGGCAGGGGCGCTCGCGCTGGGCTGGGCCCTGTTTCAGCGCGGGGCACGGGGGAGTCGCGTCCTGGGCGATCCGCGTTCCCTGGTGCTCTTTTTGCTCCTTGTCCCCGGGGTGGCGCTGGGGGTGGGCAGCGTGTTCTGGCTGGTGCTGTGCGGGGGAACCTTACCCTTGGGGGTCGAGGGGTGGCGCGAGGTGGGGTTGCACTGGACCCGGCAAGCGCTCGGCGTGATTGCCCTGGCTCCACCCTTGCTGGTGTGCGTCACTCCCTGGCTTGTGCGGCGCGGGATCCTCGCGGCGAGTGAATCCTCAGGCGAGGGGAACCGATTGAAAAGCTCTGTGCGCCTTGTTTCCGGCGCTCCCCCTCCGCGTACCGCGGCCCCCAGCCTGGGATTTGCGCCCACCACGGTCGGTGAATGGATCGAGATTGCCGGGCTGGCGTTGACCACGGCGGGACTCAGTCTGTTGCTTCTGAAGGTGCAGGGTCCTGTGGTGGGGCGCTGGCAGGTCTGGGGCGTTCCCTTGCTGGTGATTGTCTGGGCGGGGTTGCGCCAGGGCTTGTGGGCCGCCACCATCGCCGTCGCCGCCGGGACGGTTGTACCTCTCGAAGCGCTCGCACATCAGGCCGATCCTCTCCTGCTTCAGGGCAATCTCCTCGCCCACTGCGCCGCCTTGCTGGTCGCCTCTTCGGTCAGCTGGATGCGCTCCAGCGAGGCGCGTTATCGCCGGGTGGCAGCCCAGATTCCCGTGGTGCTTTACAGCGCACGGGTGCTTCCCTCGGGGGATGTCTCCCAGGACTGGCGCAATCCCCGGGCCGAGGTCATTTTCGTGAGCCCGCCTTGCCGCACCATCCTGGGCAAACCACCGGCTGCCCTGCTGGGAGATCACGCCAAGTGGATGGGGTGTGTTCATCCCGACGACCGCGAGGTCGTGCAGGCCGCCATCTTGCAGCTTTATCGCCAGAATCTCCCCGTGACCTGTGAGTATCGCCTGGCCGCCCTGGAAGCAGAGACGCCCCCAGGCCATCTGGCGCCCGCGTTTTCGGCGCCGCGCTGGGTCAGGGAAACGCTCGTCCCACACCTTGATCATGAAGGACAGCTTGAAGGGTGGGAGGGAATGGTGCAGGAGATCAGCGAGCAACGGTCGCTGGCTGACGATCTGCGCCGCACCACCAACATGTTCCACGCCCTGGTCAGCAGTCTTCCTGCGGGCGTTTTCTTTGTCCAGGCCCCACACGGCAACCCCATCTTCGTCAACGCGCGTGCTCGCCAGTTACTGGGGCAACGGGAGAATCTCTCCCTCGGGCTGGAACACCTGGTCGAGTACTATCGTCTTCATCGTCCCGATGGCACAAGCTACCCCCTGGAGGAATTGCCGGTGTACAAGGCGCTTCATGGGGGGGCCGCCGGGATGCGCGAGGATATTGTCGTTCATCGCCTCGACGGCGAGCGCACTCCACTGGTCACGTGGGCTGCTCCCATTCACCTGGCCCAGAGCGGCAAGGCGGATGCCGCCGTCTGGGTGCTGGAGGATCTCACCTCGTTGCGCAGGGCCGAGGCGGCGCGCAAGGAAAGCGAAACCCGGTTGCGTGCCGTGATCGAATCGTTGACCGAGGGGTTGCTGGTCCAGGATCGAACCGGCCACGTCCTGGATTGCAACAAGGCGGCCGCGACCCTCCTTGGGTGTTCCCACGAGGACGTGGTCGGACGAGCGCTGACGCTCGGTTTTTCCTCCGCGCAGGGGACCCCGCTGCCTCCGCAGGAGCATCCCTTTGCGCTGGCTCTGAAAACCCGTCGACCCGTGCGAGATCGCAAGCTGGGTTATCTCTGCCCTTCCGGGGCAAATGGTGCCGAGCGACGCATTCTCCTCGTCAATGCCTTGCCTCTGTTGCTCGCGCCAGGAACGCCTCCCATTGGGGTGGTCACGACCCTGGTGGACATGACGGAGCAACTGCGCACCCAGGAACGGATTCGGTTCTCGGAGGAACGCTATCGCGGGCTGGTGGACTCGTTACCGCTGATGCTGGTCCAACTCGACGCCCAGCTGCGGGTCGTGTACGCCAACCCAGCGACGGAAACCCTCACCGGCTTCACCCCGGCTCAGCTTCAGCAAGGGGGGCTGGTGGCAACCTTGACTCTGCAGTCTTGCACCGCCATCGATGTTTATGCCGAGGCCCTCGCGGGACGCAGCACCCGTGGGGAATGTCGCTTTGTCACCCGCGATCAGCAAGAACGGATCGGTTACCAGATTGTCCAGCCCTGGCGTGAGGTGAGCACAAAGGCGGTGGCATCGGAGGGCGTGCTTGTGTTGCTGGTCGACATGACGCGCGAGCGTCGCTTGCAGCGCGAGCTGGAACGCAGTCAGCGGTTGGAGTTGATCGGTCGCCTTTCCAGTGGGATTGCCCACGATTTCAACAATCTGCTCATGGCGATGATGGGGCTGGCGCAACTCGCCCGTGAGCATGTGGGGAACGCACATCCGGCGGCGACGGATCTCGATCGCTTGAGCGAGGTCGGGGAACAGGCAGCGAACATGGCCCAGCGCCTGCTCGATTTTAGCAGACAGCGCCAGGTGCCCTTGCAACGGCTGGAGATCAATCGTGTGATCCGGCGGGCGTGCGATCTGTTGCGCACCCTGATGCCGACGAACATCACACTGGAAGCGCTCGTTCCTCCCGATTCGCTCCTTGTCCGTGCCGATGAGATGCAATTGCAGCAGGTGCTGATGAACCTGTGCCTCAATGCGCGCGATGCCATGCCACACGGCGGACGGCTGATGGTACACCTCCAGGCGATGCGCGACCCGGCACTGGCTCCCCTCGTTGCCACAAAGGGAGAAACTGCGCACCTTCTTCCCCTCTCCTGGGTGCGGCTTGCGGTTCACGACAACGGGACGGGAATGACCGAGGAGGTTCGCAAACGAATCTTCGATCCCTTCTTCACCACCAAGGAATACGGTTCAGGACTGGGGCTGGCCGTGGTGCAACAGATCGTCGCGGGGTTTGGCGGACAGCTGCGCGTGATCAGCGAACCAGACTTCGGCTCGCGTTTTGAGGTCTGGCTTCCTCGGTTCGATCCGAAAGCCAAAGAGGCGCAATCCTGATCGGAAACAGGAATGCGCCTCCTCGCTGCTTATTCTATGCATTGCTTACTTGATCGGTTTGGTAATTGTCAGACTGCGCACGATCTTGTCGAGTTCCTTCTCCAGAACCTCGCGCGTTTCGGGGAGAAAGCGTGCGGCAACCGTTGCGCCTCCGTTCTTCTGCCGGATGATGTAGTAGACCATCACCAACCGCTGTTTGTTCATCTCCGTTTCCAGCGTGAATTGTTCCAGCACGGTCGGGCGGTCCTGAACGACTCTGGGCGTGCTTGCCGAGAGGATGCGCCCTTTCTGCTTGAGGAGGAAATCCTTGGTTTCTGACTGGAACTGCGCGCCCGTGGGAATGCGGGTGAGCGGATCGAGAGTGAAGAGGACTCCGCTGCCGTCCGGGCTGTCGAGCGCTAACTGGCGCCCCTGCACGGTGGCTACCCGCCAGCGTCGCGGATGGACCAGACGGACGCCAAGGTCGGGATTGTCGTACAGGAGGCGCGTGTTCTCGTTATTCGGTTCCAGAGCGATCCCCTTGAGGGCCTGTTCGCTCAGTTCCGTCGAGGTGACCGGAGCTTGCCGGGTGAGGGTGAATCGCCCTTCGACCTTCCCTGCTTCCTTGCCATCCTTATCCACAAGTACATGGCGGCCCTTGAGATAAAGGTAGCTGAGATGGTTCGACTCCCGATCGAAGAAGTAATAGCCTTCGAGCTGTTGCCGGGTCGGACCATCCTCGGTCATTCCCTTGACGGAGCCGCTAAAACTCACGCGCGCATAGCGTCGGCGCTCGGCGGTGAAGAGTTGCTCCAGACGGCACTCCAGCCCTCCCTCGTCGATCTGTTCCAGGTCGGTGAGTTCGCGGATGGACGCGCCGGTTGCTTTCCAGCGCTCATTGAGTCGAACCTCGCGCTCGGGCAACAAACCGAGCAACCCCGGAGTGAAGACATCGGTGCGAATCAGGTCGAGTTCGCCCCAGAGAAGCGGACCATCGGGGGAGAAGGCCACCTCGCTGGAGTCGTGGCGCATCAACACCATGCGGCGAACTTCCGGACGCAGGGTGCCTTTCTGTTTTTGCTCGCTCATTTGCCGCTCGAAGTCCATGCGGCGGAACAACCGTACGGTACGATTGACCACTCCGTCGCGATCGAGGGCAAGGACTTTTTCATCGTAATCGATGGCACTGTCGCCAGTAATGGCAAGAGGCTTGGGCGCTGGTTTTCCCTCCTGCGCGGGCAACGAGAGGGTTCCCGACAGGGTGACGCGCGTTTGGACCCGATACTGATAGCCAACCGGAAAGCGCTCTTGCAGGCGGATGGTCTCCTGCGCGGAAAGGGTTCCCGATACACCGGGCCCAAGGGCGGCCACAAGGACCACCAACGGTCCAAGAGGATTGGATCGGTTCATCGACTCTGCTCCGTGAAGGGTGGGCCAGAGAGGACCGGGCCCAAAGATCGTCTATTCGATTGTACCGGGCATTCCCGGGGGAAAGCGCTGCGGGGCGTGGGTTCCCGAGGGAAGCGGAGCGGTGCGATCGCTCGAATCGACCACTCCGATGCCAGATTTCCCAGTTTCACCGCCGAAAAGTGCGGCGTTTTGAAGTGCTGGGGCGCAATTTTGAACAAAAGTAGTGTATGTCCGAATAGATCTTGACAAAATTGCAACAGCCAAACCAGAACCAGAATTACACCGAGATCGGGAAGAGAAAAGCGTAACTGACTGTTTACAAGATGTTTAAGGCGATGTTTCCGAAAAGAAACAGGGCGATTCCGCCGAAGAGGTGAGGATTTGGCCCACCAGTTGCAGAGATAGTGAGAAGTGGCGTTTCAAGCGAAAATACAACACGATCAGCCACGAAATACGCACGTGGGCTGAGATTTACTGAATCTGGTGGGGTCCTTTACTCGTCTCTGGGAGGGTCTGGGAAAAAAGTGGTGCCAAAGAGCGTTTGGCGCGAACCCTGAGAGCCCTCCGAGGCATCCAGAAGAAAGATCAAATAGTTGTACATCGGCATCAACCCCAGAGTGGCTTCAGACTTTTAGTTAAACAAAGTTCCAGAACGAGCGTAATACTTGCAGGGCGAGAGTGCCTGTAACAGAGATGAGGGCAAAGAGGCAAGAGGAATCTGCGAGCGAGAAAGTGGCTTTCCGCTGTCAGATACCTGAAGACCCTACCGGAGTGTGGGGCAGCCGGACAAAGGAGTGCAACGGTGACAGGGTTCAAACATCCAGCCCTGAAGCAGTTAACGGAGCAGCAAGTTCGCTTTGCCCCTCCGGCGCGTCGTTTGGAGCAAGTGGCGCGCGCTGAGCGTTTGCTCGCCGAAATCGACGAGACCCGACAGTACCCTTACCAGTACGTTTGCTATCGGCTCACCGAATTCCGTCCGGACTCCTATCCGGATCTGCGCATCCTGGGCGCAGACCTGGCGCACGACCTGCGCCAGATGATTGAATGGATGACGCCGGTCGAGGCATTGCCCGAACCAGTCCTCACGTTAGAGGAATTGAGCAAACGGTTTAATGTGTCCACAAAAACCATTCGGCGTTGGCGGGAACGCGGCCTGATGGGCCTCCGAGTGGTAACCAATGGCCGGGTGCAGGTGGCTTTCCTCCCCTCGGCCGTCGATAAGTTCCTGGCCAGTAACCGGGATCGTGTCGAGCGTGGCAGTCGCTTCTCGCAGCTGTCCGAGCAGGAACGCGATGAGATCCTGCGGCGGGCGCGCCGATTGTCCCGTGTCAGCGGAGGCAGTCTCATGGAAGTCAGTCGCAGGATTGCTCGACGCATGAGGCGCTCGGTGGAGGCCATACGCTACACGATCAAAAACTTTGATCGCGAGCATCCCGACCAGGCTCTGTTTCCCAGCGTCAATGGCCCGCTGGATGCGGCGACGAAACAGATCATCTACAGCTCTTACCGACGAGGGATTGCCGTGGATACTCTGGCAAAACGTTTTGGACGGACTCGGACCTCGATGTATCGTGTCATCAATGAAGTGCGGGCTCAGCGTTTGCTGGAACAGCCCCTGGACTATATTTACCACCCCTCGTTCGATGACCCGAGCAAGGAAGCGGAGATCCTGGCTGCCATGCCCGATGCCGATGCTTATGAAGCACGCCGGCGCGAGATGAAGGTTCCCAAGGACGTTCCGCCCGAACTTGCTCCGCTCTATGAGGTCCCCCTGCTCAACAAGGAGCAGGAGCAACATTTGTTCCGCAAGATGAACTATCTCAAACATCGTGCTTCCAGGTTGCGCAACCAGTTGTGCAAGGAAGAGGTGGATGGTACCCCGACCAACGAGGTCGATCCGACCAAGGTTCGGATTCAGGACCTGCGCTTGATCGAGGATTTTCAGCACCAGGCCAACGAGGTCAAGGATCAGTTGATCAACGCCAACATGCGGTTGGTGGTCAATATTGCCAAGCGACACTCGGGCCAAGCCGATAACTTCTTCGAGTTGCTCTCTGACGGCAACATGTCATTGATCCGGGCCGTGGAGAAGTTTGACTTTGGGCGCGGCTTCAAGTTCAGCACCTATGCCAGCTGGGCGATCATGAAGAACTTCGCCCGCAGCATTCCCGATGAGAAGCATCGCCGGGAACGCTTTGTCACCGGCCACGACGACCTCTTTGATGCCTCGCCGGACACCCGGACCGACGAGCACGAGGTCCTTGCTTCCACCGAGCGGGCTGCTCATTATGTCAACCGCCTGCTGAACTACCTGGAGCCGCGAGAACGCGACATCATTCGCATGCGGGCCGGGCTGGACGATCACAACAAGGCGATGACCCTGGAGGAGATTGGCCAGCAGTTCGGCATCACCAAGGAACGGGTGCGCCAGTTGAACGCCCGCGCCATGAAAAAGCTGCGTGACCTCGCTGAGGAGCAGCACATGGAAATGCCTTGATCGTCAACGTTGTTGGACACCCAAGAAACGGCGAGGGGATTCACACTCTCCTCGCCGTTGTGTTTTTCACTTCTTTCTTGCGTTCTTCCGCGCCTGTGGCATCATGGGGCGAACTCACCTTCCCAGGAGTGCCACCCATGTTGCACTGTGCCCTCGCTCTCGCCTTCCTCCTTGTCGGGGTTGGCTCTACCTTCGCCGCCGACGCCTCCAAATCCAACACCCTGAGCCCGCAGGAGATTCGCGACGGCTGGCTCCTTCTCTTCGATGGCCAGACGCTCTTTGGCTGGACCAGCGCCGACCTCGCCAAATGGACCGTGAAGGACGGCCATCTCTCCCCGCAAAACAATGCTCCACCACTGGTTACAACGTCCGCGTTTGCCGATTATGAACTGAGTGTCGAATATCAACAGAAGAAGGCAATGAGCCATGTTTTGCTTGGCTGCGAGGCACACGGCCAGAAGACTCCTCCAGAAGGGAAGATCCCCCTGCTGGGCGGTACGCGAGGCTGGTGGCGATTGACGGTCACCGTGGTCGGAGGTCTGGTGAAAAACGAAGCCTTTGAGAGTGTGGAGGGAACTCAGGGCGCTGGGCGGGCACGCACCGGTTTGCTGGACAAAAGCGACGCACTGGTGCGCAATCACCTTGCTCTCACCGCTGGGAATGAGGTGATTTTTCGCTCCATCAAGCTCCGTCCTCTCGGGGAAAAACCGCTCTTCACTGGCAAGGATCTCAGCGGTTGGAAGGAGTTTCCCGGGCGCAAGTCGAAGTTCACTGTGACCTCGGAGGGCTGGCTCAACATCAAGAATGGTCCGGGCGATCTGCAAACCGAGGGGCAGTGGGCCAACTTCATCCTGCAACTGGAGTGCATGAGCAACGGCAAGCATCTCAATAGCGGCGTCTTCTTCCGATGTCGCCCCGGCGAGTATCAGCAGGGCTACGAGGCGCAGATTCACAACGGCTGGCTGGAGAACGCGACCAAAAGTTACAAGGTCCAGGAGTACGACCCCAAAACGCACAAGCCGACCGCAGAAAAGGTCCTCCTGTCGGCGGCGATGGACTACGGCACGGGCGCCATCTATCGGCGCATCCCCGCCCGCCAGGCCGTGGCGCGCGACAAGGAATGGTTCACGCTGACTGTTCTTGCCGATGGCCGCCATCTGGCCACCTGGGTGAACGGCCTCCAGGTGGTGGATTGGACCGATCATCGTCCCCTGGGCGAGAATGCGCGCACTGCTTGCCGCCTGGAGAAAGGGCCGATCAGCTTGCAAGGGCACGATCAAACCACCGATCTGAGTTTTCGCGCCTTGCGGCTCGTGGAACTTCCGCCCGCTGCCAGGCAGTGAAACGCGAGAATCCCATGAGCGAGTTTTCGGAGTTGGAATCTCTCTACGCAAGGGCGGCCGAGGCGATCCGAAGCGCGGAAGCCCTTCTGATCGGTGCGGGTGCGGGGATGGGGGTCGACTCCGGGTTGCCGGACTTTCGCGGCGATACGGGCTTCTGGAAGGCCTATCCCCCCTTTCGCGGGCGGTCCTTTTCGGAACTCTCCACTCCCCACTGGTTTCACAACGATCCGGCGCTGGCCTGGGGCTTTTTTGGTCATCGGTTGAACCTCTATCGAGGAACAACTCCCCATGCGGGGTTCCAGATCCTCCGTCGTTGGGGAGAATCTCTCCCGCTGGGGTATTTTGTCTTCACCAGCAATGTCGATGGTCACTTTCAGCGTGCGGGGTTTCCCGAGGAGCGCGTGCTGGAGTGCCACGGTTCGATTCACTATCTGCAGTGTGCCGAGGGCTGCAGTGGCGCAATCTGGTCGTCCGCCGAGGTGCGCGTGGAGGTCGATGAGGCGACCATGCGCAGTCGTTCCGACCCGCCGCGCTGTCCGAGGTGCTCCGCGATTGCGCGCCCGAACATTCTGATGTTTGGTGATGCCGAATGGCACCCCGGTCGTTCTCGCGAGCAACACTCGCGCTACCGCGACTGGCTTCGGCGTGTCAGCGGCCGCCGTGTGGTGGCGCTCGAGATGGGCGCGGGGCTGGCGATCCCCACCGTGCGCCAGGAGTGCGAACAACGGGGCCAGCTTCTCATCCGCATCAACCCGCGCGAGGCGGATACACCCCGTCGAGGAATCCCCCTCGCCGTCGGCGCACTGGAAGCACTGAGGAAGATCGACGACGTGATACGCTCCCATGACCAGACAGATGTCGCTGCAACCGACCGGGTTGACTGAATCTGCTTCGCGTTGAACAGTCCGTTCGGGTAACGGGATAAGGTTGGGGCTCCATGACGTTTCCGTTGTTGGCGCCCGAGTGGGACGGCCTCGACCAGCTCATGCTCCCACTGTGTTGCGGAGATGGCTTGGCCATGACCTGGGGCGGCGCTCTGACTCTGAGAATCCGATATCGACGCAATCCAACGGGGCTGGGAGGAATTGACTCAACCAAGGCATTTGGAAGGAGTGGAGTCGGACCGTGGAATTGGTCAATTTCTTGGCCAAGGTCTGTCATCTTTGGGCGCTCGCGCAATGTCGACCACGGGCATTGAAACAAGCAGTCCCAGAACGAGAAATGAAAGAACTCTTCGCATTCCCCGGTCCACGAGGGCAGGAAAACGAAGCGTTTGGGAGCATTCCTCGATGCGACTTCTGGATCCAGTGAAAGTGTTGGACTTGTACAACTGCGGCCAGATTACGTTGATGGAACTTCATCTACGGCTGATTCAGGCTGCGGCGACGGATCCACCCCAGGAAATTGTCCCGCTACTGCCCGAAAAGCTGCTGCACGTCATCCGTGAACTCTCCGCCACACCGCCAACAGCCCTGGAAGGGAGTCCTCGCATTTTTTGGATGGGTGCCACGCTGGTGGATGAGCAGGAGGCGCGCCGACTCTGGTATGATGGGGTTTGGCGCTGGCATCACTACTTCGAGGGGCCAACTTTAGGCTTTGAGAGCCCTCCTCAGATAGAATGCAAAGAGTTTCCACGACGAGTGTAACGGACGCAATCCCTGTACAATAGCGAGCCGGCAGTGATGAGGAAGGGATGATGCCTTATTCCATACACGAACACAAACACAGGTTTTCAGCGTGGGCTGCCGGTCGAGCCGCAAGCGTAAGGGGATGTCGGTTCTCCGTGGAACAGGGCGAGGCCGTCTTGGTGGGTGCCAACCTGAAGCGAGTGTTGCTGGGTCCAGATCAGTTACCCGAACCACTGGAGATCGATAGGAAGCACCGCGAGTGGCGACACGCGGTCATTTCAGTGGCACAAAGCCGGGGATTGCCATTTACTCACGGTGTCGCAGCGAAGTTAATCAACATCTATCTCAAGGCAGGATTCGTCTGTGGTGGCTACGAGAGTGATCCACGGGTGCAGGCACTTCATCCTCCAGTGGACGCCTTGCTTCTGAACGAATTGTACAGCCAAAACGTTGGGAATTTACGCGCTGAATGGAGCAAAGCGAGAGCTGCCCGCTGGTCTTGCTTCAACTCAGAGCAATACGAGAAAGTCATCTCCAATATCCGCGCAGCGCTTGGGCAAGGTGTACCTCTGTGGCACGTGGAGCAATACTGGCCCGGCTATCAGTGACTGTATTGCCCCAGACGGAACAGGAGAGGTCATGACCTGGCTGATGCTCATTCTGTTATCGTCGACGTTCGTTGTTATCTTCTTTCTCAGTGTGAACCCCAAGCTGGTCGCGGCAAAAGGTCCGCCTCAAACGGTCCGGCTCCTGGTGTGGCTGCTTGGTCCTTTGCTCATTCTTTTTCTGCTATTTGCGCAGGAATTCTTGCTCAAGTTGTGCATGGATTCTTTACTCGGCGAGGATCAAATTGGCGCGTCCGGGAGCAGGGGAGAACTGAGAGGCGCATTCGCTGCCTACCTCGCGGTGCCCTTGGTCTGTTCCTTGAAGTTTTTCCTCGCCGCTTATTGTGCGGGCATCCTGGTGCAGTGCGGAGTGCGGACAATCGTCGCGTGGACATCCTTCCTTGGTATATTCTATATAATCTATCTGATATGGGTCTATTTCCTGCTGGATCTTGTCCCCAACTTTACTCCAACCGTGCTGGAAGAGAGGCCCGAGGGACGCCTTGTTTTTATTTCTCTTTTCCATGTCCTGGCGTGGATCTTCTGCTGGGTGGTGCAACCCGCCGCAAACGACGAGGCCCTTATCACCGAAGCGAGCATTACCACAACCCTGATAAGGGCGATCTTGAATCACATTCCGTTTCGATGAGCGGATGGGGTTGCAGGGTATCAATCAATAAACCGGCGCGGGATATTGCCATAGGCATCGATGCGGCGATCGCGCAGGAAGGGCCAGTTGCGCCGCACCTCTTCCACGCGCGCCCGTTCGCAGGGAACCACCAGCACTTCCTCGCGCTCGTGGGAGGATTCGCCCAGCAACACGCCAAACGGATCGCACACAAACGATCCGCCCCAGAATTCGAGGCCGTCGCCCACGATCATCTCGTGGCCGACACGATTGATGGCCGCC
>JAKOSN010000185.1 GCA_029777335.1 Planctomycetota bacterium
CGACGCGGGTTCGGGAGGAATCTCTGGGTTCATGGCGGATAACTCGTTCCTCACTCCAGAATGTCCAGAATCAGAGAAGGGAGGGGAGGCGGAGTTGGCTCGACACGGAAGGCATCGGTCAGGAGAGGGAGAGCCGCCTGAAGACGTTGCGGATCGTTATAGTGGATTTCGACGAGAGGCGCCCCGACCGGGATCTCGTCCCCCACCTTGACGGCGAGGAGCGCTCCCACGGCGGGGTCGATGGGATCTTGTACCCGTTCGCGCCCGGCGCCCAGCAGCATCGTTGCCTTGCCAATGCGCTCGGCATGCACCTCCGTGACAAAGCCGGGGCACGTGGCGGTCACAAGGTGCCGGTGCGAAGCAGTGGGGAGAAGGCGCGAGTCGTCGAGGCAGTGCGGATCGCCACCCTGTTCCGTGACAATGGCACGCAACCGTTCCAATCCGCGCCCCGAGTGGAGCGCATCGAGCACCTGCGCTTCCGCGTCGCCGAGCGAGGCGGCCTTGCCCGCCAGACGCACCATGCGAGCCGCCAGCTGCACAGAAAGGTCCTGGACATCCCTGGGCCCGCGCCCCCGGAGCGTATCCAGCGCTTCGCGGACCTCCAGCGCGTTGCCGACGGCGCGCCCCAGAGGCTGGTTCATGTCCGTGACCAGGGCCTCGATTTGCAGTCCCTGCGCCGTGCCGATGGCGAACAAGGAGCGAGCCAGTTCCAAAGCGGAAGAGCGATCTTTCATGAAAGCGCCACAGCCACATTTCACATCGAGGACCAGGGCATCAATGCCCTCGGCGAGCTTCTTGCTCATGATGGAGCTGCAGATCAGAGGGAGACTTTCCACCGTGCCGGTAACATCCCGTAAGGCGTAGAGGATGCGATCGGCAGGGGCAAACTCGGCGGTCTGACCCATGATGGCACACCCCACACGGTGCAGCGCCCGGTGAAAGGCCTCCTGAGTGAGCCCCAGGTGAAAGCCAGGGATTGCCTTGAGTTTGTCGTAGGTTCCGCCGGTGTGGCCCAGGCCGCGGCCCGCCATCATTGGGACAATAACCCCGCAGGCCGCTGCCAGCGGAGCCAGAATGAGAGAGGTTTTATCGCCCACACCGCCGGTGCTATGTTTATCCACCTTGCGCCCAGGGAGATCGTCGAGGGTCAGGATGCTCCCCGAGTGAGCCATGGCGGCCGTGAGCGCGCTCGTCTCGGCTGCACTCATCCCGCGACAGACAATCGCCATGAGCATCGCTGACAGTTGATAGTCAGGCCACGCTCCGGTGGTGGCGGCTGTGACGAAGGTAGCGATCTCCGCCTCGCTCAACGAAAGACCTTCGCGCTTTTTGCGGATCAGGTCCACTGCGCGCATGGGATGTTCCTTCAGGCGCTCGGAGTCCTGGTTGACTTCTCCAGGGGGGAAAGCTACTGTGAGAATGATATGAATTTCAAGAACGGCGCGAACTGGGTCCATTTATTGTGAATCGCCTGCTCCCACTCCTGATTGCCGTTCTTTCGCTGCGGCTGCTTGCCCCTCCAGGCATTTGCCTCTGCCACCTCTATGAATCGTTCCAGACCGCAAGCAGCGAACGTTCGGATTCCGACCCCCCCACCGAGGAAGAAGAGCACGCGCCCGGGTGCCCGGCCTCGCGTGCCGTGGGTGGTTGGTTACAGACTCCTCTGGTCGAGGTCCCCTCGCTCGATCTTTCTGTGAGCCTCCCCTGCATTTCTCCGCACCGGCAGGGGGCGCCGACCCTCACACCCGAAATAGTGGAGTATGCCCCGCCTCTGGCAACCGGCGCTGCTCCGCACATCAGCACGTCCATTTTGAGGATTTAGTCGGTCTTTAATATACCTTTTCCTGCTGCCCTCATTCTCTTTCATCCGTGTTTCTTGCTTTGAAAGCTTGCGTCCTTCCCACGAAGGAGGATTCCATGCGTCTGCGTCGCATCCTGATCCTGCTCGGGTTGCTCGCCGTGGTGAGTGTGGCCGTGACGATGCTGCTTCTGCCCGACACCCGGCAGCGTTTCGAGGCACTCGGGTTGTCTTTCTTCCAGGAAACGAAACCACCCGCCAACCCAGGTAAGGAGGAACACGCTGCGCACGAGGAGGATCAGATCACGATTACGCCACAAGCGCAGGCGAATTTGCGTCTGGTGATCGAGCCGGCGGCCCTGACCTCGTACTGGCGCACCCTGTCGATGCCTGGGCAGGTGGTGGAGTTGCCGGGCGCCAGTGATCGCGGGATCACCACGCCTGTTGCGGGGGTGATCAGCAAGATCCATCGCGCGCCGTGGGAAACCGTGCGCCCCGGCGATGAACTCTTTACCCTGCGGCTCAACAGCGAGTTTTTACAGGCCAGTCAGACCGCGCTTTTCAAGAGCAGCAAGGAGTTGCAGATCACCCAGGATCAGCGGGCGCGGCTGAATAGCTCCGCCAAGGTGGGCGCCGTCCCGGCAGCACGTCTGCTGGAACTCGATTACCAGGAGCAACGGCTCAACGTTGCCATTCAGGGGAGTCGCCATGAACTGGCTGCCCGTGGCTTGACAACCGAACAAATCGATGCCATCGCCCAGGGGAAGTTCCTCACCCATCTGGTGATTCGCGTCCCGGAAAAGGTCGGCAAGAGTGAAGGGGATGCGGCGCTCTTCGAGGTGCAGGAATTGAAGGTGTCCCTGGGCGAACAGGTGAGCGCAGGGCAGTTGCTCTGCTACCTCACCGATCATCAACACCTCTACATCGAAGGGCAGGCGTTCAAGGGGGAGCTGGCCTTGCTCGAACGGGCAGCACGCCAGGGGACGAACGTCAAGGCCGAGTGGTTGGAGGAGGAGGGGGAATGGACGCAACCGACCGAACCACTGCAGGTGCGTTTTCTGGCGAACGTGATCGATCCACGGGCGCAAACCTTCCCGTTCTACATCGCCCTGCGCAATCAATTCGAGGAGTACACGCGCAACGGCAAATCGCATCGGCTCTGGCGCTATCGGCCTGGACAACGCGTGCGAATCGAGGTGCCAGTGGAAGAGTTCAAGGGCGTCTATGTAGTGCCGGTGCAGGCGGTTGTTCGCGATGGCGCGGAGAGCTATGTGTTCCGGCAAAATGGCGACGTCTTTGAACGTTGCCCGATTCAGATTCGTTTCGAGGATGCCCACAGTGTGGTGCTGGTCAATGATGGCAGCGTGAGCGAGGGACAGGCCCTTGTCAAACGCGGGGCGGCGGCACTCAATCGTGCGCTCAAGGCCAAGGCAGGCGGCGGAGAAGGCGGGGACGAGCACGAACATCACCATCACCATCATTGAGGGAGACGGTTGTGCTCAATGGGATCATTCGTCTGGCGTTGCGGTACCGACTGCTGGTGATCGCCTGCAGTCTGATCGCCCTGGTTTACGGGGGTTATCTGACCGCCACCTTGCCGATCGACGTCTTTCCCGATCTCGATCGTCCGCGCGTGGTGATCATGACGGAGTGTCCGGGGTTGGCCGCCGAGGAGGTGGAAACGCTGGTGACCTTTCCGCTGGAGGCAGGCATTCTGGGCGCCAGCGGGGTGCAGGATGTGCGCAGTCAATCGGCGGCGGGGTTGTCGGTTGTCTATGTCGAGTTCGATTGGGATGCAGACATCTATCGGGCCCGGCAGGTGGTTCAGGAGCGGCTGACGAGCGTGCAACAGGATCTGCCCGCGAACGTCCGGCCCCAACTCGCGCCGACCAGTTCCATCATGGGCCAGATCATGCTGGTCGGAATGTATCGCCGTCCCGGGCCGCGTGGCGGGGACCTGGTCGCGCTGGGACAGACCGGCTACCTGGTGGAGCGCATTTTACCTCGCGAGGAAAAGGGGAAGGAAGAACTGCTCGTCTGGAATCCGCGCCCGCGTGACAATCCCCAGGAGTGGAGCGCGATCAAGGCGGAATGGCAGGCCGTCAAGGGAGCAACTCCGAAGGGGGCTCACTATGAGGTGACAGTCAAGGGAGTTCGGCACGAGGTGGTCTTTCTGCCCGAGCCCCAGCGGCAACTGGCTCTGCGAACCACGGCCGACTGGGTGATCCGACCGCGCCTGCGGAAGATCCCGGGCATCGCCCAGGTGACGATCATGGGCGGGGGACGCAAGCAGTATCAGGTGCTGGTCGATGCTCATGCGTTGAACGAGTACGACGTGACCCTGCACGAGGTCGAACAGGCACTCCGTGATGCCAACCCAAGCGCTAGCGGGGGGATTGCCCTGCGCGGCGATCAGGAGATGCCCATTCGCATTCTGGCGCGCCCCGGCCCCGATCCGGAACGCGTGGTGCAGCAGATTCGCCAGGTGCCGGTGAAAAAGAACGGCAAGCGAACTGTCCTCGTGGAGCAGGTGGCGCGGGTTGTGGAGGCCGCCCAGTTCAAGCGTGGCGATTCAAGTATTAACGGCCACGCCGGGGTGATCTTCACGGTCACCAAGCAACCGCACGCAGATACGCGTCGGTTAACGACGGAGGTGATTGCCGCCCTGCGGGAGACCGAGGAGTCGTTGCCCGCCGATATCGTCATCAATGCGGATCTCTTTCAGATGAAAGGGTTCATCGATCGCGGTATTTACAATGTGGGCGAGGCGCTGGTGATTGGCGCCATCCTGGTGATGATCGTTCTTTTTCTCTTTCTGCTTAACTTCCGCACCACCTTTATTTCCCTCGCTGCCATCCCGCTGTCCCTGGTGATTACCACGCTGGTTTTCCGGTTGATCGGCTGGCTCACGGGCGCGCAACTCTCCATCAATGTGATGACTCTTGGTGGAATCGCGGTGGCGATGGGGGAACTCGTCGATGATGCGGTGGTCGATGTGGAAAACATCTTTCGCCGTCTGCGCGAGAACCATGCCTCGGCCCATCCGCGTCCGGCGCTGGAAGTCATCTACCACGCCAGCGCGGAGGTGCGCAGTGCGATTGTCTTTGGCACCGTCGTGGTGATTCTGGTGTTCTTGCCGCTCTTTGCCCTCTCCGGGGTGGAGGGGCGATTGTTTACTCCCCTCGGGATCGCCTACATCGTCTCGATTCTGGCGTCGTTGCTGGTGTCGCTCACTGTTACGCCAGTGCTGGCGTCGTTTCTGCTCCCGCAGAGTCGGGCGGCTCATCGGCGCGAGGACAGTCCTTTTCTGCGTCTGTTGAAAAAGCTGGCGACGCCGCTGATTCGCTTTAGCATGGCGCGGGCGGCCTGGTTGCTGGCCGCCACCTGGCTTCTGGTCGGGGTGGCGGTCTGGGCACTCAATCAACTCGGGGCCGATTTTTTGCCGCCGTTTGATGAGGGGAGCGTGCAGGTCAATGCGGTCTTGCCGTCGGGCTCCTCCTTGGAGGCATCGAACGAACTCTGTCTGATCATCGATAAAAAGTTTCAGGCCATGCAAAAAACGCCTCAGAACCCCGGAGGGGTTCTGAATCACTTTTCTCGCCGCACAGGGCGTGCCGAACTCGATGAGCATGCCGACCCGGTTAACAATACTGAGTACATCCTGAGTATTGATGACAAGTCGGGACTCTCGCGCGATGAGGTGCTCAAAACGATCCTCGATGAATTGAAAGACGAAATTCCCGGGGTGAGCTTTGAGGCCGAGCAACCGCTCGCGCACCTGATCAGTCACATGCTCTCCGGGGTGACAGCGCAGATCGCCATCAAGATCTATGGCGATGAGCTCGACACTCTGCGCGGCACGGCTCAGCAAATCAAGGGAGCGATCGAGAAGGTGCCTGGGCTCACCACGCCAGTGATCGAATCGCAGGAACAGGTTCAGGAGTTGCACATTCGTCCGCGGGCCGAAGCGCTGGCTCTCTACGGCGTTTCCCGGGGCTATGTCGCCGAGTTCTTGCAGACCGGGATGCAGGGCGAAGTGGTCTCGCAGGTGCTCGAAGGGCAGCGACGCTTCGACCTGATGGTGCGTCTGGATGAACCCTATCGCACCGATTACAGCAGTCTGCAGCGACTGCGCATGCATTTGCCGGCTGGCGAAGGTTCTGTCCCGCTGGGAGCGATTGCGGACATTAGCGAGGGGGTGGGTCCCAATCAGGTGTATCGCGAAAACGCGCGGCGACGCCTGGCGATTCGCTGCAACGCCCAGGGACGCGACCTGGCCAGCGTGGTGGCAGACATTCGGCAGCGGGTGCAGGACAGGGTCGTTCTGCCCGAGGGGTACCACGTGGAGTACGGCGGACAATTTGAAAGTCAGCAGCGGGCGACGTGGCTGATCAGCCTGCTCGCCGGGTTGTCGTTACTGGGGATGTTCGTGGTGCTCTACATGCTCTTTCCATCGGCGCGAGTGATCTTGCAGATTCTCAATGCTCTGCCCACGGCGTTTATTGGCGGGGTGGCCGCCCTGGCCGTGACGGGGCAAACCCTCACCGTGGCCAGCATGGTCGGCTTTATTTCGCTGGGGGGAATCGCAGTGCGCAATGGCATTCTCCTGGTGACTCACTATTTTCATCTAATGAAGTACGAGGGCGAGGGCTTTAGCAAGGAGATGGTGTTACGCGGCAGCCTGGAGCGGCTCTCCCCGGTGCTGATGACGGCGCTGACCGCGGGCATCGCCCTGGTGCCCCTGGTGCTGGGTGGCCAGCAACCCGGCCGCGAGATTCTCTACCCGGTGGCGACGGTGATCCTGGGCGGACTCTTTACCTCCACCCTGTGCGAGTTTCTGATTCACCCGGGGCTCTTCTGGCGATTTAGCGGCAAGGATGCGCAACATCTGGTGCGCGAGACGGAAGGATGACCTCCAACATGATGGGAGCACGATTGATGAGAAGGCGGGCATGGTGGACGATGGCGGCGGCTCTTGTGCTCGGTGTCGCGCTGGGCTGTTCGGGCAAACCAGGAGCAAGTGGAACGGGCCCTCAGCCGTCGGCGCCAGCGGAAGGCGAGGAAGAGGCGCCGCACGGAGGGATTCTCTTCGCGACCAAGGATCACAAGTATCACGTTGAGGTGGTGGTGGACAAGGAGAAGCCGCCGGTTCTTTATCTCCTCGATAACAAGGTGAAGAACGCCGTTCCCACCCCCGAGGACAAGTGGCAGATGACGATCAAGGGAACTCCGCCACAAAAGCTCGAATTTGTCCCCGAACCCCAGACCGGCGACCCCAAGGGCGAAACGTCGCGTTTCAAGGGCCCTGCCGATCCCAAGTTGAAGCCCGATCTCGACTGGGACAAGGTCGAGATTAGCGGCAAGGTGAAGGGCAAGCCGTACGTCTTCCAGCCGGATAAATAAGCACCATTCGCGGAGAACGCCTCTCGCGAAAGAGGCGTTCTCCGAGGGCGATCTGCTCGCGTTCACTCTGGAGGTTACATCCGCATGTTGCAGCGCATCGCGCTTGGCACGCTGGTCGTCGCGCTAAGCCTGATCCTGACCGACTGGGTCTTCTCGCTCGACGCCCCAGGAGTGAAGAAGCGGGGCGTGGTGGAATTGACCGCCAGGGCGCTGGCGATCCATCGCAAGGCGCTGGTGGTCGACGGCCACAACGACCTCCCCTGGCAATATCGCGAGAAAAAGGATCTCTCGTTTCGGACAATCGACATCACCAAACCGCAGCCAGAGTTACACACCGATATTCCGCGGCTTCGCAAGGGAGGGGTCGGGGCGCAGTTCTGGTCGGCCTATGTCCCTGCCAGCGATGGCAAAAAGGGTATTGCCGTGCGTGAAACGCTGGAGCAGATCGATGTGATTCATCGCATGGTCAAAAGGTATCCCGACGTCTTCGCGATGGCCGCTACTGCCGACGAGGTGGTGCAGATTCACAAGGAGGGGAAGATCGCCTCGTTGATTGGTGTCGAGGGGGGGCATTCCATCGACAATTCGCTCGGTGTGCTGCGGACCTACTACACCCTGGGCGTGCGCTACATGACATTGACCCACTCAGAAACCCTGGACTGGGCCGATTCGGCGACCGATACTCCGCGACACAAGGGGCTGACCGCGTTCGGCGAACAGGTGGTGCTGGAGATGAACCGGCTGGGAATGCTGGTGGATATTTCCCATGTCTCCGCCGACACCATGCGCCATGTGCTGCGCGTCACCCGCGCCCCGGTGATCGCCTCGCATTCCTCCGCCTATGCGCTGGCTGCTCATCCCCGGAATGTGCCAGACGATGTGCTGAGGGAACTGAAGAAAAATGGCGGGGTGGTCATGGTCAACTTCTTCTCGGGGTTTGTCGTTCCCGAGTCGGCGCGGGCGATGAAGGATATGTTCGCCGAGATGCGCCGGTTGCAGGCGAAGTATCCCGACGAGAAGGATTTCCAGGCAGCCATGAAGGAATGGAAGAAGGAACACCCCATTCCGACCGGAACGATTCACGATGTGGTGGACCACATTGAACACATCATCAAGATAGCGGGTGTCGACCATGTGGGGCTGGGCTCGGATTACGACGGTATCATGGTCACGCCCAAACAACTCGAAGATGTGTCCTGTTATCCCTACATCACGCAGGAATTGCTGAATCGAGGCTACACCAGGGAAGAGATTCACAAGATACTGGGCGGCAATGTGCTGCGTGTGTTGCGCCGTGCCGAGGAAGTGGCGCGCGGAACACGCAAGTGAGCCCCCGGGGGCGCCGGGGTGGTTGGTTTAACAGGCCGGCGTACTCGCCAGTCGAGCCAGGAGCGCGAGGACTTTCGTTTCGATCAGATCACGGATGCGGCGAAAATCCTCGTCGGGGAGTTCCTTGGGATCAGGGATGTTCCAGTCTTCCCGATGGTGTGCCTGGACCAGAGGACAGGCATCACCACAACCCATGGTGATCGCGTACTCATAAGCTCCAGCCGGGATGTCCGCGAGCGCTTTGGAGGGATGCGCGCTGAGATCGTATCCCTTCTCCTGCATGAAGGCGATGGCGCGCGGATTGACCTTTCCCGAGGGGCGGGACCCCGCGCTGAAAGCCTGCACCTTCCCCTGGCCATGAATGCGCGCAAAGGCTTCAGCCATCTGGCTGCGGTTCGAGTTCTCGACACAGACAAAGAGAATACGTGGCAGCTCGCTCATGGTCTGGCTCATGGCTTCAGGGCATAGACCTGCACGCTGGCGGCATAGTCGTTGACGTTGTAACGTCGGAGCAGCTCGGCGAGGTCGGTATGGACACTGCTCTGCACCGTGGGCCCGCCGCAACAACTTTCGACCATGGTGAGCCCGCCGTCTGGAGCCACCGGCGAACAACAGCCCGCCTGATTCTCCACCTTGGCGTAGGCGTTCAGGTCCTTCTTCGAGTCGATCACCTGGACAACGGAAAACCCAGCGGCGCGCAACCCCTGGTCGTACTCCTCGATCAGGATGGCTCCCGCGATACAGCCGATGTAGGCGTAAAGATTCTGAGCGAGTTCAGAGGGAAGGGGACGTTTCAGGGCGATGTCGCTGACTGCCACCCGTCCGCCAGGACGCAAGACACGGAACATCTCGCGAAAGACCGCCCGCTTGTCCGGGGCGAGATTGATCACGCAGTTGCTAATCAGACAATCGACGGAGGCATCTTGCAGAGGAAGGGCCTCGATGCGCCCCAGGCGGAACTCGACGTTGGCGGGTGGGGTTCCCTGGCCCACCTGGAGGGCGTTGCGCCGCGCCCGGTCCAGCATCTCCGCAGTCATGTCGATGCCAATGGCGCGTCCCGTGGGGCCAACGCGGGGGGCCGCCAGGAGAACATCCAGACCTCCGCCACAGCCCAGATCCACGACAACCTCGCCGGGGCGAAGGTTCGCAAAGGCCAGCGGATTGCCGCAGGAGAGGCCCAGATTCGCCTCGGCCGGAATCGATGCCAGCTCTTCCGGGGTGTAGCCAAAGGCCTCGGCGATCGCTTTCACTCCTTCGTGCGCGCTGGAAAGAGAACTGGTCGCCGCAGCGGCATATTTCTGACGGACCTGATCGACGATGGTGGGGGTGGTCATGTGAGATCCCTGGACAAGGGCGGCCCGGGAGCGCAGGCACGTGGGGTCCAACCCGGTCCCTGTTGGAACTATGGAAGGGATCTGTGAATGGCCAGCCGGCCCTCAATCGAAATAGCGATAGCGAAGAATACAATAGAGAGCGTTAAAGGCGTCTTTGAGACCGATCTTCTTCCCCTCCTCGTAGGTGCGACCAGAATAACTGATCGGCACCTCGTAGATGCGCCATTGTCCCTCGGGACGGCGACGAGCGATTTTGGCAGTCACCTCCGGCTCGAACCCAAAGCGGTTGGACTTCAGAGAGATGCTCTGGATCACTTCGCGGCGGAATACCTTGTAGCACGTCTCCATATCAGTCAGGTTCAAATTGGTGAACATGTTGGAGAGCGTGGTCAGCCCCTTGTTGGCGACATAGTGCCAGAAGTAGAGGACGCGATGATAGTCGCCAATAAAGCGCGAGCCGAAGACAACATCCGCCTTGTTCTCCAGGATGGGCTGGATCAGGCGCGGATATTCGGCCGGATCATATTCGAGATCGGCATCCTGAACGATGACGACATCGCCCGTGGCGTGGCGAAACCCCTCGCGCAGGGCGGCTCCCTTGCCCTGGTTGACGGGTTGAAAGAAGATCCGAATCTCTGTGCTTTCCAGCTCTTTGAGAATGGCCCGGGTGTTATCCTTGCTGCAATCATCGACAATGATGATTTCCTTGGGAATGGGAACCGCCTGGACGCGACGCAGCAGTTCGCGAATCCAGCGCTCCTCGTTGTAGACGGGGATGATGACGGAGAGCTTGAAGCCGGCCGGAATGGGGTAGATGCCGATGCTGCGACAGGCGGCCTCGCCCAGCAAGGTCTGGAGGAAGGTCACCCGCGCATTGGGTGTGAGCGTTTGCCACTGCTCGACGGCCTCGGTCAGGGCGGGAGGTAAGGCGTCGGTCTGAGCGGTATCGAGATCGATGCTGGTTGTCATCCGTCTTCCACCTGCTGGGGTAAGCGTCGCAATCGGGTTGATTGCGTTGTCGAAATTATTGGTCACGATTGCAGGAGGGGTCAAGGTAAATTGAGCTCGTCGCAAGACCGGCTTGACATTCGTCTTGCTTCACCCTACTTTCTTCACTCAGCAACCGCCAGCCGGCGCGGCCAGGGAAGGCCCTCGTCCGCAGGCGATGCCTCGTTCTCAGCCATCTATTGCCTGCCCCCCAGGACAGGACGCTGGTCGCTGAAGGGAGTCAGCCGATGACCGCAATGCGAGGTCTGACCGTTCCCCTGTGTGATCTGCAAACCCAGTATCGACAACTGCAAACCGATATTGAGCAGGCCGTGCTCCAGGTGCTCTCCTCGGGGCAAGTGATCCTTGGGCCAGAAGTGGCGCAACTGGAAGCCGAGGTGGCGCACTACTGTGGCGTGGGCCATGCCGTGGGCTGTGCCTCGGGGTCCGATGCGCTGTCGCTGGCGATCCACGCCCTGGATATTGGTCCGGGGGATGAGGTGATCGTCCCCACCTTTACCTTTTTTGCCAGTGCCGGCGCCGTCTGCCGTGCCGGCGCCCGGCCAGTCTTTGTGGACATCGATCCGGTGACGTGGAACCTCGATCCGCACCAGCTGGAAAGCCGGATCACCACGCGCACCCGGGCGATCATGCCGGTGCATCTCTTCGGGCAATGTGTGGAGATGGAGCCCGTGTGGCACCTGGCCGAGAAACATCGCCTGTGGATCATCGAGGATGGTGCCCAGGCGCTGGGAGCCGAGTACCAGGGCAAGCGCGTCGGCAGTCTGGGCAACATCGGCTGTTTTAGCTTCTATCCCTCCAAGAACCTGGGCGCGTTTGGCGATGGCGGCATGGTGGTCACCAACGACCCCGAATGGGCCACCAAGATGAACGCCCTGCGCGTGCATGGGATGGAGGTTCGCTACCACCATCGCTACCTCGGTTGGAATGCGCGGCTCGATGCCATTCAGGCCGCGATTCTGCGGGTGAAACTCCCCTATCTGGACCGCTGGAGCGAGGCGCGACAACAGGCCGCCAAACGCTACGATGCGCTCCTGGAGGAGTACCGCCTGGGGGACGAACTCCTGCGTCCGGTGGTGTGGACCCAGCGGCGGCATGTCTTTAATCAGTACGTGGTTCGGGTGATGGGGGGCCAGCGTGACGCGCTGATGCAACATCTCAAGAAGGAGCAGATTGGCTGCGAGGTCTACTATCCCATCCCGTTGCATCTGCAGCCAGCGCTCTCCTATCTCGGCTATCAACGGGGCGACTTCCCGGTGAGCGAACATGCCGCCCAGGAAGTGCTCGCGTTGCCGATGTTCCCGGAACTAACGATGGACCAGCAACGGCGGGTGCTGCAGACCTGTGTGAACTTCCTTCGGTCGCGGACGCGCCTGGCCGCGTGACCGGGGATGGGGTGGGTGCGGCGGGAGCGACGGTTCGCGCGCTCCGCACCGCTCGAACGGTTCACCTGGCGGTCAGATTCAGAACCGCCATGCTCATCGTTAGCACTCCCGTGCGGATCGAGGGTTCGGGCACGGGAAAGAACTGATCCGAGTGAAGCGAGGGGAGGGGAGTCGCATCCTCTCCCTTCGCCGCGGCCACGCGTTCAGGGGCGATGGTCCCCAAAAAGTAGATGAAGATGGGAATCCCCGTCTTGCCGTAACGGCTGAAATCCTCGCCCCCCATGATGGGCGGCCGTTCCTGCACATGCTTCTCGCCCAGAATCTCGCGGAACACCTCCACCGTTCGGCGCGTCAACCTGGGGTCATTCATGACCGCCGGGGTAAACTCGCTCTGGTCGATCTTGACCACAGGGCGTGGTGCGCGGGCTCCATCCGCTGCCGCGTTGGCGACGCGCACAATCCCTTCCAGAATGTGCTTGCGCACCGAGTCCTTGGTGGTGCGGACCGTCAGCTGCAGTTTTACCTCGTTGGGGATGATGTTGTGTTTGGTGCCGCCGTGAATTGAGCCCACGGTGACAACAGCGGGATCCGTGGGATTGGTCTCGCGGCTGACCAGGGTTTGCAGATCGAGGATGATCCGAGCGGAGAGAACCACTGGATCGACGGTGGTGTGCGGGGCCGCTCCGTGCCCCCCTTTTCCCTTCACCAGGATGTCCAGCGTATCGACATTGGCAAGGGCGAGTCCCTCGGTGTAGGCGATCGTTCCGTGCGGGGCCTGCGAATCACAGTGTAACGCCAGACAGTAATCGGGCTTGGGGAAACGGGTGAACAGGCCATCCTCAAGCATCTTGCGGGCGCCGGTGCCGATTTCCTCGGCCGGCTGGGCAATGAAAACCAGCGTGCCCTGCCAGCGTTCCTTGAGTTTGGTCAGGACCCGTGCCGTGCCGGTCCAGACTGTCATGTGCATATCGTGGCCACAGGCGTGCATCACTCCCACTTCCCGCTCGTTCTTGTCGCGGGTGCGCACCTTGCTGGCGTAGGGGAGTTTGGTCTGCTCCACAACGGGGAGGGCGTCCATGTCGGTGCGGACCAGGATCGTTGGCCCCTTCCCGTTCTTGAAGACTCCGACCACCCCTGTGCCGCCCACTTTTTCGGTCACCTCAAACCCCAGTTCGCGGAGTTCCCTGGCCATGCGCAGGGCAGTTGCAACCTCCTGGAGCGAGAGTTCGGGATGAGTGTGCAGGTGCTTGTAGAGCGCTTCCAGCCGAGGATAATCGGCGTCCACGACTTGTTGAACCGCCTTTTTCTGGGTGGCCAGGGCGGAGGCCTTCGCCGCAGAGGGCTGGGCCGCGGTTCGACTCGTGGTCAGCGCCAGGCAAAGGAGCCACGCCAGTACCAATGGGGAGTGCAACGGTCGCTTATTCATGGAACATTCACTTTCTGAGGAGGTCCGCACCGGGCGCAGCAGCCCGGTCAGGCGTCTGGCTGACAGCTTAGCGGGCAAAGGTGCTCCTCGCATGGAAAAATCGTGATTTTTTCTCCCCCTCCTTTTTCATCACCCCGGTATACTGAGGGGTAGAGATGGGTTTCTTCCTCACGGGAAGGGTAACAGTTCCTCCCTCGCGACCGGAGTCCCGGTTCTCGCGGGATTGCCTGGAATCGCCTTTCTCTTCGGTCTAGCTCCCCGACGCTGCTGGGTTTTCGCGCCCGCGCAAATCCTGATGCGCCGCTAGTTGATGATTGTTCCACAGGAGTGTCACCATGCGTGCCCGTCGTTTGACCATTCAACAACGCCAGCAAGTATTCCACGAGGTGGTCGCAACCCAGGATAGCCACCTGATGAGCGTTTCCGATTCTTATCGTCATGTGGGGGAACAGTTTGGGTTGAGCGAAGATCAGGTTCGTCAGATCGCCGATGAAGGGCTGGAAAAGCAGTGGCCGCCTCTGGATGAAACGGTCGAAGAGATTTCCGGCGCCATGGCCTGAAGCCTGAACCGAACTTCCCCGGCAGACGTGTTGTCCCTGTAGCATTGCCTGTGCTGCAGCTGACAACCCCTGAGGGCCGGGAGCCATGAAGGACGATCTTTCGGATGACGCGCTCTCTCAGGCTTACTTTCTCGACCTGGCGGCCGCGCTTGTCCGCCACCGTCTTGCCGAAACAACCCCTTTAACCGCGCCGGAACTCTTCCGGCGCGGGTTGTCGGCAGGGTTCCGTCTCCACCATTTCAAACGGACCGCTGGCTTGCCCCGGGTCCGCAAGGTCCTTGGGGTGCTCCGCGGCCTCAACCCCTCTTCTCTCCTTGATCTGGGCAGCGGCAAGGGCGTCTTCCTCTGGCCGCTCGTCGATGCCTTTCCCCAGTTATCCGTCCTCGCCGTGGATCGCCGTGCTCCTCATGTGGCCGACATCCACGCCGTCCATGTGGGGGGAGTTGCTCAGCTTCAGGGCGCCTGCATGGATATCCATCGCCTGGCGCTGCCCGATCGCAGTTTCGAGGTGGTGACGTTTCTGGAAGTGCTCGAACACCTGCCCGATCCCCAGCGTGGGCTGCGCGAGGCAGTACGGGTCGCACGGCGTTTTGTGGTTCTCTCAGTGCCTTCTCGCCCCGATGAGAATCCGGAGCATATCCATCTCTTTACGCGCCGTTCGCTCACCGACCTGTTCCGCGCAGCCGGGGTGGAACAGGTGACCTTCGACGCAGTCTTGAACCATCATCTGGTCCTGGCACGGATTCCCCCGGTATGATTCCTCTGTTGAAATATCCGCGCACCCAGCATCTGGAGGGTTCGCGTTTGCAGGCCGGCGATGAGGATCTCGACACCGCGCCGTTCGGGGAGATTCAAGGTGCGTACCTGGTGATCGAGGAGAAACTCGACGGCGCCAATGCAGGGCTGTCCTTCGATGGCTTCGGGAAACTCTGGTTGCAGAGCCGCGGCCATTATCTGACCGGCGGGGCGCGCGAGCTGCATTTCAACCTCTTCAAGCAGTGGGCACATGCGCATCAGCAGGCTCTCTTCGAGGTGCTTGGCGCACGGTATCTCCTTTTTGGCGAATGGTTATACGCCAAACACACCATCTTTTACGACGAATTGCCGCACTACTTCCACGAGTTCGATGTCTACGATCGCCAGACGGCGACCTTTCTGTCCACCGCGGCCCGGCGCGCGCTTCTGGCCGGTTTGCCCCTCGTTGCTGTCCCGGTTCTTGCCGAGGGGGAGTTCCAGAACCTGGAGGATCTCCTCGCCCTGCTCGGTCCCGCACGCTACAAGAGTGCCGGCTGGAGCGAACGTTTGATGGCGCTGGCAGAGGAGCGCGAACTGGACGCCGAGCGTATCTGGCAAGAGACCGATCGGACCGACCTGATGGAAGGACTCTACCTCAAGGTGGAGGATGGAGATCGTGTTTGTGGTCGATACAAGTGGATTCGCGCCAGCTTTCTTGCCAGCGTGCGCGATTCGGGAACGCACTGGCTCAAGCGGCCCCTCCTCCCCAATCAGTTGCGGGAGGATGTGGATCTTTTTGGAGGGAGGTCATGAGCCAACTCCTGGCCTGGTGCCCCCACCCCCCTGATTGGACCCTCGACTGGGCGGCCCTGGAGAGTCGTTACGAGTGGTTGGGTCCGCTTGCTGAGTGTCTGCAGGATCCGGAGAACCATGGCGAGGGGGACGTGGGAACGCACACCCGCATGGTTTGTGAGGAGTTGGCGGCACTCCCGGGCTGGCGCGCGCTGGAAGAGGAAGCCCGCCAGGTGCTCTTTCTGGCAGCGCTCTTCCACGACATTGCGAAACCGCTGTGTCGCCAGGTGGATGCCGAGGGAACGATCCGTTTTCCGGGCCATTCACGCCGTGGAGCGATCCTGGCCCGGCGCATCCTCTGGCGCCTGGGGGTGCCCTTTCGCCTCCGTGAACAGGTGACCGCGCTGGTGCGGCATCATCTCAAGCCGTTTCATTTGCTTGATCGCACGGATGGTCAGCGCGTGGCCCTGGAGATAAGCCAAACGGTGCGTTGCGATCGGTTAGCCTTGCTTGCCGAGGCCGATGCGCGCGGTCGTCTCTGTCGGGATCAAGCGCGCTTGCTGGATCAGATCGCCCTCTTCGTCGAGTTCTGTCGAGAACAACGCTGTCTTGAGCATCCCTATCGGTTTGCCACGGATCACGCACGCTTTGTGTACTTTCAGCGGGAGGGCGCAACTCCCGAGCATGTGCCCCATGAGCACTTTGGCTCCGAGGTGATTCTGCTCTCGGGGTTGCCTGGAGCTGGCAAGGATTACTGGGCGCGAACCACATTGCCCGATGTCCCTCAGATCTCGCTTGACGAGGTCCGCGAGGAACTCGGGGTGGAGCCGACCGACGAACAGGGCGGGGTGCTACAGCAGGCGCGCTTGCGCGCACGGGAACATTTGCGGCGAAAAGAACGATTCGTCTGGAACGCGACCAATCTCAGTCGACTGGTGCGCAGGGAGTGTATCCGTCTCTGTGCGGCCTATGAGGCGAGGATTCGCATTGTCTACCTGGAAGTCGAGGAAGCAGAACTCCACCGGCGCAATCAACAGCGACCGCGCCCCGTGCCCCGTCGAGTGATGGAACGGATGCTCGAGCGCTGGGAAGTACCCGATCGCACCGAGGCCCATGAGGTGCTCCCTCTCCCCACCTGAACCCAGTAACTGCGCCGGTTTTGTGATTGTGTCGGCCGCAGAGCGTGCGATAATCGCGACACGGCACGCGCGGTCCGCATTTCGAGGACATCATCATGAGCAAAGACTGGTCGTTGCAGTTTGGGGGAGTTACCGTGGGGACCGATCTCTCCCCGGTGGCGGGCCGTCCGCGTTCAGAGAATCCTTTTCGGATCTTGATTATCGGTAATTTTAGCGGACGATCCGCCTCGGCCGAGGGGATCAGGCCGCCGGGGCGTGAACGTCGTCCCGTGCGGATTGATCGCGATAACTTCGAGGAAGTGCTCCAGCGGCTGGGGGGACGCCTGGAAATTCCTCTTGCTCATGCTGGCCTGGGAACGGTGCCCTTGGCGTTCCGCGAACTCGACGATTTCCATCCCGATCGCTTGCTGGAGCATGTCAGCGGTTTTCAGACACTCCGTGAACTGCGCCGCAAGTTGCAGAACCCGGCGACCTTTGCCGAGGCAGCCGCTGAGGTGCGTCGCTGGGGGGCTCCTCCGCCCACCGCTCCCGCCACCCCGGCGCCCGCGGCGGAGCAACCCACCGAGTTGACTCCCGAACAACTGCTCGAACAGATGCTGTCGGGCACTCCCACGAGCGGACCCGTCAAGGTCGCGCAACCCGAGCAGGACATCTGGCAGGCCTATTTGCAGAAGATTGTGCAGCCGCATCTGCTCCCCAAATCCGATCCGGACCTGCCGATGCTGCTGGAGTTGGTTGATCAGGCGATCGGGACACAGATGCGTGCTCTGCTCCATGCGCCGGCCTTTCAGGCCCACGAGGCCGCCTGGCGCGGACTGTCCTTCCTCACCCGTCGACTGGAAACCGATGGCAATCTCCAGTTGTTCCTTCTGGATCTTTCCCGAGAGGAAATGGCGGCAGATCTGCAAGGGAGAGAGGATCTGAAGGAGAGCACGCTCTATCGCGTGCTGATTGAGGAAACGCTGGGGACTCCCGAGGGGATCCCCTGGTCGGTGGTGGGAGGGTTGTACACCTTTGGCAGTCGGTTGGACGAGGTCGATTTGCTGATTCGGCTAGGACTGCTGGCACGGCGGGCCGGGGCTCCCTTTGTGGCGGGCGGCTCAAGTCGCCTGGTGCACTGCGCGTCCTTTGCCGAGACCCCCGATCCCAGCGACTGGGAATTACCCCTCGATCCCGAGGAAACCGCGGCCTGGAGGACCTTGCGGCAGATGCCCGAGGCCGCCTATCTGGGCCTCGCCTTGCCGCGCTTTCTCCTGCGCATGCCTTATGGCAAGGAGAGCGATGCCACGGAAAGCTTCGCCTTCGAGGAATTGCCCGAAGACGCTGGCCACGAGGAATATCTCTGGGGGAGTCCCGCCCTGGCCTGCGCCCTGTTGCTCGGGCAGAGTTTTACCG
>JAKOSN010000186.1 GCA_029777335.1 Planctomycetota bacterium
AGGCGGTTGAGGTGGCCAAGCGGTCTGATGACAAGTTGGCGAAGATTCTCCAGTCATTGCAGATCGAGGTGGATCTGTGAGATTCCTTCACTCGCCCACACTGTGGGTAAACAGTGGGTGGCTCCTTGCTCTTGTCGGCGGTTTTCTCTGGCATCCGGGCGCCGGCCTGGTCGTGCTCGGGATTTACCTGGTTGTGTTCGGGGTGGGCCTGTCGAACCAGCAAGAGGAGACTCCCCGTTGAACGTGAACATGCGGGGCCGCATCACCACGGAACAGAAAGCCCGGATGGTCGAGCTGCGACGGCAGGGGCTTTCCCTCGCTGCGATTGCAGCCGAGGTTGGCTGTTCCCAGTTCAGTGTCTTCATGGAGATGCGAAAACAGCGCATCACTGCGCCCCGACAGGAACGCCCGGTTCTTGACACAGACGGCAGAAGCGAAGAGGGATACCACCAACGGCAGCAACGCCAGGAACGCCGCAAGCGTGTCGCTGAACTCGCTCAACATGGGCTCTCCGGGATGCAGATTGCGAAGGTGGTCGGGGCCCCTTATAACACGGTCTACCGGGACCTGCAGGTCCTGGACATCACACCGACGGCCAGAAACGACGAGGAGAGATATGGGGTGTTGAACTGCAACTATGGGCTTCTCATGGCGTCTCTGGCTGACCTCCAGGATGCCATTGACGCCGGCGATCGCCCAGGCGCTCAGCGTGCCTACAACCGCTTGCACGACGAGGTTCCAGGGCTTGCCGATGCGTTATCCAGCCTTCTTGAGTGCCCGCCCTGCTGAATCAAGAGCAAGCAGCCCGCCGGTGTTCGCATCGCCAGGGAAAAGGTGGTCTCCCCTGGTTTGATCCGCCGGCGGGTTGTTGAATCAGCCACGGTCAGGCCGGGCTTCCCTGATCAGAGAGAAAGGGAACTTGAGCGACTGAAAGGCGACTTCCCCCCGAATTTACCCCTTCCCGAGACGCTTCGAACGACACCTGTCACTGATTTGCCGCTCCGGGAGCGACAAAGATCACAGCTCACTGAACTCGATTGCAGCAGTGGAAAGCCACGCTTTTCTCCGGAAGCCGACTCCTTCCTGGGATACGATGTCGCAAGCGAGCCAGAAAGAGGTTGCGAGCCAGAAACTGAACAATCCGAGGGGAGTAATCGTGGGGGAACCATCTGACGAAGCCTCCTTCTCTATGGCCTGAGACCGCAAATTCATATCTGCACCCTCATTTGTACCAGAATCACCCCAGGCGCTCAATACAGCCACGATCGGGGGCGGAGGTAAACCCTGACGCTGTCGGGGCCCTTCCTGTTTGTCTTGCACTGTTGACTAGGTCCCCGCTTCTTCCAGCGGCAACGATGCGAGCACGCCGGCCAGCTCCGTCACGTCGGCGGGGGTGCGCAGGTCATAGTCATCGGCGCCCAACGTCTCGAAGAAGCTGCGGCACCACCAGTGCGCCGGGGTTTTCTTCGATGCGTTTCCCCTCGGCGAGCGGTACAGGATCATGTAGGACCGCTGCGCACCCCCGGTGAAGAAGATCTGCACCGCTGCGAATCTGGTCATCCCTCTCGGCACGACCAGCAAATCCATCCGCTCGATGACTCGCCGAAAAATGGCACGCAGACGCAGGCGAGCGTCAAGGGGATCATCCGCTGTTGCGAGTGCCTCGGCCAGCGTCGGCAGTTGCGACCACGCTTCCCCTGCGGGGGATGCTTCCCGCTGTTGCACATCGGAGAGTTGCCTGGTCAGGTCTGAGCGTTCGCTTTCCATCGCTTCCAGGGCACGCAGCACGGCACCAGCAGGTTTCCCGCCCGGGCGCAGTTCGGTGGCGATCTCGGCCATTCGCTGTTCGAGCTGTGCCAGTCGCTCGCCGAGGGCCAGGGTTTCGTCCGGGGGTTGCTCGCCGGGGAGAATCTCCCGGGGGTTAATCTCCCTCAGTGCCGAAATGATGGCACTCTCGAAGGCATCGAACGGAAACGACCACATGGCAGCGCGCCCCTCGGCGGCATCGCTGTTGATGAGCACCGATCGGCGCTCCCCGCGTTCCTTGCGGGTTGCCCTGTAGTACGCATCATGGGGCGGGTGGGCGTTGAACAGCAGGCCAGCGAACAGATTGACATAGCGTGGTTGCTTCTCCTGGCCAGCCCGTTCCCCGGTCCTCTGTCGTGGTCGTCTCTCTCCCGTGGCTGGTTCCCCGTTTCCTCGGCGCAAGCGTTGCCGACTTCCAGCCCGGGCGGCCAGGTGCTCTTGCTCGGATACCACAACCGGGAAATAACCCTTCAGGGGTTCGCCATCCGGGGAACCATCCCGCCGGCGTGGCTGGAACTCACCGAGGGCGCGGCGATCTGTCAGGATGCGATGGATGTAGGATCTGGTCCAGTACCCCGCACCGAGGTGCTCACCGTTGGCACGCCGGCCAGCGGTGGACTTGCTCCGTTTCGTCGGGGTGGCGTCATCTCCCCCGGTCGGCGGTGGCAAGTAGTCCCCGAACGCGGGCACACCCTCGGCGGTCAGCTTGCGCACGATGGCAGCGGTTCCGTAGCCTTCCGCCGTCAACCGGAAGATCTCCTTGACGATCGCGGCACGCTCGTGGATCAAGACAGGTTGGCCAGCTTCGAGTCTGATCCATCCAGGCAGTCGCTTCGTGATCACCTGGCAGCCTTCGCCCATGCGAGCGGTCGGGCGCTGGGCTTCCCCTGCTCGACGACGACGGCGCTTCTCCCCCCAGGCAGCGCCCACACGCTGGCTCTTGATCTCAGACTCGCCATGTCCTCGACTGAGTTCGAGCAGCGCACGCATGATATCGAGCATGTCGCTTTTCTCATGGCGGAAGATCGTCTCGGGGTGCAGCTGCACGATGTTGACCCCGTGGTCCAGAATGTCCATCCACAAGCGGAGGGCGGCGCGTTCTTCCTGGCGGGAGAGTCGATCAAGATTCTCGATGACCAGATAGCTGTCCTTCGGGATCTTTCCTTGCTCGACCAATTTCAAGAAGCCAGCCAGGGCGAAGCGATCGGCGTTCCTGGTGTGCTCGCCGAGGAACGCGCTGGCTCCCAGATCGTGCAGGGTGAGGGTCGCATCGAGTTGCACCCCATTGCGGGCGCACCATGCAGCGGTTGCTTCGGTCTGCCGACGCAGACTGTCGCCCTGTGCCTGGGAAGGATGGGAGAACCGAACGTAGCTGTAGCCGATGGGTTGAGACATGGCGAAGACTCCTGTTTGATGGACACAGAGAGTCTATCGGTTCCGATCTGTAA
>JAKOSN010000187.1 GCA_029777335.1 Planctomycetota bacterium
CTCTCGGGGACGAGGCGCTCGGGCGAGGACTCACCTTCGGGGAGGTTTGTGCGGACGTTTCTCGGGGGGAGGCTCAGGTCGTGGCTCGGGGGCGGGCGGAGGTGGAGGCACGTCGTTCTCCAGCCGCGTCAATTCGCGTTCGAGCTGGCGCACCTGGAATTGATGGCTCCAGGCGGCCTGTTCCAGCCGTGGCAGACGTTCCTGCGCGGCGGTGCAGGCGGCGCGCACCTCTTCCAGTTGCAGGACCAGCGGCCAGGCATTGGCCTCGGTGCCATTGCGGACACAGAGCGCGATCTGGGCAATCAGACGCTCGATCTGCGGTTGCTGGCTGGCGATTTGGTGCCGCAATTGCTGGGCTTGCTGTTCGGCCTCGCGCTGGGCGCGTTCGCCCTCGTCCTTCTCGGCGCGGAGTTGATCCAGACGTTGGCGCAGCTGAGTTTGGGGACTGGGTTTTAACCAGTTCTTTCCCAACTCAAAGAAGGAGTTCTCCACACGTTGTAGCAAGCTTTCCAGAAACATCTCCGCTCCCCCGCGGATGAAGGCACGGACGGTTGTTCTCTCTGTTATTCGTGCGCAGCGCTTTGTTCTTGTCCAGCCCCTTGACAAAAAAACGGCTCTCTCGGACAACACTGGTAAGCAGCCGAGCAGCCTTTGCCCGTGCGCCGCCACCAGCTGAGGAGAGGACGATGACGACCAAGGGGGAACAGTTCGCCGGGGTTACCGTGGCCCTGGTCACACCTTTTCGCAACGGCGAGATCGATTACGACGAACTGCGCCGCCTGGTTGACTGGCACATCGAACAGGGGACCGATTGTCTGGCTCCGGTCGGCACCACCGGCGAATCGCCCACGTTGGACCACGAGGAGCACGAACGCGTGATCGCCGCTGTGGTGGAGCGAGCCGCCGGCCGCATCAAGACGATGCCGGGGACCGGGTCCAATAGCACACGCGAAGCAATTCGTCTGACGCGCTTTGCCAAGAAGGTTGGCGCGACCGGCGCGCTCATGGTCGGCCCTTATTATAACAAGCCGACGCAGGAAGGATACTATCGCCATTTTGCCGCCGTCGCCGAGGCGGTGGATCTCCCCCTGGTGCTGTACAACATTCCGGGGCGAACCGCCTCGAACATCCTCCCGGAAACGATTGCGCGGCTGGCAGCCCTTCCCCAGATTGTCGCCATCAAGGAAGCGACCGGTTCGCTCGATCAGGTTTCGCAGATTGCCTCGCTGTGCAATTTGACCCTTCTCTCGGGCGACGATAGCCTGACCTTACCGATCATGAGTGTGGGCGGACGGGGTGTTGTCTCGGTGGTGGGGAACATCGTGCCGCGTGATCTGAAGGCGCTGGTGAAGGCGTACCTGGAGGGACGCACCGAGGAAGCGCTGCGCTGGCACCGCAAGTTGTTCCCGCTGTGCCGCGATCTGCTGGGAGTGGCGACCAATCCGATTCCGATCAAGTGTGCCATGAAGCTCCTGGGTCGTGGCACCGGCGAACTTCGTTTGCCGATGTGTGCCCTCGATGAATCCGGCGAAAAGCGCATCCGTCAAACCCTGCAGGCTTACGGTTTGCTCTAGAATGCGCGTTCCGCCAGGAGGTTGTTCACATTTGCCCTCCTCTCCATCGCTTTTACCGGGCCGGCGTTTGGGCTTGAGCGTGGCGCAGAGCACAGGTAAGGTTGACACCCAGCCGGGGACGAGGGAGATCGTTCCTGCTGTGCGATCCCACCGCAGATCCCCTTGAGCGAGACAGAACGCCCACGAACATCGCACGAGCGGGACCAGTCCAGGAATCCAGATCAGCCCGATCATGCTTCCAACGGTTACGATGGGCTCAATCGGCTCACCGAGGAAATCGATCCGCTGGGCCACAGTCTGACGCTGGCCTATAATGGTGCCAATCGCCTCACCTCGCAAACGGATCGGTTGGGACGACGGCGTGACTACGTGTATGACGCCAGTGGTCGACTGCTCACCGAAACGTGGAAAAACAGCGATGGGACCACGGCCAATGTGTTGACCCACACCTATGACGCCAACGGCAATGAACTGACGGCGCAGGATAGTCATGGCGTCTACACCCTGGTCTACGATGACGCCAACCAGGTGACTTCGGTGCAGGAACTCTTTGGTCTGACCCTGACGATGACCTACGACGCGGCAGGAAATCGCACGCGTGTCCAGGATTCGCTGGGAGGGGTGACCACCTCGGTGTACAATGCCGTGCACGCGCTGACGCAACGCGCTTTTGGCGGGGTCAGTCAGATCCCGTTGCGTGTGGATGAAAACTATAACGCCCGTAACCAGGTGACCACGCTGACCCGTTACAGCGACCTGGCGGGCACCACCAAGGTGGGCGAGCAACTGACCAGTTACGACAGCGCCGGACGCACCACCACCATCAACCAGCGTGACGGCAGTGGCACGTCGCTGATCAACCTGACGTATACCTATGACTCCGTGGGACGGGTGAGTACCCAGGTGCGCAACGGCAGCACCACCACGTATCTGTATGACGCCACCAATCAGCTAACCGACGACGGGGTAGTGAGTTACAGCTACGACGCCAACGGCAACCGCACCATGGCGGGCTACCAGACCGGACCTGGCAACCAGCTGACCAACGATGGCGTCAACACCTATACCTACGACAACGAGGGCAACCTGAGCAAGAAGTCCAAGGGCGTGGCGGACGAAACCTGGACCTTCAGTTACGATCAGCGCAATCAGCTGATTGGCGTGGACGAACGCGCCACCGACGGCGGCACCTTGCTGATGCGTGCCACGTATACCTACGACGTCTTTGGAAACCGGGTCCAGAAGGACGTCTGGGATGGCAGCACCACCACGACCACCCGTTATGGTGTCGATGGTTGGAAACACCCCGTCGATGGCTTCAACCAAGCCTACCCCCTGAAGGGTTTGGAGAACTTCGACGTGTGGGCCGAGCTGGATGGCAGTAACGCCTTGGTGATGCGTCGACTCTTTGGCGATGGCATCGACCAACCCCTGGCGCGCATCGATGGCGCAGGAACCGCCTCGTGGTATCACCAGGATCGGTTGGGGTCGGTGGTGGGAATCACGGATAATAGCGGCACGCTGATCGACAACATCGCCTACGACGGCTTCCTGAACGTCACCACCGAGAGCAGTCCGGCCAACGGCGACGACATCCGTGGCACTGGCCGCCTGCGCGACGCAGAGACAGGTCTGCAACGGCATGGGGCACGAATGTACGACCCACGGACCGGCAGGTGGATCGAGCAGGATCCCGACCGCTTCGATGCGGGGGATGCCAACCTGATGCGGTATATCGAGAATGCCACGATCCAGTTCGTTGATCCCTCTGGATTCCAACTCGTCATGAGAGGGAAGAAAGCAAGAGATAACCTGCTGAATCTGTTGAGCAGTGGCTGGAAAGATCCGAACGGCAGAGGAACGCTCTCATTGCAGCTTCCCACGCCTAAGATCAAATACCTCGGCGAGGATTTATACATGATCGATGGCTTCTTGACACTACCCCCTTGGGCGCACAATTGGGCCGAAGTGGGAAGGTACGCAGACAGGAACAAGTTTCTGCATTCCACTTGGGTTGAATATATCCGAAAAAGTGCTGGAAGTTCGGTTTTCCATGTCGAAGTTGATAACGACGGATCGTATAAACAGATCGGGTGGGATCCGCTCGGGTGGGTTCCCAAGTGGTTGGATGGACCGTGCGAAATAACGATTTGCATCATTCCAACCCAGGACGAAGCAACAGGGACAGGAGGATATGGACACGCTTGGATCAGGTATCGGCACCTCGAGTCGGGTCAATTGTTTTCAGCATCTCAATGGTTTGGCACCGCGAGTATACGCTGGAATCTTGACGAGGAAGTTCGCCGCAACAATCCAACAATCTCGCGTACTCGTCGCGTCTTTCGTCCACGTATCTGGAACAAAGTGTGGCCTAATTGCGCGAGCTACGCAAAGGCAGTCTGGTGTGACTCAACAAAGGAAGTTTTCTGCCCGAACTTACCTCCGATGATGGTCCTTGATCGCGTCGCAATGTCTTCACTGTTTCAGAGATTGGATTCGAGTTGGACGCTCATGGGCGCTGCTGATACTCCAATCGGGTTGACACCAGCCGAACTCGGGATCGCAATTTGGAAACAGAATGGATATAGGAATCACGGTGGCGGCTTTTGACATGGACAAAGATCGCCTCTGAAGTTTCCTTTCAGTAGGCTATGGTCAGTAGCTGCCCTAGGGCCGGGCTGAGTCCAGAAAGATCCGATCTCGATCACCAGCATTCATTCAGTCTGATGTTCTTGAATGAATAAACGTGATTCTTCTGCGAATCACTGCAATTGGAATCCTCTATGATTCAGCCAGTTCGTCACCAGTGGATGATTATGATGCTCCTTCTAGGAATGATG
Organism: Planctomycetota bacterium; assembly: GCA_029777335.1. Classification (GTDB taxonomy): domain Bacteria; phylum Planctomycetota; class Planctomycetia; order Gemmatales; family Gemmataceae; genus JAKOSN01. Next base: position 4,415 of record JAKOSN010000187.1, read on the forward strand.
CTTGGTACACTATTCTGGGGGTGTGGGGTCAAAATACCTCATGCGGTGAGTCCTGCTTGCTGCTTCTGTGCGCGGATGAATGTATCTGTCTGGGGAGTGGCTTTCTCAAGAGATCACCGTTGGCTAGCTGTCGGTGGAGGGGATGCACGTTACGGCCCAGGTGTTGTTGCCATTTGGGATCGGAACTCCTCAAGATGTCTCCATCGGTGGGAGCGAGATAGTGCCTATGGTGATCTCCACTTTTCATCAGACTCGCGTTTTCTCCTTGCTTTAGGGAGTGATGAATCCTTGTTACAATTCCCGTGCTTCGGTGGTCAACCTGAACAAATCACCGTTTCCAGAGATGCAGCGCTCCACGGTCCAATAGCTATGCTCTCTGATAACGATTCGATCTTGTTCGCATACCGAAGAAGCCGCATTGTCTGTTACCAGCACTCCACCATGGTGGAACAGACAGTTACTCAGGATCATACAGAGTGGATCATTTCCTTCGCGGTTTCGCCAGATGGAAGTCGGCTTGCCACGATTACGGAAGGTGGAAAACTCCGTATTTGGGATCCGAAGTCACAAACTTGTCTGGGGGTCAAAGAAACCCCAGGTGACCATTTGTTAATCATGTCACGAGACACAGCTTATCTCGCGACCGGAGGGAATGACGGAATTGCTCGTGTGTGGAGATTCCAGGAGCAGCCTGAGATCGCCCGTTGTCCCGCAGGGGGAAGGCTCTCCTCGCTCGCGTTCTCTTCGGACGGAAACTGGCTGGCAATTGGTACCCACGACGGTAGCTTAACAGTCTGGGACTGGCTTCAGGGAAGAAAGGTTGCTGAATTGTATGGCCACCGCCGCTGGATCACTCAAGTGGTTTTTTCCCAGGATGGACGGTGGCTTGCATCTTGCAGTACTGATAAAACTGCTCGCGTTTGGGACTTGGATGTCGTCCTTGGCATCTGTAAGTAAGTATCCCCATTAACTGGGAAAGTTATGCGTGGATCCTGGAGACCACGGTCGCGGGAGGGCATGAGGTCGCTCCCAGGCTTTCGCCCTGACCGGCACTACCGATGAGCGTGGCAACCACACCACCTACACGATCGATGGCAGCGGCCATCGCACCGCGGCGATCAATCCGCTGGGGCAGAGCACTGGTTACACTTACCATGCCACGTATGGGAGTTTGGAGACCACCACCGATGCCTTGGGGCATGTCACCAGCTACCTCTACGACAGCCAGCGTCGCCTGCA
>JAKOSN010000029.1 GCA_029777335.1 Planctomycetota bacterium
CGATAGCGGGGCTGCAGCCGGCGCAGAGCCACCTGCATGGTGTCGATATTTCCGCCATGACCATTGAGGATCAGCAACCGCTTGAACCCCTGATCCAGCAGCGGTGCCACCAGATCACAGAGCACCGCGATATGCGTATCAACCTCCAGAGAAAGTGTGGCTCCGAAGCGCAGATGATGACCACTCGCGCCCAGCCAGAGGGTTGGCAACAGCAACACCTGGTCAGGGAGAGCCTTCTCCACGCCCTCGGCCACCCCGGTGACGAGGACGGTATCGGTGAAGGTGGCCAGGTGGTGCGAGTGTTGCTCGCAGGCAGCGATCGGGGCCACCACCACCACGTCGGAACGAGAGACGACTGCCACTTCGGGGAAAGTCATTTCGGCAAAGCGCACGGCGGTTCTCCTTGAAGAGCAAGACCCTGGGGCTGGTGCGATTATCCACTCCGCCTGCGCGGTGTCCAGAGTCTGGCGCCACTCAGTGAAAAAAATCACGATCCGCTCTTGAAAGAGCACTGGACGGGTTCTATTATGCTCCTAAAATAGTAGTGAGGAACTGCTCTTTCCGACCGATGAACCAGGAGAGGAGGGCGCACCATGACGCTGATGAGTCGCAAGGTGGATTACGCGCTCCTGATCCTGGCCTATCTGGATCGGAAGCGCGAAGGGGCCTGTGCACGCGAGATCGCGGATCGTTACGGGCTCAGCAAGGGTTTCGTGGCAAATATCCTCAAACTATTATGTAGCAGGGGCTTTGTGGCGAGCCATCGCGGCGTAAAAGGTGGCTATCTCCTGGTTCGCCCCCTGGAGCAGGTGACTCTGGGGGAAGTCATGGAGGAACTGGACGACACCTTCCACCTGGCCGAATGCAACAAGGTGGCCCAGAGCGATGTGTGCGGGCTCAGTGGCATCTGCCCGGTTCGCGCTCCCATCGCCGAGGTCCATCGGCGCATTCGCGACTACCTGCGTACCGTGACCCTGGCCGAGTTGGTCCATCCGACCACCTCGCTGGAGACGGTGGCGCAGCGGTTGGATCTCGTCCCGTTGCAGCACCAGCTCATTGCACAATAAGAAGATACACCTGGGCTGCTGCCCGGACGCAAGGGGAGTACGTTCGACATGATCAAACTACCGATCTACATGGACAACAACGCCACGACTCGCACCGATCCACGCGTGGTCGAGGCCATGTTGCCTTATTTTACCGAGATTTATGGCAACGCCGCGAGCCGTAACCACGCCTTCGGCTGGGCCGCCGAGGAAGCCGTCGAGGAAGCCCGCTCTCAGATCGCCGCTCTGATTGGGGCCACCGACAAGGAAATCATCTTCACCTCGGGAGCGACCGAGAGCAACAACCTGGCGATCAAGGGCGTTGCTGCGATGTACCGCAAGAAGGGCAACCACCTGATCACGGTGGCGACCGAACACAAGGCGGTCATCGATCCCTGTAAGCGTCTCGAACGCGATGGCTTCCAGGTGACCTTCCTCCCGGTCGATCACGACGGCCGTGTGTCGGCGGACCAGGTCGCTCAGGCTCTCACCGACAAGACCATCCTGGTCAGTATCATGGCCGCCAACAACGAGATCGGGACGGTGCACCCGATCAAGGAGATCGGCCAGCTGTGCAAGCAGAAGGGGATCCTCTTCCACACCGACGCGGTCCAGGCGGTCGGCAAGATCCCGATCGATGTCGAGGAGATGGGGATCGACCTCCTCTCGTTAACCGCACACAAGATTTACGGTCCAAAGGGTATCGGGGCGCTGTACGTGCGCCGCAAGAACCCCCGCGTGCGGCTGGATCCTCTGATCGATGGCGGCGGACACGAACGCGGCATGCGCAGCGGCACCCTCCCCGTTCCGGGAATTGTTGGCTTTGGGGTCGCCTGTGACCTGGCTCGCAAGGAGATGCCCACCGAGTCCCCCCGCCTGCTCCAGCTCCGCGAGAAACTGCGCCTGGGCATCACTGGTCAACTCGAGGATGTGCACCTCAACGGACACCCCACGGAACGTCTGCCCGGTAATCTCAATCTCAGCTTTGCCTTCGTCGAGGGCGAGGGACTGATGATGGGGATGAAGGATGTCGCCGTCAGTTCAGGCTCGGCGTGTACCTCGGCCAGCCTGGAGCCGAGCTATGTGCTCAAGGCGCTGGGAGTGGGGGACGAACTCGCCCATAGCAGCATCCGCTTTGGCCTCGGGCGGTTCAGCACCGAGGAAGAGGTCGACTACGTGATCGACCACGTTGTCTCGGCGGTGCGCAAACTGCGGGAAATGAGCCCGCTGTATGAGATGCACAAGGAAGGGATCGATCTGAAGACGGTGCAGTGGGCGGCCCACTAATTCACCCGGTGTCAGCCACCGCTCGCTCCGCGAGGGCTTGAGAATCAGTCAGGGACCCGAAGGAGGAAGGTCAGCCATGGCCTACAGCAACAAGGTACTCGACCATTATAACAACCCGCGCAACGTCGGCAGTTTCGACAAGGCGGATATCAACGTCGGCACCGGAATTGTTGGCGCCCCCGAGTGCGGGGATGTGATGAAATTGCAGATCAAGGTGGACCCCGCCACGGGTCGCATCGAGGACGCCCGCTTCAAGACCTTTGGCTGTGGGAGCGCCATTGCCTCCAGCAGCCTGGCGACCGAGTGGCTCAAGGGGAAGACCATCGACGAGGCCATGAACATCAAGAACACGGCCATCGTCGAGGAACTCTGCTTGCCGCCCGTGAAGGTCCATTGCTCGGTTCTGGCCGAGGATGCCATCAAGGCGGCCATCAAGAACTACCAAGAAAAGCAACCAGCTCCAACGGCGGAAGTCCCCGCGACGGCTGGCATCTAACGCGATCTTTCATGCCGCCCCGCGCCCTGGGGCATCTTCAGACAGGAAAGGACAGTGTGATGACTCCGACAGTTGCCGAGAAGACTGCGCCGACGGTCGCGGCCCCCCTCACGGTCACGGAAAAGGCGGCCAATCAGGTTCGCTTCATCATTGCCCAGGAGCAGGCGGCAGGAAAGCTCCCCGAGAAGGTGTACCTGCGCGTCCGCGTGGTGGGCGGCGGTTGCAGCGGTTTCCAGAACAAGCTCGATCTCGACCAGAACTACAACGAGAAGCTCGACGAACTCTACGACTTCCATGGCGTTCCTGTGGTCGTGGACAAGCGCAGCCTGATGTATCTCACCGGCGCAACGGTCGACTTCCACGATGAACTGAACCGCAGCGGTTTCAGCATCAGCAACCCCAATGCGAAGAGCACCTGTGGTTGTGGCAGCTCTTACTCGATGTGATTCTCCCCTCAGGAAGCGCGCCTCTCACGCGCGCTTCCTGAGACGCTGGCTGGATGGATCTCATGACTGCCCGGACTCACTTCGATGTGCTGGGATTACCCAGGCGCTACCACCTTGATTCAAGCGAGGTCGAGCGTAATTACCTGGCCCGCAGTCGCGAGTTGCATCCAGACTACCACCAGCTGAGTTCCACCGCTGAGCAACGCGCCAGCCTGGAGATGACGGCGGCGCTCAACGAGGCCAACGCCACCTTGCGAGATCCCTTCCGCCGCGCCGAGTATCTTCTTCACCTCGAAGGAGGGCCTTCCGCGAGCGAGCGGAAAGAGATGGCACCGGCATTTCTTGAAGAAATGCTCGACCTCCGCATGGAGATCGAGGAGCTGCGCGAGGGTGGATCTGCCAGCGCCGAAGCGCTAACCGCCATGGAGCAACAGCTTCTGGCTCGCCGCGCCAGCATCGCCCGTGAGATCGAGCAGTCCTTCGCCGCCTATGAGGCACTCCCCGGCGATGCCCCCGCGCGTTCTACCCAGCTGGTGCTCGTTCGGCAGTGGCTCAATGCTGCTCGATACATTCAGGGGTTGCTCCGGGATCTGCGCGCCGAGTGACGTCGTCCCACCCAGGAGGGTCACGCGATGAAATGGCCGTGGAACTGGGGCCAGAGTCGACGAACGTTTGGAACCATGGTCCTGGCTGCGGGATTGCTTCTCTACGGAGTAACCACTCTCCTGGAGTTGAGCTTCCCCCACCAGCAAACCGTTTTGAGCGTTCTTGCCGTTGCGGCCGGGATATTATTACTGATGGATCGTTGATCGAGGGCACTTAGCTCAGTGGTTAGAGCACCTCGCTTACACCGAGGGGGTCAAGGGTTCGAATCCTTTAGTGCCCATTACTCTCGTTTAGCGCTGGCGGAGATTCGACGGGGCATCGACCTGTCTTTTCCCCCCTCGCTAAACGAGTTCCTTTTTTCCTGCCCCAGAGCACTGATGCAATCATGCCACCAACGGTAATCGGTATTGATCTGGGAACGACCTTCAGCCTGGCTGCCTTCATGGAGCATGGCAAACCCGTCGTGGTGCGTGACGGCGCTGGCGTGGCTCTGGTTCCCAGCGTGATCAGTTTTCACGACGATGGCTCGGTCCTCGTGGGCAGCCCCGCCCGGCAGCGCTGCCTGAGCGATCCCGAGCACACCGTTTTTAGCGTCAAGCGGCTGATGGGGAAGACCCTGGCCGAGTTGAAGGAAGATCTCCCGCACATTCCCTACCAGGTCATCGAACGCGAGGTCGAGCCAACGCGCAGGGTTCTGCATGTGAAAATCGGCGGACGCGAGCACACTCCCGAGGAACTCTCGGCACTCATCCTGCAGGAGGTCCGGCGCCGGGCCGGCAATCCGACCAAGGCGGTTATCACCGTGCCGGCCTATTTCGACGACACCCAGCGCCAGGCCACGCGGGACGCCGGCCGGATCGCCGGACTTGATGTGCTGCGCATCATCAACGAGCCCACCGCCGCTGCGCTCGCCTATGGCCTCGATCAACGCCGCACTGGCACAGTGGCGGTCTACGACCTGGGCGGGGGCACCTTTGATTGCTCCATCCTGTCGATCAAGGAAGGGGTGTTCAAGGTCCTCAGCACCAACGGCGATACGCACCTGGGAGGCGATGATTTCGATCGGGCGTTGATGACGCTTGTGACCCGTGAACTGGGGATCGCCCAGACCGATCGCAATCCCGAGTTGTTGCAGCATCTGCGGGACCAGGCTGAGCGCGTCAAGATTGCGCTGTCGAACAATGTCTCCGCCGATTATGTGCTCGAATTGCCGACGCAGCATCTCTCCTATCGGCGCACCATTACCCGTGCTGAGCTGGAAGAACTGATGCGGCCGTTCGTCGATCGAAGCCTGGAGCGCTGCCGGTTGGCTCTGCGTGATGCCGAGTTAACTATCAAAGAGATCGATGAAGTGGTTCTTGTCGGCGGCTCGACTCGGGTTCCTTATGTGCGCCAGCGTGTGGAGGAATTCTTTGGGCGCAAACCGCACACCGAGTTGAACCCGGAAGAAGTGGTGGCGATGGGGGCCGCCATTCAGGCAGACATTCTCACCGGCGGACGTCGCCATCTGCTTCTGCTCGATGTCGTTCCGCTGTCACTGGGGATTGAAACCCTGGGGGGCGCGGTCAGCAAACTGATCTATCGCAACACCACGGTCCCCTGCCGCGCCACCGAACGCTTCACCACCTATGTCGATAATCAGACGGGGGTGGATATCAACATTTACCAGGGCGAACGCGAGCTGACAAAGGATTGTCGGAGCCTGGGACGCTTCAAACTGAGCGGGATTCCTCCGATGCCCGCTCAGATGGCCCAGATCGATGTGACCTTCCTGATCGACGCCAACGGCATGTTGACTGTCTCGGCGAAAGAGCAGCGCAGCGGGCAGGAGGCCAAGGTGACCGTTCAGCCCGGACAGGGGCTCTCCGACGAGGAGGTTGAACGGCTGGTGCTGGAGAGCGTGGAACATGCCCGTGAGGATTTCCAGGCACGGCGCTTTATCGAGCTAAAAAACAAGGCGGAAATCACCGTGCGCCACACGGAAAAGGGCCTGGCGAGCGAGGGAGTGCATCTCCCTGACGATCAGCGCAAACGCATTGACGCTGCCTTGGCCTGGACCCGGCAAGCAATGCAGGGAGGAGATGTCGATCATCTGCAGGAGGCGACCGACGAACTGGCCAACGCCACCCTCCCCCTTGCCGAGTTGCTGATGAACGCCGTGGTCCGCACCACTCTCCAGGATCGCCGCATGGAAGAAGTCAACCCAAGCACTCTCTGAGCAAGGAGATCCGCATGGCGCTCAACTGGCACGACACCCAGCTGATCGGCGAGTTGCTCTTCGAGAAATACGACACCCTGAATCCGCTCACGGTCCGTTTCACCGATCTGCACAAGTGGATCCTCGACCTGGAGGATTTCGCGGGCAAACCCGAGGAATCCAACGAGAAGATTCTCGAAGCGATCCAGATGGCCTGGTATGAGGAGTGGCAGGACGAGTACGGCAGCAACTAGCCCTTGCGCCTCGCTTCCTCCTCACAGGGGAGCCGGCAGATCGCGGCGGACAAAGGTGATCCAGGCCGCCAGGTATCCCACTGCCCCGATGGTGAACAGCACCAGGACCATCGGCACCTCGACGAGAGGTTTCCCCCCATTCCACACACTGAAATCCACAAGCCAGTGGTTGTTGAGAATCGCCTGTTGCGGCTGGTAATAGTAGAAGATCGTCAAGGGGCGTAAGGGCGAGGCGAATTCCCACATCTGCCCGATCAAATTAACAAGAAACTGGAGCAACACCAGGAACACCGCCAATCCAAGGACGCGCCAGCGAAAGCGCCCCGCCGCCGAGAGAGCCATGGTAAACCCGCTCACAGCGAAGATCAGCCCGGCCATCACCGGGATGGCCGTGAGAAACCGGAGCGGATGAATTTCGAGCTTCGACGGATCCATCGGTAGCGTGCGCAACAGGGCAAAACGCGGATCCTCGGGAAAACGCACCTCGATCGGGGTGATCAGCCATGCCCCCACACACGTTCCAACCCAGACACTCAGACACAGCAAGGGAATGCTGAGCACATCGACCCAGAGATGAGCCAGAAGCACTCGGGTGCGCGCCAGGGGCTGCGAGAGAAGCAATTCCATCGTTCCCCGATCAATTTCTCCCGCAATCGCCCCCGAGGCGCGACCGACGGCCCAGATGCAAAAGATCGTCTGCACCAGGGGGTGAACGTAGGCAATCGAAATCATGTCCATGGCCCGATCGGTGCGAATGTTATCGCCCCCAATCACGGTGCGCATGATTTTCCCCGGGCCGTTGAAGACAATATGCTCAATGTCGCGCTGCCCAAAGCCACCCAGGGCCGCCACCCCATTGAAGAACGGCGCCAGCTCGCCCAGCACCCGTTCGGTCACCTTGGCCCACAAGCAAAGGAAGGCGGTCAGAAGCAGCGCCACAACAAGGAGCGGCACACGAATATCGCGCAAGAGCTTGCGCACCAGGACCCAGGTCATGGCTGCACTCCGTGATAGCGATGGTAGATCGACGTCAACCCCAGCGGTTCCAGGCGCAACTCCCGCAGCGGTTGATCGGCGAGCCAGTGCAGGAGCGGCGGAAGATCTCCCAGGTATTCCATGGTCAATTCATTGTCCACGTGGGAGAGCACACGGAGCCCAGGCAGGGGCGGCAGCCGGTCGGCGGGATGGTTAAAATGAGCGCGCACCAGGCGCCCTTCACGCAACGAGGACATCGTTTGCACATGGACAAGTTTACCGCGCTGGAGGATGCCCACCCGATCACAGACTTGCTCCACTTCCGTGAGCACGTGCGAGGAAAACAGAACCGCCTGGCCGCGCCGACGCGCCTGGCGCACCTGCTGGAGCAGTTCATCGCGCATGTTGGGGTCGAGCGTGTTGGTCGGCTCATCCATGATCACCAGCGGTGTGTGGGGGATGAGCACTTGCAGCAAGGCGACCTTGCGCTTCATCCCCGACGACATCTGCGCGATCGGGAGTTCGAGATCAATGTCAAAGCGCCCAGCGAGGTCATCCAGATTCTCCGCCAGCGTCTGCCCCCGCACATCGCAGAGAAAGGCAATCAACTGCCGCCCGCTCATGTTCTCGTACAGGCGCAGTTCACCCGGGAGATACGCCACGTGCTGCCGCGCGCGCACCCCATCGTGCCAGCAGTCATGCTCCTTGATCCAGGCTCCTCCCGAGGTCGGGCGGAGGAACCCCATCAGCAGACGAAGAGCCGTGGTCTTTCCCGATCCGTTCGGACCGAGTAAGCCGAAGACCTCGCCTGGCTCCAGGCTCAGGGTCAGGTTGTCGAGTGCGCAGAAGGAGCCATAAGATTTGGTAAGGTTTTCGGTCCGGAGAAGGGGCCCCATCTCTCTGCTCCAGCGCGGGGATGCAAGATCTACCACTATGATAGCAGCCGCGACCAGAATCGTTGCTGATCCGCGGCGCTGCGGTTCCCTACAATATCCGCAATCCACCTCGGTGGGATAACGCGCGCCAGGTGGGAGAACGTGCTCGTTCCTTCACGCACCCGCCCCGGCGCGAGGGGACCGGAGGCGAACCTCTCTCGATTGCAAGGAGTGTCCGAGTCAATGGCCACCATCACCCAACCAGGTGCTCAGGAACGCTGGCAACGGGACAACGAGAGCGCTCCCCGGCGCGAACAACCACCGACCACCGTCAGCAGCGTCCCGATCGAAGCGCTGTACACCTCCGACAGCCTCAACGGTTTCGATCCCGAGACTGATCTTGGCTATCCGGGCCAGTATCCCTTTACCCGCGGAGTCCACGCCTCCATGTACCGCAGCCGTCTGTGGACGATGCGGCAATTTGCGGGGTTTGGGACAGCACGCGACACCAACCAACGCTTCAAGTTCCTGCTGCAAAAGGGGCAAACCGGCCTCAGCACCGCCTTCGACCTCCCCACGTTGATGGGGCTGGACAGTGACGATCCCCGTTCCCTCGGGGAGGTCGGTCGTCTGGGAGTTGCCGTCGATACCCTCGACGACATGCAGGAACTGTACGACGGCATCAACCTGGAAGACGTCTCGGTGTCGATGACGATCAACGCCCCGGCGGTTGTCATCATGGCGTTCTACCTCGCCAATGCGCAGGATTGTGGCTTCGACTGGAAAAAACTGCGCGGCACCATTCAGAACGACATTCTCAAGGAGTTTCACGCCCAGAACGAGTTTGTCTTTCCTCCCGAGCCGCACGTCCGTCTGGTTTGTGATGTGATCGAATTCTGCGCCCAGCAGGTGCCGCAATGGAATTCGGTGAGCATCTCGGGCTATCACATTCGCGAAGCGGGCTCGACGGCGGTGCAGGAACTCGCCTTCACCCTGGCGGATGGCTTTCACTACGTGGACACCTGCCTGGCGCGGGGCCTGCCCATCGATCTCTTCGCCCCGCACCTGAGCTTCTTCTTCAACGCCCACAACGATCTCTTTGAGGAGATCGCCAAGTATCGGGCGGCCCGAATGCTGTGGGCCGAGGCGATGAGAACCCGCTACGGCGCCACCAGGGAAGCGTCGTGGAAGTTGCGCTTCCACGCCCAGACCGCGGGCTGTTCGCTCCAGGATCGCCAACCCGAGGTGAACCTGATCCGCGTTGCTTACCAGGCGCTGGCGGCAGTGCTGGGCGGGTGTCAATCGCTGCACACCAACAGCATGGACGAAACGCTGGCCCTCCCCTCGGAACATGCCGTCACCCTGGCGGTGCGCACGCAGCAGGTGCTCGCCTATGAAACGGGAGTAACCAACACCGTCGATCCCCTTGGCGGCAGTTACTTTGTCGAGGCGCTCACCCGGCAGATGCATCAGGAAGCCCAGCGCTATTTTGAGCGCATCGAGGAAGAAGGCGGCATGCTGGCCGCCCTCGAAAAAGGCTTCTTCCGCCGCGAGATTGCCGACGCGGCCTTTGTCTATCAACGCGAGATCGATACCAAACGCAAACTCATCGTCGGCGTGAATGCCTTCCAGGAACCAGAGGAAAAACCGCTGGAGACCTTGCAGATCGATGCCCAGGTGGAACACGACCAGTGTGCGCGCCTGCACCAACGAAAACACACCCGCGACAACCAGGCGGTCCAGGCCATGCTGGCGCGCATTCGCCAGGGGGCCCAGGGGAAGACCAACCTGGTGCCCGTGCTGATCGAGGCGGCTCGCGCCCGCTGCACCGTTGGCGAAATCATGAACGCCCTGGCCGATGTCTTCGGGCGCTACGACGGCGCGGCTCGCTGGTAGGGAGAACCTTGGGCGGGCGAGTCCTGTCTCTTTTGGTGGCGGAGGGATTCTCGGCGCGCCTCGCCCGAGGCCACTGGCGGGAATCGCGTGAGTGTTGTTGAAGGATCACAAGTAGCAGAACCACAATGACCACAGAACTTCCCAAGCAGTACGATCCGCGTGAAGCCCAGCAACGCTGGTTGACCTTCTGGCAAGAACGCGGTTACTTCCACAGTCGGCCCGACCCTCGTCGCGAACCCTTCTGCATTGTCATCCCTCCCCCCAATGTCACCGGTGCCCTGCACATGGGGCACGCTCTCAATAACACCTTGCAGGACGTGATCATCCGCTGGCGACGCATGCAGGGTTTCAACGCCCTGTGGATGCCCGGCACCGATCACGCCGGCATCGCCACCCAGGCGATGGTGGAAAAGCGCCTGCGCGAGGAGGAAAAAAAGACCCGCCACGACCTCGGCCGCGAAGCGCTGGTGGCGCGCATCTGGAAATGGAAGGATCAATACGAAGCGCGCATCCTGAAGCAGTTGCGCGAACTGGGCTGTAGTTGCGACTGGCAGCGGACACGGTTCACCCTCGACGACACCTGCGCCCGCGCCGTGCGCGTGACCTTTTTCAAGATGTTCCGCGACGGCCTGATTTACCGCGGCAAACGCCTGGTGAACTGGGACACCCAGTTACAAACCTCGGTGGCCGACGACGAAACCTTCACCGAAATGATCAAGGGCGGGTTCTGGACCTTCCGCTACCCTGTGAAGGACTCCCCCGGCGAGTTCATTCGCTTCTCCACCACGCGCCCCGAAACGATGCTCGGCGATACCGCCGTGGCGGTGCATCCCAGCGATGAACGCTATCAGCATCTCATCGGCAAGCAGGTGACGATTCCCCTGGTGAATCGCGACATTCCCATCATCGCCGATGCCTTGCTGGTGGACCGGGAACTGGGCACCGGCGCCGTGAAGGTGACGCCCGCGCACGATCCCAACGACTACGCCTGCGCCGTGCGCAACAAACTGCCGATGATCAACATCCTCAACCCGGATGGCACGATCAACAGCGAGGGCGGTCCCTATGCCGGGCTCGACCGCTACGAGGCGCGCAAGCGGGTGGTGGAGGCCATGGAACAACTGGGCCTGTTCGAGGGTCGCGAGGATCGGGACATTCCACTCGCCCACAGCGATCGCAGCAAGACTCCCATCGAGCCGTATCTCTCCGATCAATGGTTCGTGGGGATGAGTCAACTGGCGCAAACGGCGATCGAGGCGGTGCAGCAGGGGCGCGTGCGCTTTTTCCCCGAGCGCTACAGTAAAACCTACCTCGACTGGCTGGGCGAAAAACGCGACTGGTGCATCAGCCGGCAACTGTGGTGGGGGCATCGCATTCCCATCTGGTACGCCCGCTGCCCCGAGGCCGAACTCAAGCGTGCCTTCGCAGAGCGCAGCGATGTCACCTGGCGGCTCGACGAGGAAAATGGCCAGTGGCTGATCTGTTCGCTGAGCGATCTTTCAGAAGATACAATCGGTCCTAAATATCCTTTGAAACAGGACGACGATGTGCTCGATACCTGGTTTAGCTCGGCGCTGTGGCCGCATTCCACTCTTGGCTGGCCCGAACAAACCGAGGAATTGAAGTACTACTACCCCACCAATGTGCTGATTACCAGCCGCGATATCATCACCCTCTGGGTGGCGCGCATGGTGATGACCGGGGTGTACAACGTGGGCAAGGTGCCCTTTCACCATGTCTACATCCATCCCAAGATGCTCGATGGGTTTGGCGAAACGATGAGCAAAACCAAGGGTAACGGCATTGATCCGCTGGACATCATCGAGCGCTATGGCACCGATGCCCTGCGCTTCACCATGGTGCAACTCGCCACCGAGACCCAGGACAGCAAGATGCCTGTGTCCAATGTGTGTCCGCACTGTGGCGAGCTGGTGTCAGTGAAGCAGGAGCACATGTACATGCGGACGCGCAAGGTGACGTGTCCCGCCTGCAAGACGACGTTTCGTCCCGGCGGACCGTGGCCCAGCGACGATCCGGAGTTGCCCACCGCACGCCAGGCATCAGAGAAGTTTGAGCAGGGCCGCAACTTCGCCAACAAGCTGTGGAACGCCGCCCGTTTTCTGTTGCTCAACCTCGAAGGGTACACCGCCTGCGCCGTGCGCCTGGAGGAGTTGCCGCTCGAGGATCGCTGGATTCTCTCACGGCTCTCGACCGTCACTCAGGAAGTGACACGCCACCTGGAGCACTACCAGTACAGCGATGTGAGCCGGGCGCTTTATGACTTCACCTGGTCGGAGTTTTGCGATTGGTATGTGGAGATGAGCAAGGGCCGGCTGCGCGATCCCCAGGGTCGCGCGGTGGCGCAGCGCATCCTGGTGGGTGTGCTCGATGCCATCCTCCGTCTGGTGCATCCGGTGATGCCCTTTGTGGCGGAGTCGATCTGGCAAGCACTGGGCGAGGCAGCTTTCGAACGCGGACTGCCTGCTCCGGAACCGAGCGCGGAGAGCGTGGTGATCGCTCCCTGGCCTGCGTTCCCGGCCGAATGGCAAGATCCAGCAATGGAACGACGGATCGCGCGCATGCAGGATCTGGTGCGCGATGTGCGCGAGGTGCGCAATCGCTACATGGTGGATCCACGAACTCCAGTGAATGTGCGGGTGCGCTGTCGCCCGGAAGTCGCTGGTGATTTTCGCGCCTTAACGCCGTTCATCGCCCTGCTGGCCTCGGTGGGAGCGTTTGAGTGCGGCCCGGACTTGACACGACTCCCGCAGTCGGCCACCCAGGTGCACACCGACTTCGAGGCCTACATCGGGCTCAGCGGGCTGATCGATGTCGGGGCGGAAACCGCGCGCCTGGAGAAGGAACTGGACAAACAACGCAAACGCCTGGAGGGCGCGGCCGCCAAGTTGAAGAACCCGAGCTTTGTCCAGGGTGCCCCCGCCGACGTGGTGGAGAAACAACGTCTCCTGGTGGCCGAGATCGAGAAGCAGATTCAGGCCTTCGAGGCCAACCTGAACAGTCTACGCGAGGGCTAATTGCCGGCACTCCATGAGGTCAGGACGTCGCTGGGGTGGTAACGATGCACCCTCCCAGCGGCGCTCCCTGTTCGGGAATAATCTGCATCAGTTCCTCGGTCGCGGTGGTATCCTGTTCTTTCTCGGGCAGGCACAGATAGACGGCATCGCAGGCACACCCGAGCGCAACCACCTCGGGGCGGCCATCCCAGCGCGGACCATCCACCAGAACCACATCGAACTGATCCCGGACTTGGCGGAGCAAGGCGCGCATCGTTTCCCCCACCAGACGTGTGGGAGAAGCCGCCTGGGGAGCGCCCGCGGTCAATGCCAGCAGTTTTTCGACCGGCGTTTCGCGCATCGCCTTTTCCACCGGCAGCAGCCCCCCGAGCACTTCACGCAGTCCAGGGCTCGCCGGCATCCCGAGGCGTTCCGCCAGGGCCGACCCGCGCAGATGGGCGTCGATCGCGAGCACCCGGAGCCCCTGCTGGGTCATGGTGATCGCTGAGTTGAGCAGTACCGTGGTTGTCCCTGCCCCAGGGACCGCACCGGTGAAGAGAAAAACCCTGGCGCGGGCACTCGGAGCATGGGCCAGCAAACTCGCCACCAGGCTTCGATACTGGCTGCTAATCGCGTGCTGTGGGTGGTGAAAGGCGACGAGTTCCGGAGCGAGTGTGGCCGGAGCGGGCCGGTCGTCCCATTCACGCGGAAGGGAGCGAAACGCGACCGACCACAGGATCGGGCCGGTTTCCGTGGGGAGAACGGCAGCTGGAGCAGGCGCGGGAGTGATCGGCAGGTTGAGCGCCCGTTCCGCCAGCACAGCCGCCGGATCCAGATGGCCCTGAGCAGGGCGTGGTCCACCCACCTCGATGAAGGGGATGCTGTTGTCCTCTTCCTCCAGGAGGTTTTCCTCGGGCCAGATGGTGGCCAGCGACGGAGGGTCCAGGCGCGGCAAGGTCGCCTTCGCTTCCGCTCGCTTCAACGCCTCACGCATTCTCCCCATGGCCATTCCTCCCCCAGTGGTCGGCAGTCCGTGCCGTTCTCTCCCAGGCTCACGCCGAGCGTGGCGGGGTTGAGGACGATGATCGAGTGCGGGTTCGCAGCCATTGCATTTCCTCGGGCGGAGGTGGAAGTGCTTCCGCCGTCGTCATCGAGAGCACACTCTCCCAGGGCGAAGCGCTCTGCCCCTCGACGAGGGTTTCGTTGCCGGCATCGGGTTCCGGCGCGCTGGTGTCGTCATCCACTTCCAGGCCGAGCTGCGCCAGAGCCTCGACGGCTGCTTCCACATCCACCTTCTGAGCGCCCGCGGCGTGGGCCAGACAGAAGGCCCGGTGAGCCGACTGATTCAACAGGCGCGGCTGCCCGTGCGTTCCTCGTGCCAGCAGTTCGAGCGCTTCCTGGTCGAGGAGTTGTTCGGGATTTCCACCAGCCACTCGCACCTGGTGGAGCAAATAGTCGGCCGCCTCGGCGAGCGAGAGTTCCCCCACTCGGGGGCGGACCGCCAAACGCTGCTTGAGGGCCGCCAGGCGCGGCGATTGCAGTCGATCGAGCAACGCGGGCTGGCCGACAAGAACCACCTGCACCGCGCGTCCCTGGCGCCCTTCCAGATTCGCCAGCAAGCGCAGTTCTTCCAGTTGTTCCATTGTCAGGTGCTGCGCCTCGTCGATCACCAGGATGGTCGGCTTGCCGGCGGCGAAGTTCTCCAGGCAGGATTCGGTCAAGGCGAGCCGCAGTTCCTGTTCACTGGACGCGGTGTGCGGCATCGACAGATCAAAGCAGAGCGCCTGGAGCATTGCATGGCGATCCGGAAAATGGGTATTGGTCAGGTACGCGCTCCGCACCTGTTCGCCCAGGCGTTCGAGCAGGCAATGACAGAGGAGCGTTTTCCCCACCCCAGGTTCCCCCGTGAGCAGGAGCAACCCTTCCTCGTCACTCAGCCCCTGATGAAGCTGACTCAAGGCCTGTTCATGCCCGGTTGCCGGATAGTAAAAGGCGAGATCCGGTGTCGAGCGAAATGGCCGCTCGCGCAGGCCGAAATGTTCGATGTACATCGTGCCCATCCCCCACAGGCAGGCGCAGAACCCCCGCATCTATCGTTACAATCGGCCTGATCGCTCCAGCAACTTGAATCGATCAGTGCGCCGGCGCCTTCTCCTGCTATAAATGAAGAAGCACGATTCAGGGCGGTCCAGCGAAAGGGGTCCCTCCATGAGTACCAACGACCGGCTGGGTGGCATCATCCACACGTATCAGAAGTTCGACCCGGTCAACTTCCCCAGCCCCACTGCGCCGCCCCCGGACATGGTCTCCCCGGCATTCGAGCACCTCCTCTACTATGGCAACACACGACGGTTAACCGAGGAGGAACTCGCCCGCGCGGTCCCCATCGACCCCAGTCAGATTCACGGCCTGGGTCCCACCCTGGAAGGGCTAATGGCGATGCTGGAGGAGCGCAAACGGCGGATTCTCGAAACCTACGAGACCGATCAGGTCCAACGCGAGGCCCACCAGGTGTTTCATCGCCAGGCGGAGGAGATGAAACCACCCGCCAAACTCGCCCGTGAGTTCCACAAGGCTGTTCGCGAGGAGCAGCTGTACGAACTGGAACAACTCTGGTATCGCAGTGGCGATGAACGGAGCCCGTTTGCGCGCGGTCTCCTCCATCTGGTGGAACGACTCGGGGAAAAGTATCAGGTCGACGAGCTGGCCTCGAAATATCACTTCACCGGGCAAACCCCGATGACGGTGCCCCAGGCGCTGCAAATCAAGCAGGAACTGGAGGCGATCGACAAGTTGCTGGAACAGCTCAAAGAGGCGATGAAGACCGCCCAGATCGGGATCATCGACCTGAGCGAGCTGGCTCAATTTGCGCAGCCTGGCGATATTGAGCAGCTGGGGGAATTGCAGCGGCAGATCAATGAGTATCTACGGCAGATGGCCGAACAGCAGGGAGTTGAGCAGAGCGCCAAGGGGTACAAACTCCACCCCAAAGCCTACCGCCTGTTTCAGTCGAAACTTCTTATGCAAATTTTCGAGCAGCTCCAGGCGTCGCGGTCGGGTCGCCATCAGGGGCCGATTATCGGCGAGGGCGCGGTCGAGATGCAGACGACCAAACCCTACGAATTTGGCGATTCGGTCACACACATGGACATCCCGGCGTCGTTTGTCAATGCCCTGCTCCGGGCCGGCCCAGGGCTGCCGGTGCGGCTCACCACCGACGACATTGTGATCCATAAGACACGTAACAATCCCAAGTGCGCCACCGCCGTCCTGCTCGACATGAGCGGCTCGATGCGCTACGATGCTCAGTACATCAACGTGAAACGGATGGGACTGGCCCTCGATGGGCTGCTGCGCACGGAGTATCCGGGCGATTTCCTGCAGTTCCTGGAGATGTACACCTTCGCCAAACCGCGTCACATTTCCGAGATTGCCTCGTTGATGCCCAAGCCGGTTACGGTCTATGACCCGGTGATTCACCTGGTGGCGGACATGAGCAATCCTGACATCACCGAGATGGACATCCCGCCGCATTTCACCAACATCCAGCATGCACTTCAGCTGGCGCGACAGTTTCTCTCGGTGCAAGATACCCCGAATCGACAGATTGTTCTGATCACCGATGGTTTGCCAACGGCCCACTTCGAGGGTGAAAAACTCCACCTGATCTATCCGCCAAGTAGCCGCACGGAGGAAGCGACACTCCGCGAGGCACAGCGCTGTGCGCGCGATGGCATCACCATTAATATCTTCCTGCTCGCATCGTGGAATCAAAGTCCCGAGGATGTACGCTTCGCCTACAAGGTCGCCGAATCGACCCGCGGGCGCGTCTTCTTCACTGCGGGGAGAGACCTTGATCGCTATGTGGTCTGGGATTACCTGTCCCGCAAGAAACAGATCCTCTCCTGAGCGCCTTACTCAGGACAGGGCCACCGGAAGCTGCGCGGGCGTGGTGGCCGGCGCGACGAGTTCCGTCGACTCCTTCTCGGCAAGGAACGAGTGCAACTCGATCGCGCCGCCCTGAACGGTCAGGTAGGTACAGGGTAACTCTGTCCAGCAACCACTGTTGAAATAGTGGATTGCCCCCTCGGTGTTGACCACGGCATGATGCGTGTGGCCACAGCAAACCGCCTCGCAATGACGCTTGCGCGCAAATTCGATGGCCCGTTCCTCGATCTTGCGCGCACAGCGCAGAAACGTTTTACTCCCCTTCTTTGCCACCTTCGCCAGATAGTGCGTGTTATCCAGTCGCTGCAAGAGCCAGTAGATGATGTCGGCCACCCAGGTGAGGATGGGATGATCTTCGAGAAACTCATCGAAGATGTGGCCATGGAAAATCAGAATCTGCCGGCCGCCGCTCGGGAGGATGTAGTCGTCCTGCACCCGCACGCCCAGAAGGTGCGAAACGATCTCCGCCGACCCATCGTGGTTGCCACATAGCCAGATAATGTCGATCTGATCGGAGAGTTTGCGGATCAGAGAAAGTACCTTCCAGTGATTCTTGTTCAGCCGGCGAAAATCGATGGAGTCGAAGACATCGCCGTTGAGAATCAATCGTGCGGTCGGCAATTCTCCCTCGACAATCCGTTCCAGGAGCTTGCAGAGTAATTTCGCCTGAGAGTTATCACTGCCCAGGTGAATGTCCGAGAGAATCAGCGCATCGAGCATGGCTTGAGGAACTCCAGAGGAGCAAGCGAGGCATCCTGACCTCGACGGGTGTTGCCAACCGCGGCCGCCATTTCGCCACTCATTCTCTACCAGATGGGCGTGTAATTCGCATGAGGACGCTGTGAAAACGGCTTGAGCGACCCCAGAACTCGCCTGCATGAACGACCCAAGAAGTTCCAGTGAGTTCGCACTTCCTCCTCTGGTGCAAGCAATTGGCCTTCCTCAGACGGACACGGGCCTTCGCGGCATCCACCCACGAACCTTACCCCAGGAATCCTCATGCGACCTTCATGTGGTTTATGGGCGTCCTTCTTGTTCTCCCCCGCTGTGGCAACCCGGGGCCAAAGCTCCAACCAGTGCGCGGAGAATTGTTTGTCAACAACCAACGGGGGGCGAAGGGGCATCCAAGGGTGCCACGACAGACCGCCTCGGTGATCGCTATCGGAACGCGGGTTCTTCTACCATCCACCGCAAGATCACCCTGGGAAATGGTCCGGATGGCGGGGTGATGTTCGGGCGGCGAGGAATCAATCCCACGATCCTCGCCGCCCTTAAAAGCAAGTCAGGAGGAGAGACGATTAGCGGCAACGAGTTCCGAGCAACAACCGGAACGATCCGCGCCGGAAAATCTGGCGCGGATCGTTCGCTCCGAGCGATGGCTAGAGATTGCGCGAGTTCAGCACCGGCGAGGAATCATCCGCCACGTTGATCCAGATGTGCACGTGTGGGAAGCCCCGGAAATACCAGACAAACGCGGGGCCTTCAATTCGCCAGTTATCCCATTCACCATCGTTGCCGAGGTCGCCGTCCTTGTAGAAGGCGAGACTGCAGGCGTCGAGTCCTCCCTGGGCTTGCAAACACGCCTTCACCTCGTCGACGTCTTCCTTGCGATACGGTTCGACCAGGCTGAGCAGCACTTTTTCCACCGCCTCTTTCTGATCCCGGGACATTTCCTTGATGGGCAGGCCAGGGAAGGTTCCGCTCTTGCCCTGCAAGGGCACCTTGAATTCCGCCGGGCGTTTGGCCAGCACCAGCGCTTTCTTTTCCTGCTTGGGATCGAGGATCTGATAGACCTTGTTGGCGAGCTTGGCCTGGTGCCAGAAGACGTTGCCAGGGTGCCCGACCTTCTCGTTGAACCCGCTGGCCGCATGGCCATGGAAGATGGGTCCGCCAAAGGCCACGTGCGGTTCGCTGTTGCCATCCACGCGGGTCGTGAGATGGCGCCCCGTCATCACCAGCTCGAACTTCCCCTCGCCAGGTTTGCCAAAGATGGCGATGTTCTGTTCGGTGCCGAACTTCCCACCCGAATCGTCCTCCAGCTGTTTGAACAACCGCTTGTGCCAGTCAGGGTTGAACAGGCTCTTGAAGATGTCGAGGATGATCCCCTTTTGCTTGGCGGTGTAGAAATCGCTGGCGATGGTCTGATCGACCACGTGCCAGTTGTTCGACACATGGGTGCGCAGCAGTCCGCGTTGCTGGTGCTTGTAATCCCAGTCGAAACAGATGGCCTTCTTTTGCTTGTCGGTCAGGGTGTCGTAGAGTGCCTTGACCGCGGTCTCGGCAGGACTTTTCGGGGTGGGTGAGGCCTGCGCGCGGGGAACAGGCAGCAGGGGGAGCGCCGTGGCGATTCCCGCGGCAGCAACGCCACGCAGAAAACCGCGCCGATCGAGCGCCAGCGCCTCCAGGTTGTCACAGTCCGGACAGGTTTCACGATCCAGGGGTTGCATCGACTCCTCCGGGTGCGAATGAGGTTAAGAGATCGACCCGAGCTTTACCATACCGCACCTCGGCGGCGGATGCCACACTCCTCTCGCCACTCTCGGCGCAGACAGCTATGCTAAGGGAGTGTGCTTAGAGCGTGACTTCCACAGCCCCAATGAGGCACAGACAGGCATCATGGACTCGGCTGACCAGCGTTACGAAGCGTTGAAACGTGAGTGGATTGACAAGTATGTCGAGGTCAATCCGGATCGCCCCGAACTGAAACGGTTCGTGGGGAGGGTGGGGCGAGTGATCACCATCAACCTCAACCGCAAGGCACTGGTGGATTTCGCCGATGGGGCGTGGTACGACATCACCGCCTCCCCCGAGTTTCTGCGTGTGGTCGATGCCGAGGCTGCCAAGGGGAAGTACGATCCCAAGGCCAACTCGGCCCAGCCGTTTCCAGAGAAACAGGGGTAATCGTCGCGCCGTGGGATGACTCCTGCGGCATGGCGCCAGGAAACGGATACGGACCGCCATGCTTGTCCTCATCGATAACTACGACTCGTTCACCTACAACCTGGTCCAGCGCCTGGGCGAACTCGACCCCGCGATCGATATCCGTGTTTTTCGCAACGATCAGATCACGGCGCAGGAGGTGGCCGCCCTCAATCCCAGCCACGTGATCATCTCCCCCGGTCCCTGTACGCCCCGCGAAGCCGGGGTGTCCAACGAGGTGCTCCGCCTGATGGCGCCCCGGGTGCCGGTTCTGGGCG
>JAKOSN010000188.1 GCA_029777335.1 Planctomycetota bacterium
GCCCCATCTTCAGGCCGCCGCCCGCCAGCGCCAGGGTGGAGAGCGGAGCCCAGTGATCGCGGCCGGCGCCCCCGTTGATGCGCGGAGTGCGACCAAATTCCCCGGTGATCACCAGCAGAATGTCGCGGTCCAGGCCGCGCAGGCTCAGGTCTTCAAGGAAGGCGGCCACCGCCTGGTCGACCTTCGGCCCCAGGTTCTTCATCCCCTGGGCGATCTGGCCGTGCATGTCCCAGCCGCCGTAGTGGAGGGTGACAAAGCCCACGCCGGCCTCGCAGAGTCGGCGCGCCATCAACATCTGTTCGCCGAGCCCCTTGCCGTAGCGATCGCGGGTGCGCGGCTCTTCCCGGGAGATGTCGAAGGTTTCGCGCGCCCGGCTGAGAATCAGGTCGAACGCCTGCGTTTCGAAGCTGTCCAGCCCCTGCATCAGCCCGCTCTTGTCGATAGCGCGATCGACCTTGTCGAATGTCCTGAGCAGCGAACGGCGTTCGGTGAGACGATCGAGCGCGACCTTGAGATTCATGTTGGAGCGTGCATTGCCGCCGATATCGAAGGGAGCGTAGGCAGCGCCAAGCCAGGCCGGGCCATCGCCCAGAATCCCACTGAGGCGCACATAGGTCGGCAAACCCGTCGCGGGATTGTTCGGCCCCCGGTGGCGCGCCAGGATCGACCCCATGCCCGGCTTGATGGGCGCCTGGCCATTGTCGGCCGGCGGAAAATCGTAGCCGGTCATGACAAAGTGTGTCCCGCCGCCATGGCCGGAATTGCGGTGCGCAAAGGAGCGCACAAAGGCCATCTTGTCGGCGACCTTCGCCATCTTCTCAAAGACGCCGCCAATCTCGATGCCGGGGACATTGGTGCGGGTCGCGCCAACCACGCTGCGGAATTCCGCCGGCGCCGACATCTTGGGATCAAAGGTTTCCACGTGAGTGGGACCACCGCCCAGCCAGAGCCAGACGACCGAGGTGTTGCGTGTGGTTTTGCCGCTCTGAGCAGCACTGGCCCGGGCGCGGAGCAGATCCGACAGCGTCAGTCCGCCCAGCCCCAGTGCGCCGACCTTGAGGAAATCTCGACGAGTACTACCGTCACAGTTCGCTTCGCGACGAGAGGTCGACAGATGGAACATGAGACTCTCCTTGCATTCGCCCGCGCGGCCCTGGCACGATCAGTCGGTCAGGTGGGAAGGACTGGTGCGCAAGGGGCGGACACCCCCCAAAAATACAACTTTCTCAAGTCTAGGCAGGTCGTCCCTTCGCTGTCAATTCAAAAGCCGCCAGATAGCACTTGCCAGGCGTGGGGTTTCTCCCCTATCTTCAGACACCGTGGTCAGGATTCGACTCATGGATTGTACTTGCTCATGCAGCCATCTCCACTTCTGCGCATCAAACGAGGCCGCTCGCTTCCGCTGGGAGCTACATCTCTCCCCGAGGGAGTCAACTTCTCCTTGATGTGTCGCCACGGAACGGCGGTCTTCCTGGTTCTCTATCCCCTCGAGGAGGGACCGGAACTGGCCGAGATCGCCCTGCACCCCCGCCGCAATCGCACCGGCGATCACTGGCATGTCCTGGTCAGCGGGATGCCAGCCGATTTTCGCTATGGCTGGCGTGTCGACGGCCCGGATGGCCCGGAACATCATTACAACGCCGAGACCGTGCTTCTCGATCCCTCGGCAACCATCCTCTCGCCCGGGACGCGCTGGGGCGAATTTCGAGAACCCCACACCCGGCTCAGTGAACGCCGCAGTGTCTTTCTCCGCCGCGCGTACGACTGGGAAGAAGACACCCCTCCGCTGATTCCCCTGGAAGACAGCATCGTCTACGAATTGCACGTGCGCGGGTTCACCGTTCACCCTTCTGCAGGGGTCGCGCATCCGGGGACCTTTGCCGGCCTGGTGGAAAAGATTCCCTTTCTGAAAACCCTCGGGGTGACCGCCGTCGAACTCCTCCCCATTCACGAGTTTGACGAGAACGATTGTCCTTTTTCCCATCCGCGCACCAGCGAACGCCACCGCAACTTCTGGGGATACAACAGCATCGCCTTCGCCGCCCCCAAGGCCGCCTATGCCGCCAGCGGACCCGATTTCGGCCAGGTGAGTGAATTTCGCGACATGGTCAAGGCGTTTCACTCCGCCGGTATCGAGGTGATCCTCGATGTGGTCTTCAACCACACCGGCGAGGGCGATCATCGCGGCCGTCTCTCCTCCTTTCGCGGACTGGACAACAGCCTCTACTACATGCTCACGCCGGAGGGGTATTACCTGAACTTCTCGGGCTGCGGCAACACCGTCAACTGCAATCATCCCGTGGTTCGCAATCAACTCCTGAACTGTCTGCGCTTCTGGGTGGCGGACATGCACGTCGACGGGCTGCGCTTCGATCTCGCCTCGGTCATGGGGCGCGATTACCAGGGCCATGTGCTGATGGATCCGCCCGTCGTGGAAATGATCTCCGAGGACGGGGTGTTGCGCGACACCAAGCTGATCGCCGAGCCCTGGGATGCCGCGGGACTCTATCAGGTGGGCCGTTTCCCCTTTGGGCGTCGCTGGTCGGAGTGGAACGGGAAGTATCGCGACGATGTGCGCCGCTTCTGGAAAGGCGATCTGGGGATGGCTGGCGCCCTGGCCACGCGCCTGACCGGGAGTGCCGACCTGTACGAAAGCTCGGGGCGGTTGCCGCGCCACTCGATCAACTTCATCACCTGCCACGATGGTTTTACCCTGTGGGATCTGGTGTCGTACAACCACAAGCACAACGAGGCCAATGGCGAAGGCAACCGCGATGGCATGAATGACAACAACAGCTGGAACTGCGGGGCGGAGGGACCCACCAACAACCCGCGCGTTCTGGAACTGCGCCATCGCCAGGCCAAGAATCTGATCGCCACCCTGATGCTCTCGCAGGGGGTGCCGATGATCCTCGGGGGGGATGAGTTCCTGCGCACTCAGCAAGGGAACAACAACGCCTGGTGCCAGGATAACGCCATCAGCTGGGTCGACTGGACCTTTGCGGACCGCCAGGCGGAGCACCTGCGCTTCACCCGCGAGATGATTGCGCTCCGCAAGCGGCACTCGGCGCTGCGCCGTCGCACCTTTTTCCGGGGCGAGCGCACCAACGGGGCGCCAGATATCGTCTGGCACGGCGTGAATGCCTTTCAGCCGGATTTCGGAATGGCGAGCCGAACGCTGGCATTGACACTCAACGGTCAGCAAACCGAACGCGAGCCCGATGCGGATTTCTACATGGCGTTCAACGCCTGGTCGGAAGCGCTCGACTTCGAGATTCCGCCCGCTCCCAACGGTAAACCCTGGCATCGCGTGGTCGATACGGCGTTGCCCGCGCCACGCGACATCGCACCGGAATCGCTCGCGCCGCTGGTGCCTCCGCATCGACGTTACACCCTGGCCCCCTTCTCCCTTCTGGTTCTCATTTCCGAGCGTTCCTGAGAACACCGAGGCCCCTTATGAACCAGGCCCACAACTTGGCAGCGACGACCGCTCCGTCAGGCGCATCGGCCACCACGCCTCCCGCCGCCACGGGTCCGCTCCCGGGTGCCCGCGCCGCCTTGACGCTGTTGCTGATGATCAACCTGTTCAATTACGTGGATCGGCAGGTGCTGGCGGCGGTGGAAACCGACATTCGCCAGGAGTTCTTCGGCCGCGACGAGGCGGGCGCACTCCTCAACCCGGCCAGTCAGTTCTGGCTCGATCTGGTGCCCACCCCGGAATTCTGGACCGGCATGCTGGGCACGGCCTTTTTGCTCACTTACATGTTTGCCTCGCCGGTATTTGGCTACCTGGGAGATAGAATGTCTCGTTGGTGGCTTATTGCCCTCGGTATCGTGATCTGGACCGCTGCCTCGGGAGCCTCGGGGTTGGCAGTCACGTTCACCCTCATGTTTCTGACGCGCTGCTGCGTGGGGTTTGGCGAGGCGGTCTACGGTCCGGTGGCGCCCAGTGTGATCTCGGATCTCTTTCCGGTCAGCGTGCGCGGCAAGGTGATGGCGTGGTTTTATGCCGCCATTCCCGTCGGAAGCGCCCTGGGCTATGCGCTGGGCGGTCAGGTGGCGTCGATGCACGCGCTGGGTGGCCCTGGACACGCCTGGCGCTGGGCGTTCTACCTGGTGGTGCCTCCCGGGCTTGTGCTCGCGCTCCTCTGTCTGTTCATGCGCGAACCCCCGCGCGGTCAGGCGGATGCCGCGGTCGCGGGTAAACCACCGGGGTTGCACTGGGAAGATTACCGTGTGCTGCTCCACACTCCTTCCTATGTGCTGTGTACCCTGGGAATGACGGCAATGACCTTTGCCCTGGGAGGGATGGCCTTCTGGATGAAGGCGTACCTGAAGGAGTATCGCAGAATTGAAGAGATTGGGGGGCTCGATCCGGTGACGTTCTTCGGCATCCTGGTGACAGTGATGGGCTTGATCGCCACCCTGGCCGGCGGGATCGCCGGAGATCGTTTGAAGAAGCGCTACCCCGGCTCGTACTTCCTGGTGTCGGGCCTCGCGATGTTCGGCGGCTTTCTCTTTATCACCATTTTTCTGTACAGCCCCTTCCCCCTTGCCTGGGTCTTTCTCGCGCTGGCAGTCTTCTGTCTCTTCTTCAACACGGGGCCGACCAACACCATCCTGGCCAATGTGACACATCCGGCGATTCGCTCCTCGGCGTTTGCGCTGAACATTCTCATCATTCACCTGTTTGGGGATGCGATTTCGCCCCCGGTCATCGGCCTGATCAAGGGCTGGACCAACTTCGATGTGGCCTTTATCGTGGTCTCGATCACCGTGCTGATTGGCGGAGCCTTGTGGCTGTACGGGATGCGCTATCTGGAGCGAGACACCGAACTGGCCCCGCAGCGGCTGTCGGTTTAGCAGATGTGGGAATGGCGGCGCGGCGCGAAGTTGCTAGACTATTCTCTGGACAACGACAACGTAAGTTGCTAACAGATAACGAAAGAGTCGAGCCCGAGCGGCCAGGAGTGCGGAAAATCATCCCGTCGAGAAGGAGCCCTTCTCGATGCGATTCGAGCCAGGCGCAGCGGGCGCTAGCCATGTCTTAGAAAGGATCCGGTCCTCATGACTCACGTAGTCTGCGAACCCTGTTACGATTGCAAGTACACCGACTGCGTCGCGGTCTGTCCGGTGGAATGCTTCTACCAGGACGAGAAGATGCTGTACATCGACCCCGTCGATTGCATCGACTGCGAAGCGTGTGTTCCCGAATGCCCGGTGGAAGCGATCTTCGCCGAAGCCAATGTGCCGGCGCAGTGGGCCAAGTTCACCGCCAGCAATGCGCAGGAATCCGCCAAGTTGAAGACCTCGGGCGGCCAGATCACCGAGAAGCAGGATCCTCAGGAAGGTCCTGAGTGCAAAAAGAAGTAAGCGATTTTCCGTGGGGGGTGGTTGGTGGGGGGACGCGCCTCTATAGATAGGGTAGCCTCGTCCTGAACCGCCAACCCCCAACCACGATGATGGCATGTCCTCGACCGCCGTTCTTCTGATTCAGCTGGGTACGCCCGAGGCTCCCACGGCCTCGGCGTTGCGTCCCTACCTGCGCCAGTTCCTGGGCGATCCGCGCGTGATCGAAGCCCCCCGCTGGCTGTGGTGGTTCATCCTGCGCTGGATCCTCTTTCGCCGCCCTGCGCAGTCGGCCGCGAAATACCAGCGCATCTGGGATGAAAAGACCGGCTCCCCCCTGCTCCACTACACCCGGTTACAAACCGAGTTGCTGCAACAACGTTTCCCCCATCTCCCGGTGCGCTTTGGGATGCAGGTGGGCAATCCATCGGTCGCCTCTGTGGTGCAAGAGTTGATTCACCAGCACGGCGTGGAACGGCTTCTCGTTCTGCCGATGTATCCGCAGTATTCCGCCACCACCACCGCCTCGGCGACCGATGTCCTCTTTCAGGCACTGATGCAGGAACGCCGCGTCCCGGCATTGCGCATCGTTCCTCCCTACTATCAGCACCCTGCTTATCTCGACGCCGTGACTGCGGTCATTCGGGACGACCTGAAAAAGCTCTCCTGGGAGCCGGACCACTACCTGCTCAGTTTTCATGGCATTCCGATCAAGTATGCGCAGCGCGGCGATCCCTATGCCACCCATGTCAAGCGCACCACGGCCCAGTTGATCTCCCGGTTGGGCTGGCCGCGCGCACGCTGGACTCAGACGTTCCAGTCGCTCTTTGGCCGGGATCGCTGGCTCCAGCCGTACACCGAGGCAACCCTGGAGAAGCTGGCGCACCAGGGGATTCGGCGCGTCTTCGTCGCCACACCGGGTTTCACCGCCGACTGTCTGGAAACGATCGATGAGATCGGTCACGAGGCCAGCGTCGTCTTCCGCGAGGCGGGCGGAGTGGAGCTGCGCCAGTGCCCCTGCTTGAATGCTCACCCTGCCTGGATCGAGGCGATGGCCACCCTGATTCGCGAGGAAGGCCAGGGCTGGATCTGAGGCGCGGGGAGCACCCGTTGCCTCTCCGCACGAGACACCCCTCTCTTGTTTCCACATTCGTCCGAGCAGCGTCTTTGCCTGGACCCGCTTCTCCTCTATCATGGCGCTGGATCCCTTGAGGCGAGCTTCGAGCCTGCCTCCCCTTCCTCGTGGCGCCCTGGTTTCCTACCCGGAGTTGATTTCATGGTTGCCCCTGGTGCCCCCAAAGAGCGCGTGCCTGTCACGGTGTTGACAGGCTTTCTCGGCGCGGGCAAGACCACGCTGCTCAACCGCATCCTGAATGAAAATCACGGCAAACGGATTGCTGTCATTGAAAACGAGTTTGGCGAGGTCGGCGTCGACAATGAACTGGTAATCGGCGCCGAGGAAGAAATCTTCGAGATGAACAACGGCTGCATCTGTTGCACGGTGCGCGGCGACCTCATTCGCATCCTCGGCAACCTGATGAAACGCCGCGACAAGTTCGACTACATCCTGATCGAAACCACGGGGCTCGCCGACCCCGCCCCCGTGGCCCAAACGTTCCTGGTCGACGACGAGATGCAGCGCAAACTGCGGCTCGATGGCATTGTCACCATGGTCGATGCCAAGCACATCTGGCTGCACATCGACGAGAGCGACGAGGCCAAGGAACAGGTTGCCTTCGCCGATGTGATCCTCCTCAACAAGACTGACCTGGTGGCGCTCGAGGATCTGCAACGGCTGGAACGGAAGATCAAAAGCATCAACGCCACCGCGCGCATTCATTACACCACCAACGCCGTGATCGACATGGACCACGTGCTTCATGTGGGGGGATTCGACCTGGAACGCGCGCTGGAACTCGACCCGGAGTTTCTCGAAGCGCACCACGCGCATCACCACCATCACGATGAAACGGTGACCTCGGTGGGGATCACCATCCCGGGCGATCTGGACATGAAGAAACTCAACGAGTGGATGCGTGAACTGCTGATGACGCGCGGCCCCGATATTTTCCGCATGAAGGGGGTGCTGAGTATCAAGCACGATCCCAATCGCTATATCTTCCAGGGAGTCCACATGCAGCTCGACGGCCGTTCGGATCGGCCCTGGGGGGAACTCCCCCGGCACAACGTTCTGGTGTTCATTGGCCGGAAGCTGAATCGGCAAGAACTCATCGAAGGGTTCCGGGCATGTCTCGCTTGAATCCCCTGCCGCGGGGCGCGCGCGGCTTTGTACGGCGCTGGCAAGGTGCGCTCGACGAACATGTGATTGCGCTGGCGTGGTCGCCTGATCGCACGCTCCTGGCAGCAGCCGCGGTGGGCGGACCGATCACGGTCTTCGAGGCGGCCACCGGCACCGTACGCCAGACGTGGAGTGGACACGGCTTTGGCACCGCCGCCCTCTCCTGGCGCCCGGGGGACAATGCGCTGGTCGCCAGCGTCGGTCAGGACGGCAAGGCGAAACTCTGGCAAGTGGGCGCAGCCGAGCCGCTGCAGGTGATGCCGGGGGGAGCGAGCTGGGTCGAACGAGTCGCGTGGTCGCCCAATGGCCAGTATCTCGCCACCGCGGCTGGGAAAAAGCTGCGCGTGTGGAACGCTCAGGGGGAACTGGTGCGCGAGTATCCCGATCATCCCAGCACCATTTCCGATCTGCAATGGCGCCCAGGAACCCAGGAACTGGCCTCGTCGGCGTATGGCTGTGTGCAGGTGTGGAAGCCAGAGAGTTCGGAACCCCTGCGGCGCCTGGAGTGGAAGGGGTCCGTGCTCACCCTGGCCTGGAGTCCCAACGGTCGCTACCTCGCCACCGGCGATCAGGATGCCACGGTTCACTTCTGGGTCCTCAAAACCGGCGAGGATCTGCAGATGTCGGGCTATATGACCAAGGTGCGCGAGCTGGCCTGGGATAGCAGCAGTCGCTGGCTGGTCACGGGCGGAGGCCCGGTGCCGTGTGCCTGGGATTGTTCGAGCAGCCCGGCGGATACCACGCCGATCAGTTTCGATGCCCACGAACAGAACGTCAGCGCCCTCGCCTATCAGCACAAGGGACCGTACCTGGTGTCGGGGGGGGAAGAGGGTTTGCTCGTCCTGTGGCAGCCGGGGAAGTACAAGATCCCTCTGGCGGAGTATCGTCTCTCCTCGGCGCTCACGCAGGTGAAATGGTCGTCGGATGATCGGCATCTCGCGCTCGGTACCGATGCGGGGGACGTCGTGGTCCTGGCGGTGCAGTAAAATGAACGAGTTTTACGATCGAAGGAGTTCCTCATGATGTGCTTCACTCGCATGGCTTCGCTGGCTCTGGTGCTGATGTTGGCGGGCAGTGCCGGGGCCGCTGACGACGGCTGGATCATGCTCTTCAACGGCAAGAACCTCGACGGCTGGAAACAGATCAACGGCACAGCGAAGTACGAGGTGAAGGACGGGACGATTGTGGGCACCACCGCGAAGGGAAGTCCGAACTCGTTTCTGTGCACCACGAAGAACTACGGCGATTTCGAGCTGGAGTTCGAGGTAAAGGTCGACGATGCTCTCAATAGCGGGGTACAGATTCGCAGCCAGAGCAGGAAGGACTACCAGAACGGCCGCGTCCACGGCTATCAGGTCGAGATTGCGACCAATGGCGAGGCGGGCTTTATCTACGATGAAGCACGGCGCGGCTGGCTGAGCAAGGATCGCAGCAACAAGGCAGCGCGTGCGGCGTTCAAAAAGGGAGAATGGAACAAGTATCGCGTGGTGTGCAAGGGGGACTCAATCAAGACGTGGATCAATGGCGTGCCGGTCGCCGACGTCAAGGATTCGATGGATGCCAGCGGATTCATCGGCCTGCAGGTGCACAGTTTCAGCGGCCCCGAACCCGCCCAGGTGCGCTGGCGCAACCTCCGCCTGCGCGAGATGAAGTAAGATCGCGAAGAGTCGGCAGAACGGGTGGTCCCGGCTCGCCAGCAGCCACCGGCCCTGCCCCCCTGGTGCGGAAGCAGCGGTAGCCAGGTCAGACGGAACCTCTGTCCTGGCTATCTGTTATGGCGAATGAATTGCATGGTGTACCACGGTTGCCCCGGCACACCCCTGCCTTGACAGAAACACTCCCCAGGGTAGAATTACCTCGATGAAAAAGGGGCACGATCACAAGCCGAGGAGTACGTTGTTTGATGCTGGTGTGGTGGCGAGGAGTGACAACCTGGATCATCCTGGCAGGGTTCCTTGCAAATAGCAGTGCCGCCTTCCTGGAGATGAACCGCCTTTGCCGATCCTCCTGCGCCAGCGCTCCTCTTGCGGCTTCGGACCAAACCACCCAGTCAAACATTTCTGGCAGCGCCTGTCCTCATTGCCAGGCGAAGAAAGCCCGCCGGGAAGCCGCCTCTCGTGCGACCCCTTTCCACCGAGCCCACCAC
>JAKOSN010000030.1 GCA_029777335.1 Planctomycetota bacterium
AGGGTTGCCCTCGACGGTCTGGAGAAACGCAAGCACGAGCAAGGCTTGCGCCGTCTCGGGATTGAGTTTAAGGGCCGCCTGCGCATCGGTCCTGGCTTCACTTTTGTTCCCCGCCATCGCCTGACAGGAGGCGCGAAAGGCCAGCGCGGTGGGCGAGTCTGGATCGATCCTCAACGCTTCGTCGGCCACGGGCCGCAGCTCTGAATAGCGCGCTTTCCGGATCAGCGCCTCTCCCTGGGTCAACAACTCGGCGAGGCGAGCCCGATTCGCCTTCGGGTCTGGCGCGACTTTTTGCTTGAGTTCCACCTCAACAACGGTCGTTTCTCCCCGAGTTACCTTGAATACCCGAGTCTCGGTCTCGAAGCCCGGTCCCTTCACCTCCAGCGCATGAGGGCCTGCCCGCAACCTTGTGCTTTGCCCGTTTTCGGCAAGTTTGATCTCCTTGCCATCGAACTGAACTTCCACCTTCGCGCTGGGATCGTTGAAGCGAACCTCCACCGTCCCGTAGTCGGTTCGCAAGTACAGCACCACTCCGCCCAGGACGAGGAAGCCAACCAGGGTGGCCACCGCGACCAGCATCTTCCCGCGGCCACGCTTTGCTCCCCCGGCATGGGGAGCCAACGCCTCGGCGAACGCCTCCATCGATGGAAAGCGCTCGGCAGGATTCTTGGCCAGTGCGCGCAGACAGATGGCATCCAGCCCCGCTGGAATCCCGGGTTGAAGCGCCGAGGGCGCAGACGCTGGCTCGTGTTCGATCCTGGCGATCAGTGCCGCCATGGTGTCAGCCCGAAATGGTCGGCTTCCCGTGAGCAATTCGTACAGGATCGCGCCGAGAGCGTAGACATCACTGGCGGGGCCGACCTGGTCGAGCGCCCCGCGGGCTTGCTCGGGCGGCATGTAGGCAGGGGTGCCGACCACCATCCCCACCTGAGTGATTCGCTCATCCGCGCTGGCGATCCGGGTCGGCGTCGCGGAGCCCTCGGCCGGGCGATTGCGGAGAGCCAGGCCAAAATCGGTGACAACGGGGTTGCCCTGCCGATCGAGGAGAATATTCCCTGGCTTCAAATCTCGATGGACAATGCCATGACGGTGTGCCTCGGCCATGCCACGCGCGACGGCACTCGCCAGGGCAGCCGCCTGCGCCGGGGGAAGAGGTCCCTGGTCCCGAAGCACTTCTGTCAAGGTGGCCCCGGGGATGTAGGCCATCGCCAGGTAGAGCACCCCGTCGGCGCGCCCTGCATCGTAAACGGGACAGAGGTTGGGATGGCTGACGGCGGCAGCAGCGCGCGCTTCGCGCAGAAAACGATCCTCCGCAGACGCTCCGCTCAACTGCGGCACCTTCAGAGCGACCGGGCGATCGAGTTCCGGATCGTGGGCCAGATAAACCGCTCCCATTCCCCCGCGTCCGAGCAGCCGCCTGATCCGATAGCGTCCGATGCATTCCGGATACTTCTCGTCTGGTTGCTCCGACGTCGGATGGGGGATGGTCGACGGTTCACGCTGGTCGTCACGGTGGCGCAGATCCGGGGTGGTTTGTGCCAGCCGGGGAATGTCGGGGGTGTTGGCACCCGCCTCGCTGGCCGAGGACTTGCTCGGATCGGCAGGACGGAGATTTGAGTCAGGCGATCCCGGTTTGCTTTGCATGATGGAGGCTCCGCACGCTGCCGATCAGGCCACCAACCGCGTCCCATATTACCACAGCTTCACCGAGCAGACAATCACGACACTCCAGGCGCGCACTGGACTACGGGGTTTCACCCACACTTTGAGGGCTTCCAGGGAAAAACCATGCCCTGTCCGCCTCGGTACGGTATAACAGGGCGAACTTGCCGAGGTGATCGACCCGCGTCTTGCTCTGCGAGGGCCTCTCTCCATGATCCGCCTGGCCGTACTCGTCCTGCCGGCTCTTCCTTGTTTGCCGGTTCTCCTCAACGCCGCTCCGCCGGACTGGAAGAAGCATCCGGAGGGGCAGTGGGTAAAGCAGAGTCCGCGCGAGGGAGCCCCCGTCCCCGACTTTGGCTGGGAGGGGAGCGCAGTGCTCGATCCGCAGCGCCGTCAGTGGATTCATCACGCGGGGCACGATGGGATTCCCCAGGGTTTCCATCTGTTCACCTATCAGCTGGATTCGGGACGCTGGGAGCAGCGCTTTCCCAACACCTCGCCCCCGGGTGCCTGCTGTGTCGATGGGGCCAACACCTTCGATCTGCTCCATCAACGCCTGGTGCGGTTTCCTGGGGCGGCGCTTGGGCATGGCTATCAATGGAGCCGTGGTGTGAAGTTGAAAAGCTCCGCGGTCTGGCTGTATGACCCCGCAGCGAACGAATGGACCAATATGCGCCCCGCCCCCTATCACCTCCCGCTCAATGCACGCGACTGGCTGGGGAGCCTGAACGGGGGAGCTACCTACGACGCCACGCGCGGACTGGCTCTCTCCTTTGGGGGACAGGGCACCTCCGGGGGAACGAACAATCTCTTTGTGTACGATGCCCATGCCAACCTGCTTCAGCGCCTCCCCGCGGCGAACGCCCCCGAACCGCGCGACGGCATGGGGTTGACCTACGACACGAAGAACGATTGCCTGGTTCTCTTTGGCAGCCAGTACAGCAACGACGAGAAGACCTGGATTTATCGCTACACAACCGGGAAATGGGAAGGGCACACCCTCGATCCGCATCCTCCAGGAAAAAAACTTGGTACCTACGCCACCATCCCGCGCCTCGCCTATGACAGCCTCAATGGCATCTGTCTCTGTGTTGTTTGGGATACCCGGACCAACGAGCACCAGACCTGGGTCCTGGATGTCGAGAAACTGCGCTGGACGCGAGTGAATCCGCCTGTGGACCCCTCTCCGAGCATGAGCCGTTCACGCAACCTGAGCTACTGGGCAGACGAGAACCTCTTCCTCCTTGAACTCTCCCCCCGGGAGACAAAAGGAAAGGGCGTTGAACTCTGGAGCTTTCGCTACAAGCAACCGAAAGTGCTCCCTGCGGCGTCGCCCGGAGCACCGGTGGTTCTCACCGAACGAGATGCGGTGCGCCTGACCTGGCGCGCCAGTCCTGCGGCAACCAAAGGCTATCACATTTATCGCGCACAGACGGCGCACCCCTGGCAGGCAAACTTCCACAGACTTGGCTCCACGAACGATACAACCTACACCGATCGCGGAGTGGAAGCCGGGAAGGTGTATCTGTACCGGGTGACAGCGATCACGGCGGAGAACCGCGAGAGCCCTCCCTCGCCGCCAGGGCGCACCCAGCCGCGCGTTCCTGCCACGCCCGTCGTTTCGGTGCTCGGCAAGGATCAAATCGAGATCACCTGGCGGCCCTCGACCGACAAAGAGGTGGTTGGCTACAACATTTATCGGGGCGTGGTTACCGTGCGCACAGTGACCCGAGGCACTCCCGGAGCATGGAAGGATAACGACCCCGCGTATGCCGAACCGCTCCCGGTGGAGGTGCGCGACATCACCGGCTGGGAAAAACTGAACGAGAAAGTGCTCAAGGAACCTCGCTTTGACGACAAGGTCGATCTGACAAAACCCGGTCCCGAGGCGAAGGATTACCGCCTGGCCGTCCACGCCTATGTGGTGCGCGCCGTGAATCGGCTGGAAACCGAGAGCGGGCCGTCTCCCTATGCCTTGACCATCCCGTCCGCCCCGACCGAGGTGTTCTGTCGCGAACAGGGAAAAACCGCCGAGCTAAAGTGGCGTGGCAACCCCGAAAAAGGAATCGCCGGTTACCACGTGTACAAACTTCAGGGGACATGGAAGATCGTGCGCCTCACCGACAAACCGATCCGCGCGACGACATTTCGCCAGGACGCGGGGAGCGACTCGACCCGCTACTGGATCGTGGCGGTGGATCCCCTCGGCCAGGAAGGCGAACCCTCCGCGCCCGTGTGGTTCAATCATCGTTACCGGGGTTTCTTCACGGGCGAATGGCATCAATAGAGGAGAGAGTCCATCATGGCGCGTTTGTGGGATGCCGCCTTCCTGGATTTACAGCGGCACATCGACGAGATGTTCGAGGAACTCATCTACCGCCCCTGGGCCATCAGCACCAGCGGAAGTTGGCGTCCGCCGCTGGACATTCACGAGACCGCGGACGCCTACCTGGTGCAACTGGATCTCCCCGGAATGCCCCCCGACGATGTGCAAATCCTCGCCACCGACAGCAGTCTGACCATCCATGGTCAGCGGCGCATCCTCCCTCCGCCGGGAGTGTTGTTTCAGCAGTGCGAGCGACCGGGCGGCGCGTTCCAACGCACGGTGAACCTCGCCCGAGCCGTCGATCCTCAGCGTGCCCATGCCGAGTATCGTCATGGCGTCTACACCATCTTCCTCCCCAAAAAGACTCCCGCGTCAGGGGAGCAGGAAGCACCTTCCAGTAGAGAACCAGGCTACTTTGTCGTCCAGGTCACCCGCCGGTGAACTGCACAGGGGAGTTCCGATGGATTCGCACGATTCCGCCTCAGTCTCCTCCACGGTCGCTGCGCGCTGTCGGCTGCACCCCGCCGATCTCACTCTGGCGCTGGATCCGGGGGAACTGGGGTTCGCCACCACCGACGACGTTGAACCGCTGGACACCATCTTCGGTCAGGAGCGCGCCCTGCGCGCCCTGGAATTTGGCCTGGGGCTGCGGCATCGGGGGTACAACGTCTATGTGTCTGGCATGACCGGGACCGGGAAAAAACAATTGATTCAGCACCTGGTCGAAAAGCGGGCCGCCGCCGAGACCACCCCCGACGATTGGGTCTACGTCTACAACTTCGATGAACCCGACCGCCCCCTGGCCCTGCGCCTGCCCAGCGGACACGGGATTCGCCTGCGGGATTCTCTGGAACAGATTCTCGATCGCCTCCGCCACGATTTGCCGGTCGCTCTCAAGGCAAAGGATTTTGATACCGAGCGTGATCGCCTCGCCGCCACCTTTGGCCAGCGCAGCGAAGGTCTCTTCAACCAGCTGGTCGAGCGGGCCAAGGAACTGGACATGCTCATTCGCCGCCTCCCCAACGGCGTGCTTGTTTTCGTCCCGCTCAAGGAAGGCAAACCCCTGGAAGGCGACGAGGTCGACAAGCTGGATCCCGAGGAACGGGCGGACATCGATCGGCGGCAAACGGAGCTGGGCGAGTTGGCAGGGGAACTGATGGCCCGGCAGCAGGAGATGTCTCACCAGGTGCGCACGGAGATTCAGGAGATTGTCCGGGGGTTCGCCCGGGGCATCCTTGAACCCCTCTTCGCCCAGGTGAAGAAGGAGCATCCCGTCGAGGCTCTGGCGACCTGGTTGACCCGCGTTCAGGAACATTTACTGGATCATCTTGATCGCCTGCAGGAGGATCACCGCGAAGAAACCGGCGATCTCCCCAAGGCGCTGCGCGCTGCGATGGAACGTGAGGATCCCTGGTTGGAATACCGGGTGAACGTGGTTACCGACAATTCGCACACCCAGGGCGCTCCGGTAATTCTGGAAACCTCTCCGACGTACAAAAACCTCTTTGGCACGGTTGAGCACGATGTCAATCTTTTTGGCCGACTCAGCACCAACTTCACGCGCATCAAACCCGGCAGTATCCTGCGCGCCAACGGTGGTTATTTGATCGCCGACATGGAGGATGCTCTGATTGAGCCGCTGGTGTGGAAGCAATTGAAACGAACTCTCAAATCGGGGCAATTGCTCACTGATATGTACGAGCCACTCGGACTGCTCAGCACCACGGCGTTGAAACCAGAACCGATTCCCATCGACACCAAGATGATTCTTCTTGGCTCGGCGAATCTCTATTATCTCCTTCAACATCTCGACCCCGATTTCAGTGAGCTCTTCAAGGTACGCGCCGACTTCGGACCAGAAACCTCACGCAACTCCGCCGCGCACCGCGCCTATGCGCGGTTCATCGCCCGGCAAGTTCGCGTCGAGGGATTATTGCGGTTTGATGCGCCGGCGGTGGTGGAGTTGATTCGCTTCGGCGCACGCGAGGCGGCCAACCAGGGGAAGCTGTCCGTCGAGTTTGGCATTCTGGCAGATATCATTCGTGAAGCCAATCACTGGGCACGTCTCGAGGGGGTGGATCTCGTCGGCGCCAAACATGTACGCCAAACGCTGGAAGAGCGCATCTACCGCAGCGAGCGGATCGCCACCAAGATCCTTGAACTGATCACCGAGGGCACCTTACGCATCTCCGTCGAGGGAACTCGCGTGGGACAGGTCAACGGCCTGTCCGTCTGGGATCTGGGGGATTATGCCTTTGGCCGTCCCAGTCGCGTGACGGCGTCGGTCGGGGTTGGACAGGAGGGGATTGTCAACATCGAACGGGAAAGCGATCTCAGCGGAAGCACGCACGACAAGGGCATGCTGATTCTGGAAGGTTATCTGCGCAACCAGTACGCGCGCCACCATCCGCTGGCGATCTCCGCCAGTCTCACTTTTGAGCAGTCTTACGGCTGGATCGAGGGTGATAGTGCTTCCTCGGCCGAACTTTACTGTTTGCTGAGCGCCCTGGCGGAGGTGCCTCTGCGTCAGGATATCGCCGTCACCGGTTCGGTGAGTCAGCATGGTGAAATCCAGGCGGTGGGCGGAGTGAACGACAAGATCGAGGGCTTTTTCGATGTCTGCCGCCTCAAGGGACTGACCGGCACCCAGGGGGTTTGTCTGCCACGCTCCAATGTGCGCCATCTGGTGCTCCGGCCCGATGTCATCGATGCCGTCCGGGAACACCGCTTCCACCTCTGGGCGCTCGAGACGGTGGACGAGGGCATCGAACTCCTCACGGGGCTGCCTGCGGGAGAGATTGGCCAGGAAGGCACTTTCCATCAGCGCCTGGATCAGCGCTTGCAGCAGATTCTGAGCCTCCTCCAGGAACAACCAGTGGCAGGGGGGGCCCCGCGCGTTCGGGTAGGACCCGCCGTTACCCCGCAACCGACTCCTCCCCCGCTGCCCGGACAATGAAGCACACTCCGCGACATGCCCCTGTCACTTGAAGGAATCTCCGATGAGTACATCCACACGTTCGCTGATCCATCCCCGCGATGAGATCGTGTCGGCGATGGAACGAATCTATCGCTATCGCATGACAACCACCTCGGGCGGAAACCTGTCCATTCGCGACGAAAACGGTTCGGTCTGGATCACCCCGGCACGCATCGACAAGGGCCGTCTTCGACGCGAGGATATTGTGTGCGTGCACGCCGAGGGCCGGGTCGAGGGACTGCATCGCCCCTCCTCGGAATTTCCCTTTCACCAGGGGATCTATCGTGCACGCCCCGACATTCAGGCCGTTGTCCACGCGCACCCGGTCGCCCTGGTGGCGTTCAGCATCTGTCGCCAGGTTCCGAACACCCGACTCTTTCCCCAGGCCTGGCATGTGTGCGGACAGGTTGGGTATGCGCCGTACGCCCTCCCCGGCAGCGAACAACTCGGACGCAACATCGCCGAGGTCTTTGCTCAGGGTGTTCACTGCGTGTTGCTTGAGAACCATGGCGTGGTCGTGGGCGGCACAGGACTCCAGGAGGCATTCCAGCGTTTCGAGACCCTGGAATTCACCGCCAGGACTGTGATCAAGGGTAATTTGCTTGGCTCGATTCGCTACCTGAACGATGACCAGCTCGCGCTCTCTCAGCAACCTCGCATCGTGCTCCCCGAGTTGGCGACTCCCGCCGCCAGCACCGTGGAAAAGGAGCTGCGCAAGGAGATCTGCGAGTTCGTGCAACGCGGGTGTCGCCAGCGCTTGATGACCAGCACCGAGGGGAGTTTCTCTGCTCGTCTTGCCGACGATGCCTTTGTCATCACCTCGTACCGAGTGGATCGCCATACGGTGGCGGTGGACGATCTGACGCTGGTTCAGAACGGGCATCGCGAAGCGGGCAAACAGCCCAGTCGCGCCGGGCTGATCCATCAGGCGATTTATCGGCGTCATCCTGCGGTGCGGGCCATTGTGAATGCGATCCCGGTCAATGCCACCGCCTTCGCCGTGACGCGCTCCCCCCTCGACGCCCGGACCATCCCCGAAAGCTATCTCTTTCT
The DNA here is from genome assembly GCA_029777335.1 of Planctomycetota bacterium. Classification (GTDB taxonomy): domain Bacteria; phylum Planctomycetota; class Planctomycetia; order Gemmatales; family Gemmataceae; genus JAKOSN01. The sequence goes on from JAKOSN010000030.1 coordinate 8,019, forward strand.
ACGCGATGTCGGAGTGATTCCTTTTGGGATGCAGTACGAAGACGGGGAAGCGATCGCGGCGCGGCTCTCTCCCGAGCGACCCGTTGCCCTGATCGAGAACGACGGCGTGCTTGTACTCGGAACCAGTGTCCTGGATGCCTTCGATCGCCTGGAAGTGCTCGAATCCTCTGCCGAGGCGCTGATCAATAGCCGGGCCATCGGTGCAGTACAGACGATGGACAGCGCTCGGATCGAGGAACTGATGCGCGCCTTTAGCCCCGCTCCCTCCCATTAATGAACATTCTATCAGTAGTTCGTTCCTGAGAATAGGTGCTCCCTCCAATCAATCAGGGATCCTCTGCTCACATGAGGAAAAAATACCCATGTGGGCAAATCCTCCTCTCCTGGACGATTTTTCCACTTTTTTTCGACGGCGATTCTCCTCTTGTTCCCATCTGCTCCACCTGGCGCGGAGTTTTTTTCTCGCCTTGACAGAGCAGGTTGAGCCTGCACGGTGGGAATCGGCACCAGGCTGGCATGTCACTTGCGACAAGAAAGGGGGACGTTGGATCGTCCTGCAGCGCCCGGGGAGATCACCTGCGGGATCCTCGACATCCCACCCCTGTCACAGGAGGCGACCATGTTTCAATCAATCCTCGTCCCAGTGGACGGCTCTCCCTTCGCGGAACAGGCGCTCCCGTTGGCGTTGAGTCTGGCTCGTCGCTCCAGGGCAACCGTCGATCTCCTGCTCGTTCACGTCCCCCAGGTGATCGGGGAGGAGCTGACCGCGAATCGAGAAAACCTTGACCATGATCTGCACCAATCCGAGCAGAAGTATCTCGGCGAACTTCGCGCTCGATTGATCAAGGGCGGATTGCGGGTACAGATTCACCATCCTCGGGGTGAGGTAATTGACAAGATCGAGGAGGCCGCCACCGAACGAGATGTTGACATGGTTGTCCTGGCCACTCACGGCCGCGGGCCCCTGTCGCGTTTCTGGCTGGGGAGCGTGGCCGATGGGGTGATGCGTCAGCTCTCCGTTCCGCTGCTCATGGTTCGCCCCCACGAACGCGTGCACGATCTCGAATGGGATCATTCGTTCCGCCACATCCTGATTCCGCTGGATGGCTCTCCCCTGGCAGAGATCGCCTTGACCCCAGCGCTCAGCGTGGGGCGCGCCATGCACTCTACTTACACCTTGTTGCGCGTGGTCTCCGCTCCCCTGATGAGCCTGAGCACTCAGAGCGGGCACCGCCCAACCGCCTCGGCGAACTCTCCAGAGGTCGCTCAGGCGGAGGCCCAGGCACGCGATTATCTGGAGGGAGTCGCCGCCCGGCTTCGGTCCGAAGGACTCCAGGTCCAGACTGCCATCTCCATCCGCGACAAGCCCGTGGCAGGCATCCTCGATACAGCGGAGAGTCTCGGCTGCGATCTGATTGCCCTGGCAACGCACGGCCGGGGAGGATTGCAACGCCTGCTGATGGGGAGTGTCGCCGACAAGGTGGTCCGGGGCGCCGCCATCCCCGTCCTGGTCTATCGAGCCCAGGAACAGTAACCATCCTCTCTTGTGCGTCTCGGAGACTCGGGAGGGGCAAAAGTCTCCACGATTGTTGAAAGCGCTGGGGAGCCATACCCCACAATGGCCAGCAAATCCCCAGCGCTTTCTCTTTTCACCCCCCCTCGCAGATCACCAGTCCTGTGGTATCCTCCGGTTTTATCGAAACTTCAGTCAAAAATGATTCCCGGCACCCTTCTGGGTATTTGTTTTGCTTGGTTAAACGCTCGCCTCACCGCGTTCCACCGTTCAGGGACAGGCCGGTTCAGTGGATCGTGCTGCGTGCTGACAGGATCTGGTCGCAACTCCCTCCGAATCTCTCCTTGCGGAGAAGGATTCTGCTCCTGGAGTTGGGCGTACTCGGTCCGTCCATGCAGAAGCCGACTTGCCCTTTCAGGAAAGGTCGCGATGAACACGATTGATTACATCTATCGGTTCGATCCCAAGAATCCGAGCACCAAACCGCCTCCCACGGATGCAGAGGTGGCACGCCGAACCCTGGAAGATGGCAACCGGATGTTTGCCCGGTGGATGGCCCGTTGCCAGAGCACCACTCTCACCCCCGAAGACCCCCGCTACGTGGTGCAGTGCAACGGCCTGGAAGTGGGTATGCTGCGCAAACAGGGTGGCATTCCCAAGCAGGCTCCGTTCGCCGTGGTCGTTGGATGTTCCGATGCCCGGGTTCCCACGGAAATGCTCTTTGGTCAGGGCTTCAATGATCTTTTTGTGATCCGGGTGGCTGGCAACGTCCTGGGCGATGTCTGCCTGGGAAGCATCGACTTTGCGGTCGAGGCGCTTTCTGAAAGCGTCAAGGTGCTGGTTGTTCTGGGCCACAGCGGCTGTGGTGCCGTCACTGGCGCCGTCGATGCCTATCTCCGTCCGCTCAAGTTCTGGTCGCGCTCCATCTCTCCCGCGCTCCGTGGAATTGCCGAGAAGATCTTTGTCTCGGTGCGAGGGTCTGCCAACGGGTTGGAAGAGATCTGGGGACCCGATGCCCGCCAGCAAATCGGGTATCGCGATGCACTGATCGAGACAGCCGTCTGTCTCAACGCCGCCCATGCCGCATTTGCCCTCCGGCAGGAATTGGAGCTGGCGGGTCGGTGGGAAATCGAGGTCCTCTACGGCGTATATAACCTTTATAATCACCAGGTGTGCATGCCGAACAATCCCCTCGCGGCCTCCACCGATGAGAACGTCCGTCTGGCCCACGCGCCCAGTAACCCACGAGAGTTCCACGCCCTCGCCTGTCAGATGGCCGAAATCCTCAAACCCATCGCGAAAACGCCTCTGGAAGGGTATCCCCGCCTGCGCCTCGAGGGAAGCAACGGCCATGGTCCAACTGGCAATGGCACCGGGAGTCATCCCGAGGGCACCCACCCTTCTGCCGGGGGTTCCTCTCATGAGGGGAGTACTGATTCATAATTCGCTGCTGAATGTCTCGGCCTGTATTTCCTGGAGCCGTTGAACCGCACACCGGACCGGAGCGACTCTCCACCCGGTAATCTAGCGAGGACAGACTATGAAAATAATCGTCCAGGTGTGCAATCGCATCGACCTTGTTCTGGACACTCTGGTCCGTGTGGTGTGTCTGGTACTACGCCGTCGCTGAGGGGAGCGTTCAGCCCCCTCACCTCCTGGAGGAGTGGCCGTTTCCCTCCTCCTTGCAAGAGCTTTTCTCGTTGGGCCCGTGTTGACGGAGCTATTACTCCCGTTGCTTTACTCCAACTCCCCGTGCAACAGCAGATCCTTTCCCTCCCTCATCTCAGGACTTCTCAAGCTACGCTCCACTTCCAGCTCCGTCCCGGCCCGACGAGAAATCTTTCTCGCCGAGGTCCTTGTGGTGCCCCTCCCTCGTCCTTCTCTTTCCCCCCTCACTGCAGTGACTCTGTTCTGGGTATTTTTTCCCCAAACAATTGAGCATGGGGAGATCCTCCCCCGTTCAGAGGAAATCCTCACCACGCCGCGGGAAACGTCCTCCTCAGCGCATCGCTCCATACTCTGCGTAATAAACATTTTCCATTGGAGTTACGCCCATTGTTAGGATTTTTCCGCCCTCGGCATTGATCCTGCAGTGAAGGGAACAGGGACCACGGAGAGACCTAACACCTCGCCCTGGTTCCAGCCTTGACGAGGGGCCAGCGAAATGACCGATGTTCCCACGGAATCAGCCACCACTCCGTCCCACAGACTCCACCGTTTGGCCGCCGTGCGCGGTGGACTGGCGCTTCTTGGGATGCTGTTCGCTGGGAATGCTCTCGATCTGTACGTTCGCTGCTCCCTACCCACAGAAACACGAAGCGGACACGGGACGTTTGTAATGCTGACGCAGGCAGGGGTTTGTGGGATCTTGCTCATGCTGCTCGTGGGTATGGTGTGGACTGCCCTTCGGGGCCCCAACCAATGCCTCTCCTCCCACACCTCCTTACCCAAACACTTGCCCAAGCTCGCACGCGGGCGGGCTCCCTACATCGAGCGGAATTGATCCGCTCCGCGCTGATCGGTACGACTGGTTTTCTGAATTGGCGATGGTAATGGTCCAAACAAGTGTCAGCTGGTTGACAATCAGGGGTATGGAGAACCAGGTGCCATCTGGAGGAGGAGATGGAACACCTTCTGCACGATATCTGGTTCAACTTCACTCACAATCTCTTCAAGCCCTTGCTCCGGTTCCTTGATCTGGGCTTTATCATCCCATTGCTGAAGGTGAAGTTTGAGTTCCCCAGAGTTCTGTCTCAGTCGATCACCCTGTAGCGGCCTCCTCCATTGGCATGCCAGCGGTGCAGCGCCCGGCCAGTGCCGAGTCGAGCCCGTCGTTGTCGCTGGCGGCCCCGCTGGGGTTGACTTTCAGTTACAACATGACAATCGGCATCCCCCTGTACATTGGGATTGCTCAGGCCCTCACGAGTGCCTGGCCGGTGGTCTCCTGAGTCCCTTGGGCCAGCAGCGCCTCTCTCGGCGCCAGCCCCCCGTTGCCGGAATAGAGTAGCTTGCCTGATGAGGACCGTTATCATGGGTGTAACCACCGTCCCAGGTCGCCTGCTGCGTATAACCCTGATCATCAGTGAGACGCTTGAGAAGCGGGTGATCACCCAGGCCACCGCGCTGGGCGTCGAGGGGTACGTCTGCTGCTACTGCTCCGGCAAACCGCTTCACGCCGCCATCGAAAATACCGGAACCTGTCACGGCCTCGTTCGGATTGAACTCCTGATTCGGACCGAGGTCGCCGATGGATTACTGGCCTTCCTCGATCATCTGCAACGACAGGCCTACCCCGTGACCGCGCTGATCGATCATGTGCAGGTGCACGATGAAAGTCTCTCCGCGGGGAGTTATCGGAATGACAGCGCTCGGGAACATCCCGACGAGGGGAGTGAATGCGTGTCGATGCCCGTGACTGCGACCAATCGCCCCAGGGGCGGTCCCCAACCGCGCGCCAGCGGCGGCGAACGGGATGAGCTGACCAAGAGTTGAGGCTCGATCTGGAATGGCTCTGCATCCCGGGTATGGATGGCGAAAGCAGGGGCGATCGACGCTTCCCAGGGCGAATGCGCGCAGGGAATCCTTGCATGAACAACCCTACAGACGTAATAATGATGATAGAGTTGTCACCACCCACCTGGAGGTCGTTTCCCTTCAGGCCCCGCCACCCGATGAGGGCCTCTCACCGTCCCGGGGAGCGCTGGAGGCATCCTTGTCCTCCGCGTTGCTACGTCGAAGTGCAATCCTCTCCAGATTGGCCGCCGTCGGGACCTTGAATCGTTCAGGAGCGTTCCACTTGCCAGCCTCGCTGGGCGAGCCCTGACGACCTGGATCCAAGATCTGCCGAGGTGTCTGCATGAACCGCCGCCTGCTGCTCCTGGTGAACTCCCCCGCCATGCTGCTGGGTCTGGTGTTGATCGGCGCCTGTGGGGTGAGCCTGTGGGCGATTGCGTCGGTGCAGAGCAAGTTGCAACAGAACTTCCAGCACCATGTCGCCAGCCTCCGCGCCACCCAGGCGATGGAGATTGCCGTGCGCCAGCTGCGTTTCGATGTCTTGCTGGATCGGATGGAGCCAAGCGACGCTCACCGTGCCTCCATCCAGGCCGACCATCAGGCGTTTGATATCGCCCTGCACCGGGTCCGCGACCTGAGCACCGCCGATGAAGCCCCCCTCATCGAGAGCATCGACAACGGTTATCAACGCTATCAAAAAGAGCTGGAAAGCACTGGCACCGTGCCCAAGGATCGGGCAGGCATTCTCCGCTGGATCGAGAATCACCCCGTGCAGCATGTGGTCGCCCCCTGCCGGAAGCTGGTCGATGTCAACCAGCAACAGATGGAAACCGCCGTCAAGGAAGGCATGGAGGCCAGTCAGGAAGTGCGCAAGGCGCTTCTGGTGCTGGCGGTTGTCGGTCCGCTCGGAGGCGTGATCTGCGGTTTCAGCATCGACCGCATTTTGCGCCGCTCCATCGCTCGCCTGCAGGTGCGCGTGCAGGATGTCCATTCGCATGTTGCCCCGGAAGTGAGCGTGGTGGATCTCAAGGTCGGCTCGGGGTTCGATAGCCTCCATGGACATCTGGATTTCCTTGTCGAACGGGTGCGCAAGTTGGTTGAACACTTGCAGTCGCAACAACGTGAAATTGTCCGCTCCGAACAGCTGGCACTGGCGGGCCGACTGGCAAGTGGGATTGCCCACGAGATCCGCAACCCCCTGACCAGCATCCGCTGGCTGGTGGATAGCGCCGTTCGCTCCTATCCCGAGGAATCGCTTACGCTGGAGGATTTGCAGGTCATCCAGAGCGAAATTCTGCGTGCCGAGGGGGCCGTGCAGGGGCTGCTGGATTTTGTCCGCCCGTCCAAACCGCAGCGGACCGATTGTGACCTGCGCGACATTGTCCGGCAGGTCGTCGAACTGACACGCGCCCGTCGCCGCCAGACCGGGGTCACCTGTGGCGTCTTCGTTCCGCCCGAACCGGTGATCGCCAAGGTCGACGCTGGCCAGATGAAGTCGGTCCTGATCAATCTCCTCCTGAACTCCCTCGATGCCATGCCGCAAGGGGGAAATATCAACCTGCGGCTGGATCCGCAGGCGCATGGCGGAGTCCAGCTCATCATCGAGGATTCCGGAAGTGGGATTCCTCAAGAGGTGCTTGAGCATCTGTTCGTTCCGTTTACCAGCACCAAGCCCAATGGAACGGGGCTGGGTTTGAACATTGCTTATCGCATCGTTGAAGAACATGGCGGGCGATTGTCTGCAGAGAATCGCCAGGAGGGCGGCGCTCGGTTCGTCCTCACTTTACCTGCCTGACGGGGAACCAATATGCCGATCCAATCGCGGGTCCTGATTGTTGACGATGAACCAGGTGTGGTTTACTCGTTTCGACGGGTGATGGCCCGGCAACAGGTCGAGGTAGTGGTGGCCTCCACGGTGCGCGATGGGATCGCCACCTATCGGACCGCGCGCCCCGATGTGGTTGTCCTCGACCTCAATCTCCCGGATGGGTCGGGGATGGATGTGTTTCGCGCCATTCGCGAACTCTCGCCCCGGTGCCCAGTGCTCTTCATCACCGCGCATGGGTCCACCGAAACTGCCCTGGAGGCGATGAAGGAAGGTGCCTTTGATTACCTGGTCAAACCGGTTAATCTGGATCAATTAAGTATGCTTCTGGATCGGGCTCTGGAGGCCGCCCGTCTGATGAAGGGCCCCTCGCTCCTGCCGACCTCCGAGGGGAATGATCGCATTGTCGGCCGATCCCCGCAAATGCAGGAAATGTGCAAACTTATCGGTCTGCTCTCGCCGCAAAACGTCAATGTGCTCATCCTGGGCGAAAGTGGCGTGGGCAAGGAGTTGGTCGCGGCAGCCATCTATCAGCACAGTCGTCGCAATGAACGCCCCTTCCTGGCGATCAACTGTGCCGCGTTACCGGAACAGCTTCTGGAGAGCGAACTCTTCGGCCACGAGCAAGGGGCGTTTACCGGCGCAACCCGCCGTCGCATTGGCAAGTTTGAGCAGTGCCATGGCGGAACCCTCTTTCTGGACGAAATTGGCGATATGTCGCTCGCCGTCCAGGCGAAGATGTTGCGCATCCTTCAGGATCAGCGCTTTGAACGGGTGGGGGGAACCGAGACCATCCAGACCGATGTCCGTCTCCTGGCCGCGACCAACCAGGACCTGGATCGCCTGGTCGCGGAGGGCCGCTTCCGTGCGGATCTCTATTATCGCCTGAAAGTGGCCACGATTCACGTCCCGACCCTGCGCGAACGCAAGGACGATATTCCCGAGCTGGCCAATTATTTTCTGTTCCGCAATAACCGCAAACTGGGTCTGAGCCTGGTCGGTTTCTCGCCCGAGGCGCTGGTGTGCTTGCAAAATTACACCTGGCCCGGGAATGTCCGCGAACTGCAAAGCGCGGTGAAGGAAGCGATGTTGCGCACCCGCGGAGCGGTCATCTTGCCAGAGTATCTGCCTCCGGTGGTGCGCGGGGGGCCAACTCACCAGGGTGGGGTTGACGGGGGCGAAAGTCTCCAGTCGTTGGTAACAACCCTTCTGAGCCAGGGAGAGGGCAATCTCTATGATCGGGTGGTTCGCGAAGTGGAACGGGTTTTGCTTGCCGAGGTAATGCAGCAAACCAACGGGAACCAGGTTCGGGCGAGCGAGATCCTCGGGATTGACCGCAAAACCCTCCGCCAGAAACTGCGTAACCTGGGGGTGATGTTGCCTCTGGCGCGTCCCGCCTCGGAGGCGATCACTCCCGTCAGCAGTGCGGGAAATGGGTCCGAGACGCCCGCGGACCTCACATTGGGGTAACGGGCCGACTGCCCCCCTCTCGGATCAATCTCTCGACTGCTCCTGCCTTCCCGATTCAGGGGCAGTCGACCTGTCTGCAACCACGATTCGGTGAGAGCGCGCGAGTTATGCAAGCGAGGAGTTCAGGTGGTTCATGAAAGATCATACCAACTACCGCATGGTGAGTGGGCTTGAGATCGAACACCTGCTCGGGGGATACCTGGTCGATACCGCGCGCCTGCGCGAAATCGTCTTCGATCCCGAGATCCCCCTGGAATTGAGCCAGTTGATCTGGAACCGTCTGTGTATCCGCGCCATCAGACCCGAAGGCACCGATTCCTTCTTCCTGGGGATGGAGCTTTCGAGTTTGTCCGGCTTCCATCCGCGCTGGCAGGATGAGATTGGGCATATCATGCAGCAATGTCGCAGCCTGCGCAACCTTCCCCTGGTGAAAGTCAAGGGTCGCTCCGTCGAGGGCGAAGAATTAACTTTCATCGGCACCGAGGTTCAATCAGAGCAAACCCTTCAGGAGCAGAACGAGAGTTGAGATCCCTCTTCGCCCTCCTGATTCATTGATTTCCCTCTCCGCACGCCCAAAGAAGCTCCTCCCCGCAGAGGAATTGCGGCGCAGATGCCCCTGCCCCTGTTGCGCGCCCGTGCATCTCCAGGGGCAGCGGCGCTCAGGGACGAACCTCCTCAAAATCCAACAGCATTTCCTTGTATTTGATGCCACCAACTCACAGAATGAGCAACGTCTCGCCCCAGGACGAACTCACCCTCTGCTTTCTCGACAGGAGCCGGTTGTGAAGCCTCTTCTCTTTCTCGCCACGTCGCTACTCCTTGCCGTTTCCGCGAAGGCCAGCGAGAAACCGACCCCGATAAAAGTCTTCATCCTCGCCGGGCAATCCAACATGGAAGGCAAGGCGAAGGTATCCTTGATGGACTATCAATGCCAGCAACCGGCAACCGAAAAGCTCTATGCTCCGCTGCGAAAAAATGGCAAGTGGATGGAGCGTGACGATGTCTGGATCAAGTTCCTGGATCGGAAAGGCCCGCTCACGGTCGGCTTTGGCTCGCCCAAATGTATTGGCCCGGAACTTGGCTTTGGGATGGTGGTGGGCGATCACTACCAGGAGCCCGTGCTCCTGATCAAAACCGCATGGGGCGGACGCAGCCTCTACCGCGACTTTCGCTCCCCCAGCGCGGGGATGCCCTCCGAGGTGGTCCTGGAAAAGATGTTAGCAGATCTGAAAAAACGCAATCCCAAGGCCACCATGGAGGATGTCAAAAAGCCGTTTGGTGCCTCCTATCGGGCCATGCTGGAAGACGTTCAAACCACCTTGAAGAATCTGAAAACCTATTGCCCCGTCTATGAAGGGCAAGGTTATGAACTCGCCGGCTTCATCTGGTTTCAAGGTTGGAACGACATGATCAGTTCCGCGTATACCGCGGAATACACCACGAACATGAAACACTTTATCCGCGATGTTCGCAAAGATCTCCATGCGCCAAACCTTCCCTTTGTGATCGGCCAGATGGGTGTCGATGGCCTCAATGCTGGTGCAAATGTGAAAAAGTTTAAAGAGGCCCAGGCAGCGGCGCTGGACGATCCTGCCTTCAAGGGGAATGTTGCCGTGGTCAAAACCGATATCTACTGGGACAAGGAAGCTGAGGCCGTCTTCAAGATGGATTGGCGCAAACACGAGGAAGAGTGGAACAAGGTTGGCAGCGATTATCCCTATCATTACCTTGGGAGCGCGAAAACCATGCTGGGGATTGGCCGCGCCTTTGGCGATGCCGTTCTCAAACTCCGCGGTGAGAAACAAACCACGGGCAAATGATCTCCCCCAGGTCGGAGGTTCTCATGCCACGTTCTGTGATCCTGCTGAGTACCTTCGCAGTGCTGGGAAGCGGGGGGGTGTTCGCCGACGATCCGCACCCCAGGCCAGCACCACCCCTCCAGCCCGGCTCTGGATTAATTGGCCGTACCCTGCTCGATGGGAAGGAGATCGGCCTGGTTTTTCAGTACGACCATGGGAAGATCCTTCGCCATGAGGACGTGGAAAAGCCGCTCATCGAGAAGCTGGACCGCGTCCCCTTCCCTCCGCGCGGGGTCGAGATCATCCTCCAGGGCCAGGTAACCGTCCCGCGCAAGATGACCGTGAACGCCCGCCTTGCCGGCGGATCGGTGAGTTTCGGCATCCACACCCTCTCCGTTGATGGCAAGGAGATCGGCTCGGTAGGCGACGATCGCCAGAAGAGCCATCTTTACCCGTTAACATTGACTCCTGGGCAACATTCGATCAGGTGGGTGCTCCGCGGTGGACGCCTTGGCAACAACCTCCTGCGCTTCGAAGATCCGAATAGTGGAAAACTCCTTCCGCTGACCTTCTCTCGCGACGATTTGAAGGACTTCGCGGCGTTTCCAGCAAAGAACGTGATCCGCATCACCTCCACGGAGCGCGGCTGGCCAATTCCGCAGGGCTGGTGAACCCCGCGCAACCACCTCGACGCTTCTGGGGGTTCTCTTCCCCATGCACCGACCAGAAGCGTCCGTGATGCGCGCCACCTACCAGGCTTGACATCGCCCCGTACCCGGCGACAATCAAAAACGCATTCACTTCCGACCGGGGACATCGATTGCCGATCCTGGCGAGGAGGGCTGCGGTGCCGATTGTATCTGTCTCCGGCGATCTCTTCGCCAACACCCACGGTGCGCAGGCTCTGGCGCACGGTTGCAACTGCCAGGGGTCGATGGGACGAGGAATCGCCACCGGTTTTCGCGATCGCTACCCGGCGATGTACGAACAGTATCGTGCACGCTGCAAGGCGCGCCCGCGTCAGTTTAACCTCGGCGATGCTTGGTTGTGGAAAGAAGACGACAAACCCTGGGTGTTCAACCTCGGCACTCAGGACGGCTACTGGCGTTCCCGTGCCAGTTACGAGGCAATCGAGCAAGCACTCCAGAAGATGCGCACGCAAGCGGAGAGAGAAAAACTCGACCGCATCGCCCTGCCGCGCATTGGCGCGGGCTACGGGGGGCTGTCGTGGAGGCGCGTCCGCGCCCTCCTGGAGCAGGTGTTCGCCGACTGGCCCGGCACCTTGATCGTCTACGAGGACTCCCGCCCGGAAGAACCCAGTGATCCGCAGCGCTAACGAGATGAAAGAGATCTCTTGAACCTCAAATGAGCGAAGATGCAGATTGTGCGTAATCGCGCTTGCGAGACGCCTCGGGCCAGGGTAGGATGCTGCGAGTGCAATCTCACCGCTATGCGCTCGCTGAGCCGTAACCGTGCTCAGCTGGGGGGTCCCACCTTTGCGAGAGAGTCGACCCATCGACCTCTCCTCGCTGGTTGGAGAAGTTCTCATGGAACAAAAGTACGACGGCAATCCACGAGCGTCCCTGAATCTGTCAGGACGACGTGTTACTCGGAGCGAGGTGACCAACGACTGGGGGCTCCTGCTGCAATGGGAGGTGCGCCACAATGGCAAGGTGATCGCCACTGCCCCCGCGCGTGCCGCCCTCCATTATGAATGTCCCCAATCCAGCCCCGGAACCTACGAGATCGTTCTGCAGATGTGGAAATACGTCGACTACAAGAAAAAGGCCGATGGCGAGTTCACCAACAGCAAATTTATTGAGATCTCGAACAAGGTGACGTACACCATCTGACCGCCCCTGCCCGCCGCACCGCCCCAGACAACCCGCCGTTGCTCCTGCCTCGAACCTCGCCGCCACCCGGAGTTGGCCCGATGTTGAACCTCGGCAATGAAAACGTTCCGCTGTGCCACGGTCTCTCACGGCGCAGTTTTCTGCAGCTCGGCGCCGCTGGCCTCGCCACGATGACACTCCCCGAACTGCTGCGCGTCGAGGCGAGGGGAGCGAGCACCCCCACCAGTACCGCCCGCATTCGCAACTGCATCACCATCTTCCTCGTCGGCTCTCCCGGTCATCTCGATACCTGGGACATGAAACCCGACGCGCCCGCAGAGATTCGCGGAAAGTTCAAACCGATCCGCACCAACGTGACCGGGGTGCAGATCTGCGAACACTTCCCCCTGATGGCGCGAATGATGGATCGCGTGGCCCTGATCCGCAGCCTCCATCATCGCACCGGGGCAACCCACGAAAACGGCCAGCGCTGGATGATGACCGGTCACGATTTCAACGCCGATAACGTGAAGCCCCACTGCGGCAGTGTCATCGCGCGGGTTTTCGGTTCACGCGGGGATCTTCCCGCCAATGTCATCCTCCCCGGACCGATCGGAAACACCGGTGCTGGCCCGCTGCATGGCCAGACCGCTGGCTTTCTCGGCAGCGCCTATGAGCCGTTCTTCCTCAACGCCGATCCGGCTCGTCCCGATTTCAAGGTCGCCGATCTGGAAGTTCCCCGCGACCAGGCCGGTCCGCGTCTGGATGCCCGGCGAAAACTGCTCTCTCAACTGGATGACCTGCAACGCCGCACCGAGACGCGCAGCACGCAGATGCACGATAGCGCCTATGAACGCGCCTTCCGCCTGCTCACCTCACCCAAGGCCAAAAAAGCGTTTGATCTCACCCAGGAAAAGGACACCCTGCGCGATCGCTACGGTCGCAACACCTTCGGCCAGAGTTGCCTGATGGCGCGACGCATGATTGAAGCGGGCGTGCGGTATGTCACCGTCAACCACTTCGATACCGTTTTCAACCTCTCCTGCTGGGATATGCACGCCGATGGCGGTGGGCTGAACAACACCTATCTCGATTATGAGCGCATGCTCTGTCCGCAGTTTGATCTCGCGTTCACCGCGTTGATTCAGGATCTGGAGGACCGGGGACTTCTCAAGGAAACGGTGGTGGCGGTGCTGAGTGAATTTGGCCGCACCCCGCGCCTCAATGGCCGTGGGGGGCGCGATCACTATCCCTCCGCCTGGACCAACTTCCTCTGTGGCGGTAGCATCCGAGGTGGTCAGGTAATTGGCTCCACCGACAAGATCGGTTCGCGCCCGCATGACTTCCCGGTTGAACCCCCGCAAATCCTCGCCTCGATTTATCATGGCATGGGCATCAATCTCGACACCACCATGATGCCTGGCCCAGGAGAACGCCCGGTGCGCCTGGTAGAAGCCGAACCCATTCGGCAATTGTTCTCCTGATCGACCACGCAAGGGAAAGCGCGCACGGGAACAACGCGGAGGGCGAAAATGCACCGGGGTCGAAGTACGTTTTTGTGGCGAAGCCTCGTGCTTGTTCTCACCCTCTGGAACCTGACGGCGCCATGCCATGCCGTCGAACCCGAGATTCGCAACCTCAATGTGCGTGGTCTGCAGATTGGTGGCACCACAACCGTGATCCTCGACGGCGAGGCCCTCGGCACGGCTCCCCGTTTGCTGCTCTCCTTCCCGGCCAAACAGACACTCAAACCCGGTGGGACCGATAAAAAAGCCACCTTTGAGGTTTCACTGGAGAAGAACGTTCCTCCTGGCTACGGTCATCTTCGGGTCGTGACGGACGGCGGAGTGAGCCTCCCGGTGCGAATCGGCGTGGATCGATTACCACAACTCCCACTCGGGACAACCGTCGCGACACTCCCGGTCGCACTCCACGGCGTGAGCACAGGAAGCACCACCGCAGAGGCCAGATTCTCGGGCAAGGCCGGGCAGAAGATCCTCGTCGAGGTGGAGGCACAACGTCTTGGCAGCAAACTGCGTCCCGTGCTCCACCTCTATAGCCCACGGAAAGTGCAGCTCGCCTGGAGTTGGCCGACCTCGACTCTCCAGGGTGATACCCGTCTGGAAGCAACCTTGCCCGACGACGGGGAATACACCCTCTCTGTGCACGATGTTGAATACGCCGGCCAGAATCCCGGTTATTTTCGGATCAAAGTGGGAACGTGGACTTGTGTCGATCAGGTCTTCCCTCCCGTCGTGAGCAAAACCCAGAAATCCGTTGAGTTGCTTGGTCCCACAGGTGTGACACAGCTCGATCTCCCGACCACGCGCCACGGTGTCATTCTCCCGCTGCCCTGGCCCACAGAAGGTCTGTGGAGCGGACCGCGCCCCTATGTGGAGTTCAGTTCGCGGACCGAGATCGTGGAACAACCAAACTCAACAACGATGCAGGTGGTGCCTGCTGGTCCCGCGGGGATCAGTGGGAAGTTGAGCAAGCCGGGGGAAGAGGATCGCTACCGAGTGACTGTGAAACCGGGAAGCAAGATCCGCTTTGAGGTATTCGCGGAACGACTTGGATCTCCTCTCGATGTCACGCTGGTCCTGCGCAACGAAAAGGGGAACGATCTGGCTCGGGCGGAGGATGGTCCCAACACCCTGGATCCCGTGCTCGATTTCAAGGTGCCCGAGCAGATGACCTCTCTGATTGTTGCGCTCGTGGACAGCCAGCAGCGTGGCGGCCCGCGTGCAACCTATCGGATGACCATCGACCCCTTGGGGGAACCCAGCCAGGAAGCCAGTTTTCGGTTGCTCACCCCCGCACGACGTATCACTCTCCCCACGGAGGGGCGCAGTGTGACCCCGGTGCTGATCGAGCGCGAGGGATACGAGGGAAGTGTGGAGCTTTCCTCCCCTGGACTCCCCCCAGGAGTTACGCTCCAGGGAACAACCATTCCACCCGGGGGCGATGGAACGTTGCTAACCATGGTTCGAGGAGCGGGCCCCAGCCAGACCACCCTGGCAACTCTGGTGGGGCACGACGCCAGGGGGCTAGAACGACGCGTCCGTCTCACCGGCGAAACGGGGGATCGTTTCGAGCCGTGGTTGGCAGAGGAACTGGCGATTGCTCCAACCAGTGCCAAGGCCAGCGATTTCCAGCTCGATTGGGGGACGCTCCCTTCCGATCTCGCCCTTGTCCCTGGTTCCAAGCCTTCCCTCCCGGTGAAGGTGCTGCGGCCCGCTGGAAACACCCTGGTCCGTCTCACGCTTCTCACCAGTCAACTGACTCCGCTGGTGAACAATCGCCCGGATGTCAATCAAACCATCCGCCTCGCCAAGGCCGTCGAACTGGGGGCAAAGGTTGACAAGGGCGAGGTTCCCTTGCTCCTTCCGCTCCAGTTGACCGCTCCTCTCTACGATGTGGCGATCCAGGGAGAATTGCTCAGCGCGGACCGTCGCACCGTTCTGGCGACGGCGTTCACTCCGGTGAAACGGCTTCCCGTCCGGCTCCCGCTTCTCGTTCACCTCAAAACCCCTGCGCGGTTTGAAACGCGGATCGATCCGAAAAAAGGAAGCGTTGTCGAGGTGAAGGGAACGATCGACCGGCGCGAAGGGTTCAAGGGTGACGTCCCAGTGACAATCACTGGCTTGCCGCCTGGAGTCCGCGCTGATACCGTCATCGTCAAGGACGGACTGACCGATTTCACGCTCAAGCTCACCTTGCCACCCAATCTCCCGCCTGGAGAGATCAAGGGGCTGAAACTCAGCGGCGCGATCGCCCCCGATACCAGGCAAGCGAACCAGCGTGTAAAAAGCCGCGACATTGAGCTGACACTGATTATTCAGGTGCCTGCCAAGTAAACAGAATGGCACGATCGATCCACGCCCAATCCCGAATGGGTTTTAATCGAGATGGTTCCCATGATCACTCGTTTCACTCTCGTTGGACTGCTCCTGGTAGTTCACCTCCCCCACAGTTCCAAGGCTGCCGCTCCAACACCGGGGATTCCCTCCTCCTTCGAGGTGCATCCTGCCACGCTGGAACTACACCACCAGCGAAGACCGCATTCGCTCCAGGTGTTCGCGACCACAGCAGATGGCTACTCGCTTGATCTGCGGAACCAGGCTCGTTTCCAGAGTGCCCATCCCCAGGTAGCCCGCGTCGATGAACAGGGCTGGGTCCACCCGTTGAGTGACGGAAGCACGCAGATCACAGTGACCATTGGCAGTCACTCGAAAACCATTCCCGTGAAGGTCCAGCTTCCAACGAAGGAACCGCCGTCGAGTTTTCGCCACGAGGTGATGCCCGTTCTCACGCGTGCTGGCTGCAACATGGGGGCCTGCCACGGTTATTCGCTGGGGAAAAACGGGTTCAAGCTCTCGCTCCGTGGTCAGGATCCCGACCAGGACTACGACGCCATCACCCGGGAGTTGGCGGGCCGTCGTATCAACCTGGCCTCCCCCACCGAGAGCATCCTGTTGGCCAAGGCGGTGGGCGAGGTTCCACACGAGGGAGGCATTCGCTTTCGCCGCGAGAGTCTGTCCTCGGCCATTCTGCGTGAATGGATCCGCCAGGGGGCGCCACAGGATCTGAAAGATCCCGCCCATGTGATCGGCATTCGCATGATCCCCGATAAACTCGTTCTGCGCCCCGGGCAAACGCACCAACTCCAGTTGATCGCCGATTACAGCGATGGAACCAAACGCGATGTCACCCGATTGGCGATCTTCACCGCCAACAACGATCAGTATGCGGTGGTGGACGATGTTGGTTTGGTGCAGGGGCGCGATCCAGGGGAAACAGCCATCGTCGCTCGCTTCGAGCGCAAGTTTGCCGCCACCGGCGTGACCGTGCTCACTCCAGGGAGCGGATTTGTCCCCACTCCGGTCCCGACCGACAATCTGATCGATCGGCACGTGGTCGAAAAGCTGAATCGCCTCAAGATCACCCCCAGTCCGGTGGCGGGCGACGAGGAATTCCTCCGGCGGGTTTACCTCGATCTCATTGGAGTGCAACCAACGCCTGTGGAGATTCGGACCTTCCTTGAGAGCAAGGAGGCGACCAAGCGTGCCAGGGTGGTTGAGACTCTCTTTGCACGCCCTGAATTTGTTGATCACTGGTCGCTGAAATGGGGCGATTTGCTGCAAAATTCGCGCAACAGCGTGAGTTCGCCTTCGGTCTATCTCTTCCGCGAATTCATCCGTGGAGCGGTGGCGTCCAACATGCCGCTCGACGTGTTTGCCCGTCGCATTCTGACGGCCAGGGGCGGCCTCAGCGACAACCCAGCCAGCGTCTACTGGGCGATCAGCAAGGACACCAACGACTCGGTGGAACGGGTGACACAGGTCTTTTGTGGGGTGCGCATGCTCTGCGCCCGCTGTCACTCCCACCCCCTGGAAAACTGGACCCAGGCGGACTACTACGGCCTCGCGAGCTTTTTTACCCAGGTGAGCACCCGCCAGGATCCGCGCATGGGGAATGTGGCGAACACCAAGTTCGTCCTGCTCAATCTGAACGCGAGTTTTGCAACCAATCCGCGTACGGGACGTCTCCAGCCGCCCCGGTTTCTGGGCGGCGCAGCTCCAGAACTCACGGTCGGCCACGATTGGCGTGAAGCCTATGCCCAGTGGTTAACCTCCCCACAGAATCCCTTCTTCGCCCGGGGACTGGTCAATCGGATGTGGAGTTACTTCTTTTCCCGCGGTATCATTGAGCCAGTGGATGATGTGCGCAGCACCAATCCACCAATCAATCCGGCCTTGCTCGATGCGCTCACCGAGGATTTTCTGAAGCACAAGTATGATGTTCGGCATCTGATGCGCCAGATTGTGACATCGGCCACCTACCAGCGTAGTAGTGTGCCCACCGCCTCCAATCGTCACGATGAGCAGAATTTCTCCCACGCCATCCCCCGGCGCATCCCTGCCGAGGCGCTGCTCGATTCCCTCATTCAGGCGACGGGCGTGCCCGAGAATTTTGGAGGCGCCCCTTCCGGGTTCCGAGCCGCTCAGTTGCCCGATGGCAACGTCACCAGCGAATTCCTCAGGTTGTTTGGCAAGCCCCAGCGCATGGATGCGTGTGAGTGCGAGCGCGATAACTCCTCCAACATGCTCCAGGCGCTCCACTTCATCAACGGGAAGAGTATCCTGGGACGGGTGCAAAATCCCTCGGGACGTCCGGCTCTGCTCCTGCGGCAGAAACTGAGCGATCCGCAACTGGTGACCGAACTCTATCTGTGGTCGCTCGCTCGCCGTCCCAACGACAGAGAGTTGAAAGTCGGGTTGGAGTTCCTCAAAGGGTACGGAGACAAACGGACCGAGGCCGCCCAGGATTTCATGTGGGCGCTGCTGAACAGCAAGGATTTTCTTATCCTCCATTGAGGTCGGATGCCGCGCTCCACGGGGCGCATGCAGAGAAAGCACGCGCCCCTGGTGTTCCTACCTGGGAAAGTGCGTTCGGCGTTTCTTCGATTCCTCGATCGCGCGATCCAGATCGGGTTGCCGTGCCCACGACTTCAGTTCGTTTGTCCCCGCCACAAACCGTTTTTCATAGGTCTCGAACGTGCCATAACGTTCCTCAAGGGACAAACGCGGATCGCCCGTTTGGAGCCGCTCAGCCCTGGTCTTCGCGAATGGCAGATACGAGCCCGTCAGGTTTGCGAGCATTCCCCCCGCCCCCACTTCCTCACGGCGCAGATTCCACCCGGTGAACGTCGCCACAGGGACCTTCACTTCGGGAGGTTGGAGCATGCCGAGTTCATTGCCGTCGGGATCACACCGAGGCACCAAAACCGTGTAGCGACCCACGATCCTTGGCGGCTCCGTCTCAATGCGTCCCTCGGTGAAGAAATGTGCGCCCCAGTCGCCGTGAAAGGGTTGCTGAATGACGGTTGGATAGGCAACCCCTGGGATGCGCGGAAACCCTGTACTCCGCTGGTGCCAGTCGACGAGGGTTCTGGTAGCGAGGCGCGGGTAAACACTGGGTGCGACCCGGCTCCTTTCATCCTTGCACCACGCCCGGAGTTGTAGAATCAGTTCGCGCAGAAAAAGGCGGTAGTCGCCAGGATTGGCAAGGTTCTGAGCATTGCCACGGGTGGGGGGCCACGCCGCCGGCCCATGCTGAGTTCCTCCAAATGCGTAAATGCGCACATTGGCGGGAATCTTCGCGTCCTCCTTCCCCAGCGGATCGGTGTGCACCAGTGAACCACTCCGATGCCAGTACTCCGCGGCACTCTGGGTGTGCATCACCCTGGGCATGCACCTGGTCTTCTCATAAGCCCGAAGAATTCCGTCCGTTCGTCGAGAAAGCGGATCGGTCATGGTGCCGTATGTGAAGGGAAACAAATCCGCCGGATACTGGTGATCCTCGTGCTGACCATTATGGCGCGTCGGTTGAGCAAAACGATGGTTGAAAAACCCCAACCCTCCTCCGGCAACATGCGGCATCAATCCATCGAAAACAATCTGCCCTCCAACATCTTCGTTAAAACCTTGCCAGAGAAAGTGTCGCAAAAAGCGCCCGCTCTGCGAAACTCCAAAGGCCAGCGCCGTGTGAATCGCCGGCTTGCCCTCGATGCACAACGGATTCCGGTTGGTTTTCTCATAGCGGAGAAACGATACCAGATCGCGCACCGATGCCAACCCCACCCCCTGAACGATTGGCCCTTCACACTCGCAAATCAGTTCATAGAGCACCCCCGGCTCGAAGCCATCGCGAAGTTTCAGTCGGATGGGCGCGAGCGTGCCCTTCACGCCCTCCTTCACTGTGGGGACAGGGTCCCGTTCGAGTTTCCACTGCGAACGCGGAATTTCCTGCCGTTCATCTGTTTCGCGCAGGCGCTTGGTGAGCACCCCCCTGCGTTCGCCTTCCGCCGTTGGCGAATAACTCCCATGAGCCTCACGCCGAGAAAGGGGAACTGACGACACCCGTCTGTCACTGCTCATCTCGAAACGAACCACTCCGCGGATTGGTTTACCCTTGTCGGTTGCCACCGGCGCCTTGAGCAGGAGTCGCCCATCCCCGGGGAGGAGTTCTCCAATCCACCCCGACCAGACAACGGTAAACCCATGCTCCAGCAGAAAGCCGTCGCCCGCGCTTCCCGGTTTGTCCAGATCGTTCCCGCCCGGTGCATTGTTAAACATGCGCAAAGCGAGTTTATTGCCGCGGTTATTCACCTCGTAAAAGAGCGTGCTATTGCCGCGCTTCAAATTGCAGGGGACCAAGAGGACAACATCGGCCTCGAACTCCACCTTTCCCTGGGCATTGCGCGGTGCCAGGGTCAGATCCACAATCCCCTTGTTGTGTCTATTCGCGGGATCGAGGGCGAAGTGAGCGATGGCAGTGATCTTCTCGTAGGCACCAACCCGGCCAAACTCTTTCCCCCCTCCAAACGGCTCGCGTTTGAGGATTTTGAGCGCTGTCACCTCGGCGTGGGTCAACACGGGAACTCCAAGCACGAACACTACTGAGAGAAGCACACCACGCATGGCCGGCTCCAGGAGAGAAGGTTCGATTGTGATCTCAGCACCCCACCAGCGTTTCTCTTACCACACCGGCGCGGGCAATACCATCAGGAACCGGAGACTCTCTGGCAGACGATGGCACCATCACCGCTGAAATCGTTTGGTCCAGGTGTCTGTGAGATGTGCCTTGGCCGTGTCGATTCGTTCGTTATTTTCCTCGATGGTGGCATCCACTCGCGGAGGGAACTGCTGTTCGCGATAGCTGGAGTACGCCTCGGTGCGCAGATGGGCCAGCATGTGATGGCCTCGGCGTACGGAGCGCTCATGTCTCAGGGCGGTGATATCGACGGGTGCCACCACAATGCGTTCGCCCGGTCCGGGGGAAGCCTGTGTGAGAATCCTCCCCTCGAAATCCACCACCATGCTCCCCCCGGGCCAGGAGTAGGGTGGATAATGCCGCAAACTGGCGCCCTGATTGACCGCCACGACGTAAGCGACATTTTCCAGCGCGCGACAGCGATTGACCACCGTCCACCAGTCCATCGGATCGGTCGCCCCCCACGGATCCATGTAGGCGGACACCCGCACCAGCACCTCCGCCCCATTCATCGCCAACTGACGTAGCACCTCGGGGAAGATCCAATCGTAACAGATGGCACATCCAAGTCGACCAAGCTCCGTATCCACCACGGGAAATAACGGCTCGTCATACTCTGGCAGCAGGTCGTGCGGACTGGTGTGCACCTCGTAGGGAATCCAGGTATTCACCTTGCGATACCTGGCGAGAAGGCCCTGTGGTCCAAGGAGGCACGTGGTGTTGAAGAGCGCTCCGGGCCAGCGTGGATCGACCTCCAACATCGTCCCGGTTTGAATGTAAATTCCCTCCTGGCGCGCTCTCTGGGCGAGTCGCTCTGTGTGTTCGTTGGGAATCGGGAGTGCCAAACGCTCGCGCAACTCGGCAGCAGTGGCATACACCGGGGCCATGTGGGCGAACTCGGGATAGATGACCAACCGCACTGGGAGAAAGGGCATCGCTCCAGCCAGCGCCGAATCGAGCATCGCCAACATGCGATCGGTGTTCGAGCGGATCTGGCCACGTTCGGTTGGACAGGGAAGATCGGTCTGACAGGCGGCCACGGCATAACGCACGGGTATCATCACCATGGGTCCTTCTCTCCCGCGAGCGACGAGAGGTTCTGGGTGCTGGAAAGCCACGAAAGATCGCATCCTTATTGTAGGGTTCTGCC
This sequence comes from Planctomycetota bacterium, assembly GCA_029777335.1. Lineage (GTDB taxonomy): Bacteria > Planctomycetota > Planctomycetia > Gemmatales > Gemmataceae > JAKOSN01. The sequence continues at coordinate 29,677 of JAKOSN010000030.1, forward strand.
CCACCGGCGAAGCCGAGCCCGGCAACTGAACCCGGGCGCACTGCACGGGTGGTCATTTGACAATCGCTCGGGAAGTGGCTACCCTCAACCCTGTCGACCTGCGGAGGTTGCCTGCTCTTTCGTGTCGCACCAGGAGTGCCCTTTCCATGCGCCGAATGATCCTCGCTCTGCCTCTCGTCCTCGTGGTGCTCACCTCCCTGCACGCTGCCGAGGACGGAATTCCCCGACAAACCTTGCAACAACTCAAGCGCGCGACGGTTTTCGTGAAGGTCCAGGCGGGCCGCGAAGGAGGAACGGGTTCCGGCTTTTTGCTGAAAGTCGAGGGGGAGACGGGCTATCTTGTCACCAATCATCACGTCGTGGCGCTGAAACGTCGGCAGGTTCCGCCTGGGGTGAGTATCAACCTGGTTTTTCAATCCGGGACCAAAAACGAATGCACCGTTCCGGCAGAAGTGGTCGCCTCAGACGCGGATCGTGATCTGGCGATCTTGAAGGTGAAGGGAGTCAAGAATCTCCCCACACCCCTCGACACAGGGCACACGATCGAATTGAGCGAGACGATGACCGTCTATTCACTTGGCTTTCCCTTTGGTGAAGCGCTTTCCACCACCAAGGGAAACCCGGCGCTCACCGTCGGCAAGGCGACGATCTCCAGCATTCGCACCGATGAACGCGACGAGATCGTCCGCGTCCAGTTGGATGGCGAGTTGAATCCGGGCAATAGCGGAGGCCCTGTGGTCGATGGCAAGGGACAGCTGGTTGGTGTTGCGGTCTCCAAGATTCGCAGCACACGTATTGCCTTCGCCATTCCGCCGCTGCACCTGGAACGAATGCTCCAGGGGCGTGTGGAGACAGTAGCCATCACGCCTCTCAAGGTTGCGCAGGGAAAGGCTCAGATGAAGGTGGTTACGGGTTTGATCGATCCCATGGATCGGATGAAAGCAGTTGCCGTTTACTGCGTTCGCGCCGAGGACCTCAAGACTCCCCCCAAAGCGGATAGCAAGGGCATCTGGAAGGCGCTACCCGGGGCGATGAAGATCGAGCTAAAAAAACAGCAGCAAAAGGCAGAAGCCACCTTTGAATTACAGTGCGACAAGCCAGCCCGCGTGAATTACCTGGTGCAAACGATGTACACCACCGGCGATGGCCGAACGATCTTCACCGAGCCCAGTCCGCTCCGTGTCGATTTTTCCGCCACCACCACCCTTGGCACCCGGCCTCCTGACCCGAAGGATCCGACGGGTAAAACCACCGGTGATTCACACGTGGGGGAGGTGAAAACGATCGGCGAGCTCTCGGTGATTGAGTTGAAGCTGCCCACCAAAAATGTTCCCAGTTGCCTGTGCTGGTCGGTGGATGGCAAGGCCTTCTTTCACCTGGAAGCACAAACGGGCGTGGTGCGACGCCTCAATCTTTCTGATTGCAAGGAAACACGTAAGCTGGAAATTGGCCGCAAATGTAGCTGGCTGAGCATCTCCAAAGAAGGACTGCTCGTCACGGTCGCCGATATTCAGGAAGCGTGGGTGCTCGACCCCGAAACGCTGAAGGTCAAACAGAAACTGGAGATGGGGGGGCTGAAATATACGGTTTCCGGTCCCCAATCGAGCATCGCGGTGGGCGCCAATCATCGCGGCGATAAACTGGCGGTGTTCGATCTGGTAAAGGGACAGTTGGTGAAGGAGTACGACAACGCGGTCTTTAATGTGCGCGGCGGGGTGGGGATGTCCAACCCGAAAATGACTCCCAACGGCAAATATCTCTTTACCACCGGTGGAATTGAGCAGGTCTATCGCTTCAGGATCGAGGAGAAGGAACTCAGGTTCGAGGAATCCAGCCAGCGGATCATTCAGGGACGGTTTGAAGGATTGGTCGTGAGCGATGAATTTGTCTGTGCTCCCTCGGGGGGAGGGAACTATCAGGGTCTGGACAATCACCCAGAGGTGACTCCTTACTCCACCTACATTTATCCGGTGACCAGTTTTAGAAAACCGGCCTTCACCCTCGCGCAGGGTGCCTATCCGCTTGCCGTTGGGTTCGATCCCAAGGTCGGCCTTGTCTACGCGCAGAACTTCCAGAACTCGTTGCTCATCTTCAATGCAACCGGAGTGAAGTTAAAGGAGTGGAAAGTGGGCGAGGGGGGAACAAAGCAGTTTCTGGTACACCCGGAAGGCCGTCGCGTTTTGGTGTTTACTGATAATCAGATCTGCCTGGTGGATCTCCCGAAGAAATAAGCCATGGACAGTGACCATCTCCTGTCACTAGCATAATGAAAGCACTCGATGGGCGCTGCCATCTCGCCGTGCATCCAGAAATCGCAACCAAGTTAAGGAGGAAGCTGGCCATGAAGGACGAGCTGCTCAGTCTGCTACCCGGCGTGGAACCGACCCGGCGTCAGTTTGTTGTGACCACCCTGGCCGCTGGGTTCGCCCTGGCGGTCCAACCGGTGAGCGCCGAAACGATCACCACCGACACCAAGGGCTTGACGGCAGGTGAAGTAAAGATCGCCGTCAAGGATGGGGAGATCCCTGCCTATCGGGCGATGCCCGCCACGGGCGGTCCCTTCCCCGTCATCCTGGTCGTGCAGGAGATCTTTGGAGTTCACGAGCATATCAAGGATCTCTGCCGTCGACTGGCCAAGAGCGGCTACCTCGCCGTGGCGCCAGAGTTGTATTCCCGTCAGGGAGACGTCTCCAAGCTCAAGGATATCCAGGAGATTCTCTCCAAGGTGGTCAACAAGGTGCCAGACGAGCAAGTGCTGAGCGATCTCGATGCGGCTGTCGCCTGGGCCAAGAAGAGCGGCAAGGGCGAGACCTCGAAGCTCGGCATCACTGGCTTCTGCTGGGGCGGCCGCATTGTGTGGCTTTACTCCGCCCACAACAAGGACGTCAAGGCCGGAGTCGCCTGGTACGGGCGCCTCGTGGGACAACCCGATAAGTTGCACCCCAAGCACCCGATCGACCTGGTCGCCTCGCTCCACGCCCCAGTTCTCGGACTCTATGGGGGTGCGGATATGGGCATCCCGGTTAGCACGGTGGAGAAGATGACCAAGGCGCTGAAGGAGAACAACAAGGTCGGCGAGATCATCGTCTACCCGGATACGCCCCACGGCTTCAATGCGGACTACCGGCCCTCGTACCGGAAGGACAAGGCGGAGGACGGTTGGAAACGCATGCTGGCGTGGTTCAAGAAATACGGCGTGGCGTAAGTGGCTGGGTGCGACCCGGCGTCTAGGCACGCGTGCCCTGCGACGAGGATACTCCTCTTCGCAGGGCACGCGTTACCCGATTGCTCAGGGAGAAGGAGAAGAGGAACTGGACAGGATCTCAAGCCGAATCTTGTTCCCGTCGAGCACCCGGCGCACCCGACGTGTTTCGCTGCGGAGCACTTCCTTGCCGGCATCGGTCGGATACCGAGCCTCGCTCATCACATCAAAGATCCCGGCCGTTTTGGAGTCTTCCGCCACGGTGATGCGCACCTGCGAGTTTGGAATCAACTCCAACCGATCTCCCTTGTAGTTCGCTCCGTCGCTCAGCAGGTGTGCCAGGGCGTGTTCCACCCCTGCCCGGGCGAGCCATTTGGTCTGAATCCGTTCGTGTTGCCGTTCCGCCACCCGTCGATTCACCATCATGTGGAAAGCGATCGTGGTCATTAGCACGGTGACCACCGCCAGGATGGCCACCGCGGCGATCAGCGCAATGCCTCGTCGCCCCGGAGAGGCCGCCGCATTCATTGAGACTCGTTTCATCGCAGGTCTCCTCCCAGGGCCGCGCTGTATTCGACCATGCGCCCCTGTTTCACTCGTTCCGGCGAGTCTGCCAGGCGCAACGTAAGGAGGCGATCCCCGTCGCCACGCAGAAATTCCACGGTGGTTTGCTCGTTGCCCACTGGAAGCGTTTGTGTGGCGTGATTGTCTTCGACCACCTCGGAACGGTCCAGCTTTCCTTCATGCCAACGATACACCACGTGGCTCCCATCGGTGCGCTGAAGAATCAGGCAGTTGGGGCCGGCCTGCTCGTCTCCCAGCATTTTCGGGGCCCCGGTGGCGGTGGCCACGTCGCTGCGAAACTGATCTCCCAGGGTATTCTGTGTCATCAGGGTGTGCGAAACCCGCGTTGACAGTTGCTGGGTGTTAAAGACCCCCAGAAGGATCGCCGCGATGAGCAACAGGACGATTGCCAGGGAACCGATCACGGCGGACATTTCCAGAAGGGTGAATCCTTGGCGTGCAGCCGAGGGAGAACAGGCTCGTGAGGTCATGGGTTCTCTCCTTTCCCTTCTGTGGTGCGAGCAGCGAACAGCCCCACGAGTTCGAGCGCGCGATCGGAGCCATCGCTTTCGGCTTTCCAGTGAACCACAACGATTACTCGTTTCACCAGGGGGTCGGCCTTTTCGGGCTGCACCTTGACCTCCAGACGATAGCCACGCTCTCGATACGGTTCCGGCAAACGTTGGGCGGTCGCCCAGTCGCTGGTCAGATCGCTCCAGGGACAGAGACGCGCCCGTTCAAGGAGGTTATTTCCAAGTTCCTCAGCGGTCTGGTGGTCGCTGACACGGGTGCGTTCGCGCAGCGACCAGAGGCCTACCTGGGCGACCACCACCAACGCCATCCCGAGAATTGTCAGGGCCACGAACATCTCCGTGACCGTAAAGGCCCGCCGCGACGACCGGTGTCCCGCGTGGGTACCTGGCCTGTGCTCGCGCATCACGCAATCTCCGAAATGAGCTTGACCAGTGGCATGAACATGCCAACGACCATGAAGCCAACCAGGAGCCCCACCAGGACGACCGAGGTGGAGAAGAGGAACAACGAAAGCCGCCTGCGGAGCCAGACCGCTCGCGACGCAAGGTTGTTCCCAAGTTCAGTAAGTGCCCAGGGGAGATTGCGCGCTCGTTCGGCGGCACGCACCAGGGGAGCCATGTGGGCAGGGAGCAGGCCAACTCCACTGAGCACATCAGGAAGGGTTTGGCCTTGCTCGATCTGAGTCCGGCCCTGATGCAAACTCTGGCAGACGGCGAACGGGAAGACTCCGGAATCGGAAAGAATGCTCAGCGCCTCGGGTAACGGTTTCTCCGCTTCGAGCATGACCGCCAGCATCTTCAGGATTCGACTCTGGACACTCATCCGATACAGGCGCCGGAACCCGGGGAGATACCAGCGCATCTGCGGATTGAGGAAGGCGAGAATCGCCAGCGTGAGCAAGCCGAGGAACCCGAGCACCAGAAGCCAGGCGAAATGCGAACACCAGTCGGCCAACTGTGCCAGCTGCAGCGTGAGCCAGGGGAGTTGCATGCCAAAATCGCGAAAGATGCGCATCATGCGCGGCAACAGGTAGATCACCCAGAAGGAGCCCACGCCAAACAGCACGATCAACAGACCAATCGGGTAGAGCAAGCGCGGGACGGTCTCCAACCACACCGTGGCCAGTGGGCCTTCTGAGGAGCGGCGCAGACTGAGCGCCAGGTGCCCGGTGGATTCCCCCACCGCGACGGCGAGCCTGGTGGTTGGTGAGGCCACTCCTGGTTCGGATTCCAGCGCCTCCTGCAGCGAGCAGCCGTGTTCCAGTCGTTGGGCCACCCGCGCCAGTTTTTGATCGTAGTTGTGGCGACGATGCCAGAGCCAGTAATAACCCGGGAGCAAAAAGAATTGAAGCAAGCAGGTGCAGAAGGAACGCCAGGCGCTCGTGGGGCGATCCCCCAGGTACGCCTGCAGCGACGGCACCACCGGGGCGCCTGCCTCGGCGGCTCCATCGAGCAATTGCAAAAACTCGTCCTGGCGACTCACCCGGTAGTACCAGAAAGTCTGAAATATCCAGCCATAGATCAGTCCCAGGAGGAGCAAAAGAGGCACAAAGATGGGACCAAAAAGCGCAAGCAGCCCAATCACCAGCAAAAGGATCAGTGCCGCGGCGCTGAGTAGAGCAAAGGTCTTCCAGAACGTGGACATCGGCATCTCTCCCCAGCGGGTCAGACGGGCTCGGCCCCGTTCACTTGCTCAGCCCTTCGAGTAGCTTGATCATTGGCAACATGATCGCCATCACAAAGAAGACCACGATCACCGCGGCGGACACAATGATCATGAAAGGCGGCAACACGCTGCGCAGAAGGCCCGCACGCAATTCCGCCTGACGACGATAGATCTCCGCCACCTGGTGGAGTGTTTTCCCCAGCGACCCCCGTTGCTCGCCAAACCCGGTCATCCAGGCGATCAATTCCGGCACCAGGCCGTGGTTGCGTAGCGCGGTTCCAAGCGGAATCCCCTGGCTCAGATCCTGCTCCACCTGGGGACCGGCCATGGTCAGCAGCGGATCGCTCGACGCCTCCCCCGCCAGCCGAAAGGCCTCGGGGAGTGGAAGGGAGTGATCGATCAGGATTGCCAGCAATTCCGTAAAGGCGGCCAGACGCGTCGCCCGAATCAGGGTTCCCACGATGGGGATGGCGTAGAGAAAGCGCGTCCACAGCTGACGGCCTTTGGGGGAGCGCAGCAGCAGAAAGCGCACCAGCCAGATCAGACCAACCAGGCTGATCAGGGGCAGCACCACGAGTTCGAACGGACGACGGCCGATGGTAAATGCCCAGTCCGTGAGCAACGGCAAACGCATGTTGAATTCCTGGAAGATCTGCTCGAACTGCGGCACAATGAACAGACAGAGGAAACCGAAGAGCAGGCCGGTAAATCCAAGGACCACGGCGGGGTAAAAGATGGCGTTGGTAACCGTGGCGCGCAGGTCTCCCAGGGAACGTGCATAAACCGTCAGCGTAGCCAGCACATCGCTAATTTTCCCGGAACGCACCCCCGCATTGACCAGCCCGGCATAGAAGCTGGGAACGCGATTCCCCTGGCGTTGGAGCGCCTCGTAGAGGGTGTGCCCCGCCTGGAGATCCCTGGCGATGTCCGCCGTCACCTGTTGCAATTTGCCTTTGCCCATCTCCTGAGCCAGAGCAGACAACCCCTGGTCCAGGGGAAGACCGGCCCGAGCCATGCTGGCAATTTCTTCGTTGAGTGCAATGAGATCGTCGGCATTCATAGATCCCTCGGTCGCGGCACAAGAAGGGACTTCTACCCCGGCTTCTTTCTGGGGCCCAGAACACGATCGACTTCCAGTTGTGTGGTTGCTCCCCTGGCGACCGCGCGCGCGGCCTCGTCCCAGAGCGTGGCGCGTGCGGCACCGGCGGCCTCTTCCAGAGCAGCCACCTCGGAGCGCACCAGGATGGCGTGACGCAGTTCGTCGGCAGGAACAAGCAATTCGGCGAGCAAGAGACGGCCGTGATAGCCGGTTCCGGCGCAGCGATCACAGCCAACGGCCTCCCAGCCCGGACGTGCCGAGGTCTGTTCCTCCTGCCGACAGGCCGTACAGAGGCGACGCACCAGGCGTTGATTCAGGATTCCCCGGAGCGTGCTGGTCAGCAGATAGGGCTCGATCCCCATGTCGAGCAAGCGCCCGATCACCCCACAGGCGGACCCCGCGTGAACGGTGCTGAGCAACAGGTGCCCCGTCAGCGCTGCCTGAATGGCCACCTCGGCAGTATCGGCGTCGCGCACCTCGCCGACCATGATCACCTCGGGGTCTTGCCGGAGCAGACTCCGCAGCCCGCGGGCAAAGTCGAACTCGGTCCCGGGGCGGGCCTGCGACTGCGTCACCCCTTCCAGCACCTGCTCGACGGGATCCTCGATGGTGACCACGTGGCGTCCCCCGGCACTGGCGGAAACCAGGTGGCGAAGACAGGCGTAAATGGTGGTGGTTTTGCCGCTGCCACTTGGACCAGTGAGGAGGAACGCACCGGCGCGTTGGCGCAGTACCTCACGAACAGATTGGAGCAATTCCAGCGGGAGTCCAAGTTGCTCCAGTTCGAGCGTCCGCCCGGCGGGGTCGAAGATGCGCACCACCGCCTTTTCGCCGTGGATGGTCGGAAAGGTGCTGACGCGCATGTCTACCCCCGGCCGCCCCAATGCGTTGGCGATGCGGCCTTCTTGCGGAATATCGAGCCGATAGGTGAGCAACTCGGCGAGCACCTTGAGCCGCGCCACAAGATTCGGCGCAAGTTCGCGAGTGAGAACCGCGACTGATTGGAGGACCCCATCGATCCGAAAACGCACCTCCAACGTGGCATGTCCCGGTTCCAGATGGACATCGCTGGCGGCGCAGTGGAGTGCCTCGCTCAGGATGAGATCGACCAGCCGACCGATCCGGTCTGGGCCTGTCACATCCAGAGCATCCATTCGAGGTTGAAGGCGCTGCCGCTCGTGCGAACTCATCGGAGGCACCTGGAGAACGAATCGCCCCGCTTCAGAAATGACCGCTGACTGCCTTCTGATCTACATCCCGCGCCTTGAGATGGCAACGGTATTCATCAAGGTGGCTTGCCTGTGACCGGACCCCGGAGCAAGAGTTCCTCGTGACCGGAAAGAACCATTTGACTGTACTCGAAGGGAAGAGGCATTGCAACTCTCTTGCGTCCTCGAATAACAAGTATCTCCCAAGGAGCCTGGTTCTGCGTGGGTCAGCGGCGGAAGACAGGAGAAAGGCAACGCGCGGCCGCGCGCCAGACGGAGAAAGCGGAGGCGATTGCACTCTTCCCGGGGAAGTGCCGTGGGCGAGAATCGTCTCAGTGCGTGGTGGCGGGTGGCAGAACGAGGTCGCGGAGATCCCACAATTTCACCGTGCGGTCCCACCCAGCGGTCGCCAGTGTCTTGCCATCCGGAGCAAAGGCGACTGCGGTCACCGTGAATTTGTGGCCAGTTAGTCGGCGCACCTCCTGCCAGGTGTGCACATCCCACAGGACCATGGTGCTGCCGCCCCCCACCGAGGCGAGTAATCGGCCATCCGGCGAGAACGCCACCGCGTTAATCTCGCGCGGATGGCCGCGCAGCGTGCGAATCAGGTCACCACTGCGTATCTCCCAGATCTTCATGGTGCGATCGCGGCTTCCTGTTACCAGCACCCGGTCGTCGGGCGAAAAGGCAAGGGTGGTGAGCGCCGAGGCATGAGCACGAAGCGACAGGAGTTCGGTTCGACGGACCACATCCCAGAGTTTCAGTTCGCCATTGTCGCATCCGGCGGCCAACATCTTACCATCGTGAGAGAAGGCCACGGAGCGAAAGCCGATGGGATGCCCCCACAGGACGCCTCGATCCGCCCCGGTCGTTGCATCCCATAATTTGATGCCGACCAGTTGGGTGTCTCTCCCCTCGCGCCAGGGGATGGTCGCCAGAAGGTGCTGAGTCGGATGCAACGCCACCCCAAGAACCTCCGTGCGATTTTTGGGGAAAGTCAGCCGCCCCTCTCCGGTGAGGGGATCGTGCAGTTTGACCTGCCGATCATGGCCGCTACTGATCAGGAATTCTCCCCGCCCGCCCCAGGCCAGACTGTTCACCTTCTTCGGAGAATGATCGCTGCGCATGGAGAGGGAGCGCATCGCGGTCACAGGATCCCAGAGGGTAACGGCACCTTTCCATCCGCCGACCGCCAGCCTGCGTCCGTCCGGGGCAAAGGCGACCGCCATCACCGGACCAGCCTCTTCAAGCAGGGTTGCCCGGGGATGAGTGATGCGCGGCGGAAGGGGACGCGAGGTCAAGGGGCGTTCCAGGGTGCTGACCACCGTGTAGCGCCCTTCCTCGACCTCGACCATCTGCCCATCGCTGGTGCGCGTGACCTCCAGGCGTCCCTGCTCCAGGTCGATACGGGTTCCGCGGGGGGACGAAGTCGAGAGAAACCGCGTGGCCGGGGCGCGGACCTGGGCGTGGGGAGTGCTGAGAATCAGTGGTTGCTGGGGTGAATGGGGAGCCACCTCGGCCTGTACAAACCCCTCGCTCAAATGAACACGCTTCTCCCCTTCCGCAGTCTTGTTGTTTTGAGGAAGCAGACTCAGAATGGTATCGGTGCTCATTTCCAGGCGCGTGCCATCGGGATAGCGCACCACGGCAAAACTCCCCTCGCCGCCGGTCCGCACCTGTTGCCCCGGTTCCAGAGGCTGTCCACTCCGCGCCTGGGTGCGTTCCCCGCTGGGACGGCTTAACTCCACCTCACCTTGCACCTCATCCAGGTAGGCGAGGTTGATGTCAGGAGGAACCGGGCGTGGCAACAGGATCCCCAGAATCGCCAGGAGCACGACGGCGGCCAGGATCGAAATCACCACGCGCAGGCGGGTGAGCACGGGCCGAGCAACCGGCGGTTGCCTGTGCGCGTATTCGTGCTCAACCTGAGCGGTAACGCGCATGGCTCGCCCCCACTCGCCCAGAAGCGTTTCCTCACGCGCAAGCCGAATCAACTGCTCAGCAAGGGCCGGCTCCGTCCGAAGCCGCTGCTCCAGAGCGGCCTGCTCCGCGCCGGACAGGGTTCTGTCCAGATAGGCTTGCAACTGCTCCTGATCCGCTGGGGCACTCATGACATGGTCTCCGCAGCCAGGCGGCGCTGGACACATTCGCGCAGAATCGCCTTGATGCGCTTGATCTGGGCGTAAATCCCCTGCACTGAACGACCAAATTCCTGGGCCAGGGCGTTCATGTTATCCCCCGAACCGTCGTAGCGCCGGGCGATCAGGCGACGCGACTCGGAGGGTAATTGTTCCAGACAAGAGGTCAGTGCTGCCCATTGTTCCGTGGTTGGCGTGGCACGTTCGACCCGTTCAGCCGCCTCAGCCAGGGCGCGAACCAGTTCAGGATCGAGAGGCAGCTCGCGCCGGCTGGAGCGTCGATGAGCCAGGATGCGCCGCCTTGTGATCTCCCTCACCCAGGGCAAGAAGCCGGCTTCCGACTGGAGTTGATCGATCGACTGGGTGACCGCCACGCACACGTTCTGAAGGATATCCTCGGTATCGGGATGGCTTCGCACACAGGCAAAGATGTATCCATACAGTGCCGCCCGATGCTGCATGAGCAGGCGGGCCACCAACGCTTGACGTGCCGCCTGATCCACCTTGCCCACTCCTTCTGAACGAGGGCTCCTTCTGTTCAGGACACTCACAGGGTGGTTTAGGCACAAAACGCGCACGGAGGCTGTGCAGAGATTTCTACGAACAAAAAGAGCCTCCCGGCGAACAGGGCGGGGAGGAAACCGCCCCCAGGCCGTGAGGCTCTTCGATGATGCAGCCTTCGGATCCGCCAGGGCTCCTGCCGCTTAGCGATTGGACGCCAGGCTGGGGCGTTCCAGGGTCATCTCGATCGTGAGTTCCAGCCCCTTGCGGATGATCGTGATGGGGATCTTGACTCCCCCCCGCGTTTCCCACAGCGCCCGTTCCACATCAAAGCGATTGTGAACGGCACAGGTCCCCACGCGAAGGAGACAATCCCCCTGTTTCAGTCCTGCCGTGGCGGCGGGGGTGCGCGCGGCCACCTCCTGCACCACCACCTGCTGACGCTGTGCTCCTTCCGGCGCGATCGTTTCCCGGCAGGTTAAGCCGTGATTCAGGCCGTACAGTTTCAGGGCACTGAGATCGCGGCTCAGAACTCGTTGCACCACGTCAGCATTCAGGGCAAAGCCGATTCCGCGCGCCTTGTCGTGCAGGGCGACGTTAATGCCAATCAGTTCGCCATTCATGTTCAACAGGGCCCCACCCGAGTTCCCCGGGTTGATGGCGGCATCGGTCTGAATTAAATTGGTCAGTTTGTTGCCATCGGGCATTTCGATTTCCCGACCCACATAGCTCACAATGCCGCGCGAGACGGTGTGAGTAAAGCCGTACGGATGACCGATGGCGATCACATCCTCTCCCACCTGCACATCGGCAGCGGGTCCCAGAGGAAGCGGCTTCAGTTGGCGGGCCACCTTGATGCGCACCACAGCGAGATCGTAACTGGCGACCTGATGGTAGACATCGCCAAGGGTCTCCTGGCCGTCTGCCAGGCGCACTGTGATTCGTTCCGCGCCGTTGACCACGTGGCGATTGGTCACCAGGTAGCCGCGTTCGTCGATGATCACTCCGGTACCAATGATGTCCCTGGACAGCCCAGCCTTCTTCACATGCAGCGACACAATACTGTCCCGGGCCTTGCGAACGACCTGGACGGTGGGCGTTTCACGCAATGAATGGTAGACGGGCTGTTCGCTCTTCTCTGTAGCGGCCCCGCTGCTGACGAAGACCAGAGTGGACAGGAGGGTCAAAGCGGCGCAAACCGGAAGTTTCCGTAGCATGGTGCTCATCCTTCTTCGGCAGCCTGGCGACCTCCACTGGGGGACATGCGGTTCCGGGGCGCATGTCGATGCAGAGGCCCATGGCTTTCCGTCCCCGCCTCGCGACGGGTTTGGCGTTTCGGGTTTCAGAGCCACAACCAACGAGACAAGCTTGCTCCGCTTTAACAGTAGCACGCAAAATACGGATCGTGATCATTGTGTTGAAGATTTTAATTGTCCCAACAATACGCATCCTTCTGATTCCATCATGTGGATCGAGAACATCGGTAAACGTGGCAAGAACGATCGATTGCACCGAATACCTCTGTAATGCAGGGGAGAGATGCCTGGATTGGAAGGAACAGACCATCTGGGATGGTCACACCGATCCTGCCGAACCGAAGAAAGAAAGGAGAACGCGCACTGCGAACGCTTCATTCCTCGTGGCTGGAAGGGGAAAACCATGCAAGGAGTGCACAGGTGGAGATGGCTGGTTCCGGGGGGTATCCTCTGCTGGATGCTGTTCACCTCTCTGGGACGTGGTCAGGAGGGAGCGGCGCCGCCACCTCCCACCCCAACCCCTGAGACCCCAGTGGTGGAAGCACTCCCGGGGCCCCTTTCGGTCGATCCGGTCGCGGATTGTGTCTGCGAACCTGGAGGAACCGCCTCGTCGTGGCGTTCCAGGGTCCCTCCCGTCACGGTCTTCCCCTTCCCCGGTCTGGCCACGTTTCCACCCACCGGAAAAGGGTATTATTCGTTGCGTGATTGGCTGGAGGGTAATGAACGCCAAGCGCCACCCAAGTATCCTTATCCGCGCGTGTCCATCATCCCGGCCTCATTCTTTGATGCCAACTTCAAGTATCTCGATAATCCGGAAAACACCGAACACGATGTCTTCGACGTGTTGAAGCGTATTCCCGTGGGTGACGATTTCATGTTCACCACGGGCGGTGAGGTCCGCATGCGCTATGCCAATGAAACCGATAGTCGCTTGACCGGGCGCGATAACAACTACACCTTGCAGCGGACCCGACTCTATGGCGATCTGTGGTGGCAGGATCGAGTGCGCATCTTCGCCGAGTTCATCTACGCCGATTCCTTCGACCAGGATCTGAACCCGCTGCTGATCGACATCAATCGGTCCGATTTTCTCAACCTCTTCACCGACATCAAGTTAATGGAGTGGGAGAACAATCCGCTCTATCTGCGCCTGGGTCGGCAGGAGTTGCTCTACGGTTCCCAGCGCCTGATCTCGACCCTGGACTGGGCCAACGTGCGGCGAACCTTCCAGGGGGCCAAACTCTACTACCGCTCCGAGAAGACCGACGTGGACGCCTTCTGCGTCCAACCAGTGCCTGCCAATCGCAACCATTTTGATTCGGTGGACAACAACCAGATCTTTAGTGGCGCCTGGCTCACCCATCGCCCGCGCCAGGGAGAGGTGGTCGATTTCTACTTTCTGAATCTCGATCAACGAACTCCGATCATCCGTGGACGCGATGGGTTACTCGGTCCCTACAACCTGAGCACGGTCGGCTCGCGCTGGCTGGGGAAGATCGACAATTTCCGCTGGGAGGTCGAGGGGGCTCTTCAGTTTGGGCCGGTGGCCGACATGCAGGCCTTCTCGCAGATGGCGACGATCGGAGCGGGGTACGACTGGGCCGATCTTCCGATGGCACCCCAGTTCTGGTTGTACTATGACTATGCGTCTGGGACCCAGGATCCGGGCGGACCGTCGAACTACTCCACGTTCAACCAGTTGTTCCCCTTCGGCCACTACTACTTTGGCTTTATCGATGTGGTGGGGCGCCAGAACATTAACGATCTGAATGGGCAGTTTGTCTTCTACCCCACCAAGTGGATTACCGCACTGGCGCAATTCCACATCTTTACTCTCGATAGCGCCAAGGACGCGCTGTACAACGCCGCGGGCGCGCCCATCCGTCGTGATCCGACGGGCCGCGCCGGTGATGATGTGGGCCAGGAACTCGATTTGTTGCTGAACTTCCACGTCAGCCAGCACGCTGACATCTTCATGAGTTATTCGCACCTGTACGCCGGGCAGTTCATCAAGCTCACCGGCAGTCCGCGTTCCCCCGATTACTTCTATCTGCAATTCAGCTACCGCTGGTAAGCAGTCCCCACTCCTACCACGAGACGAAGGCCGCGCCATCACGGGCGGCCTTCCTTCATTTTCCACCGCCAGAACAGACGCACTGTTCGGCACAACCGACAAAGTCGGCTCGTCTTGTCCTGTTCCTCTGGGTTGTCTACAATCCCCTCCATGAATCCGCCAACCCTGAACAGTCGAGCACGCCTGGCGAGCCGCTGCGCTGATCGCTGTCGACAGACGGTGGCGAGTTTCCCTCTCCGCGCGCGTTCACGAACGTCCTGCCTCCCGGGCGGCTGTCGTTTTTTTCCAACCACTGAGCAGGAGCGAGGATTGCGTCTCGCGGGCCTGACCGGGATTCTTCACGGATGAAGCCGAAGGAGCACGACCGCTCATGGGATGGATTTCTGAACAATTTAACATGTATCGGGACCTCGGGCTGGATGGCTACCTGGGCCACTGGGCTGGCCTCGTGGGCGTGGTGTGGATGTACCTGCTCCTGTTCGCAGTGATTTTCTGCGAAACCGGCCTGGTCGTGACCCCCTTCCTCCCGGGCGACTCCCTTCTTTTTGCCATCGGGGCGCTGATCGCCAGTGGAAAGACCGAGATGACACTCCCGATCGCGCTCCTGCTGTTGATCGTCGCCGCTGTGGGCGGAGACGCGTTGAACTACAGCATTGGCCTGGCTCTGGGGCCCAGGGTCTTTCGCTGGGAAAACTCCTGGTTGCTCAACAAAAAGCATCTGCTCCGCACCCAGGAGTTTTACCTGGAGCACGGCGGAAAGACGATCTTTCTGGCGCGCTTTATTCCCATCATCCGCACCTTTGCCCCGTTTGTGGCGGGGATTGGCCGCATGCCTTATCGACGCTTTTCCGTCTTCAATGTCACCGGGGGGATCACCTGGGTTTCCATCTGCTTGATCGCCGGCTACTTCTTCGGCAACATGACGTGGGTGAAAGCCCATTTCGAGGCGGTCGTGGTGGTGATCATCCTGATCTCGGTATTGCCGCTCGTGATCGAGTGGATTCTCTCCCGCCGACGCGCTGCCCGGCTTCGCGACCAACAACCGCTCCTCACTGCTCTGGCAGAAAGCAGCGGCCCCGCCCGTCCGGATGGCCAGCCCGAGAAACCGCGCTAACGACTGACTTCACCCCAGGAGAGGGATGGGAGCCTGATGTTCTTCAAGCAATTGTTCGCGAAGAAATCGCTCGAAATGCTCCACGAGGAGATGCAGGGCGAGGACAGGCTCCACCGCGTGCTGGGACCGGTGGGTCTGACAGCGCTGGGAGTTGGGGCCATCATTGGCGCCGGTATCTTCGTCATCACCGGGCGCGTGGCGGCCAATGATGCCGGACCGGCGGTCCTGGTTTCGTTCGCGGTGGCGGGACTGGCCTGTGCCTTCGCGGCCTTCTGCTACGCGGAGTTCGCCTCGATGGCTCCGGTCGCCGGTTCGGCCTACACCTACGCCTACGCGACGCTGGGGGAACTCTTTGCCTGGATCATCGGCTGGGATCTCATTCTCGAATATGCCATGAGTTGTGCCACCGTGGCCGCCTCGTGGTCCAAGTATCTCAACGCATTTCTCAAGAACGTGTTTGGCGTTACCGTCCCCTATTATCTGTGTCATGATCCGTTCAGCGAACCGGGGGCCTACTTCAACTTACCTGCTGTGCTGATCCTGCTCGTGGTAACCGTGATCCTGGTCATCGGGATTCGTGAAAGCGCCGCGTCCAATACCGTGCTGGTTCTGATCAAACTGGGGGTGGTCCTCTTCGTGATCGCCGTGGGCGCGGGGTACGTCGCAGGCTGGCGCTGGACCGAGGTTTCCGCCGATCGCCGCAAACTTCCCGAACAACGGGTGATCCCTGACCTGGCAAAATCCCATGCCAGGAAAGAGATCGGCAAGGACGGCTGGGAACAGCGGGCCAAGCAATTAGCCGTGATGGCCAACGCGCAGTTCCGGATCAACTATGCCGAGCAGCGGCAGGATCCCGAACTCACCCAGTGGTCAAAGGAACGCTACGCCAGGTTCGTGCCGACCTCCCCGGGCGACAGGGAAGCGGTCAAGGAGATCCTGACGGAGGCAGCCAAGGAAGGGCCGGAGGAGGCCAGACGCAGCTGGGGCATCCTGGGCAAGATCGGTCTGGATAAATCGCTGAGCGCGGTTGATGACGCCACGCGCAGCAATTTCATGCCCTATGGCTTCTCGGGATTGATGGTGGGCGCCGCTCTTGTCTTCTTCGCCTTCATAGGCTTCGATTCCATCTCCACCCATTCCGAGGAAGCCAAGCGCCCTCAGCGCGATGTGCCGATCGGCATTCTCGCCTCGCTGACTCTGTGCACGGTGCTCTACATTGCCGTCGCCGGGGTAATCACGGGGATGGTGGAGTACGAGGACATTGACACCGATGCGGCCATCGCGACGGCGTTTGAGCAAAAGGCAGCCGCGGTTGCGGAGGAGAATCCGGAGGCCAAGAACACCCAGATTCTGAAGGCGTCCGCCGGGTTGATCGCCTCCGGAGCGCTGGCGGGGATGACGTCGGTGCTCCTGATCACCTTCCTGAGCCAGGCGCGCATCTTCCTCGCCATGGCCCGGGACGGTCTGTTGCCCCACGCGATCTTTGGCGCCGTGCATGAGCGGTTTCGCACCCCCCATATCTCGACGATGTTAACGGGAGCGATCATCTGCGTCGTGGCAGCCTTCACCCCCATCCTTGTCCTCGAAGAGATGGTGAACATCGGGACACTTTTTGCCTTTGTGGTGGTCTGTTCCGCCGTCCTAATTCTGCGTATCAAACGACCTGAAGTACCCCGCCCCTTCCGCTGTCCGGCGGTGTTCCTTGTGGCTCCGCTGGGGATCGTGATTAACCTTGTGTTGATGCTCTTTCTGGCCTGGGAAACCTGGTTACGGCTGGTGGTGTGGTTGATCGTGGGGTTGGTGTTCTACATGGCCTTTGGGAGGCGGTATAGCCGCCTGGCACACTTGTTGCGCCAGAAGGGGTAAGTTCCCCGACTAGCCGTGGGGATATTCGCCCCTATATGATGAACTCTTTCCCCGGTTCGCCCAGGCGCCCCGCTTTAACCGTTTTCAACACGCTGTCTCTCCTTGGAGTGTAACTCGACCATGGCAGGCAAATTCCGGTCTTTCAGTCAGCGGTGGGCCAGCAACCGCTGGCTCTGGCTGATACTGGCTCTTGGGGTCGTGCTGTTCGCGGGCACCGAGGTCCGCGCCAGCGAAGCCGACCTGGCGATTCCTGATCTGCACGAGGGGAAATTCCCAACCCTGGGAGGAGTAAGCGCCTGGAATGTGCTCTTCTTCGGGGCCCTGGTTATTGGCGGAACCCTTGGCATTAGCCTTTATCTGCGCACGCAAATTCACAAGTTAACCGCCCACAAGTCGATGCTCGATGTTGCCGAGATCATCTACCAGACCTGCAAAACCTATCTGATCCAGCAGGGTAAGTTTCTCCTTATGCTTTTCATCCTGATTGCCGGGGCCATCACCTATTATCTGGTGGGGTTCGGCCATGAAGAAACGCATGAGTTAACGTACCGCACCATCCAGGAATTGCGCGTCGCCCAGGTAGATGAGGACACCATCAAAGCGCTCGTTCCCTTGATGCCGGTCCGCGAACAAACCAAGATGATTGTCACCGAGAGCAAAACTCCAGAAGAAAAAGACGCGGCCCTCCGCGCCCTGGATATCAAGATTGCCGAGGAGAAGGATGGCAAGCACACCAGGAAGCTGGACGAGGCGGCCTTTCTGAAGGCGCTCGAAGGGAAACTCACCAGGGAGCAATGGACCAAGAATAGCGAGGCGATCAAGAAGATTGCCTTGCCCGCCGTGATCAATCCCGTCATGCAGGTGATTTATGTCCTTCTCTTCGCGGTGGTCGGCATGGCCGGGTCCTACTGCGTGGCCTGGTATGGCATTCGGGTCAACACCTATGCGAATTGCCGCACGGCGTTTGCGTCGCTCAAGGGCGAGCCGTGGGACGTGGTGAACATCCCCTTGCGCGCGGGGATGTCCATCGGCCTGTTCCTGATTTCGCTCGAACTGGTCATGATGGTGATCATTCTGCTCTTTGTGGATCGGCGCATCGTCGGCATGTGCTTCCTCGGTTTTGCCATTGGCGAATCGCTCGGCGCCTCGGCCCTCCGTATCGCCGGCGGGATCTTCACCAAGATTGCCGACATCGGCTCGGACCTGATGAAGATCGTCTTCAAGGTGAAGGAAGACGATCCCCGCAACCCTGGCGTGATCGCCGACTGCACCGGCGACAATGCGGGGGACTCGGTTGGCCCGACCGCCGACGGCTTTGAAACCTACGGGGTGACCGGCGTGGCCCTCATCGCCTTTATCACCCTGGCGGTGAATAGTATTGAGATTCAGGCGAAGTTGATTGTCTGGATCTTTGCCATGCGGTTCCTGATGGACTTCATGTCTGGGGTCTCCTACTTCGTCAACCAGAAGATCTCCGAGAGCCAGTACAAGGGGCTGAAAGAGTTCGACTTTGAACAACCGTTGACCCGCCTGATCTGGATCGCCTCCCTGCTGTGCATCTCGACCTCGTTCGGGATGAGTTGGCTGCTCATTCGTGATCTCAAGGTGGGCACGGTGGAATATCCGCACCTGTGGTGGCAACTGGCCACAATCATCAGCTGCGGAACATTGGCAGCGGTGCTCATCCCCGAGTTCACCAAGATCTTTACCAGCGCCCACTCCAAACACGTCAACGAGATTGTGACCGCCTCGCGCGAAGGGGGATCCTCGCTGACGATCCTTTCCGGGATCGTGGCAGGCAACTTCAGTGCCTTCTGGAAAGGACTGCTGATCGCGGGGCTAATGGCGGGGGCGTACTTTGTGAGCCTCCAGGGGCTGGATCATGTGATGCAGGTTAACCTCGATCCCGATACCCCCACCAAGCTGGTCGGGGTCGGCTCGATCTTTGCCTTCGGCCTGGTGGCCTTTGGCTTCCTGTGCATGGGGCCGGTCAACATCGCGGTCGATAGTTATGGTCCAGTGACCGACAATGCCCAGTCGGTCTTCGAGCTGGCCCAGACCGAGCAGATTCCGGGGATCAAGGAAGAGATTAAACGCGACTTTGGCTTTGACCCTGACTTCGAGCGCGGTAAGCACTACCTGGAAGCGAACGATTCGGCGGGCAACACCTTCAAGGCGACTGCCAAGCCGGTGCTGATCGGGACCGCCGTTGTGGGTGCTACCACCATGATTTTCTCGATCATCCTGCTTCTGGCCAATGCCAAGATGCTGCACCTGAGCCTGACCGACGCCCCGGTGCTCCTGGGCTTCATCTGTGGCGGAGCGGTCGTCTTCTGGTTCTCGGGAGCCTCAATGCAGGCGGTCACCACGGGCGCCTACCGCGCGGTCGAGTATATCAAGAAGAACATGACACTCGACAAGACCACCGCTGATATCGAGGATTCAAAGACGGTCGTCCGCATCTGCACCGAATACGCCCAGAAGGGGATGTGGAATATCTTCATTGCCTTGATGACGATCACGCTGGCGTTCGCGTTGTTCAACCCGAACTTCTTCGTGGCGTATCTGATTTCGATCGCGGTCTTTGGACTGTTCCAGGCGATCTACATGGCCAACGCCGGTGGGGCCTGGGACAATGCCAAGAAGCTGGTGGAAGTGGATCTGAAGGAGAAGAACACCCCGCTGCACGCAGCCACGGTGGTGGGCGATACCGTGGGGGATCCGTTCAAGGATACCACCTCGGTGGCGCTCAATCCCATCATCAAGTTCTCGACGCTCTTTGGTCTGCTGGCGGTGGAAATCGCCGTGAGCATGAAGCAGGCAGCGGCCCTCGGCGAAGCGAGTGATTACACCTCCGTGGTGGGGCTCTTGAGTCTCGCCATCGGCCTGGTCTTTGTGTGGCGCTCGTTCTATGCCATGCGAATTCCCAAGGAACCCGAAGTCGCGGCCCACACGAAAAAGCAGGCGGTCGAGACGGCGGCTCACTAAGGTGAGACACTCTGTCCTCTGACCGCAACAAGGAGCGAACAGCTCACGGGTGAATGGCGAGGAGAATTTCTCCTCGCCATTCATCATTTGGTGCCCGGCGACTCGAAGCCGGTCACTTCACCACCATCTCCCTCTTGATCCCCTCTGCCAGGTTGAACAATTCCCGACCGAGCAACCGCAGCAGATCGTCCAGGCTCACCATCCCGACAACGCGATCGGTTCGATCAACCACGGGCAGGCGTCGGACCCCACATTCCAGGATGTAGCGTGATGCCGAGAAGACATCGGTGTCCTCGGGGATCGCCAGGACTTTGCGAGTCATGATCTTGGCAACCGGGGTTTGCAAGGAGGCTCCCTGCGCTCCCACAGCCAGCGCCAGATCGCGATCAGTGAGAATCCCGACCGGGCGCTCCTCCTGCAGAACCACAACGGCGCCCACATTGTGCTCGTGCATCAGTTTGGCAAGGGTGGCCAGCGAATCCGTGGGTGCGGCCACGATGACAGGCTTGTGACAGATTTCGTTGATCTTCATGGTCTGATCCTCCAGCGCATTCGGGTGAACACACCCCCGAATGCACGGCAAGGCAGGAGGCGACTCGGCGAGGGGAAACGGGAAACCCCTCGTCCCTCCCTCTCTTCAAGGAGCAATTGTGATGCCAGGGAGAGTGGATCTCTCAATTTGGCGAAAAGCGAGCCTTCCGGGGAGACCCGGTAGGGGAGTCGAGGATCCGTGGTGTGCGATTTTGGTTAGAAATTCTCGAATCCGTTCAGACACCCGACGACTCTGAGTGGACCGGGAGATTGTGCAAAGGGAGGTGGGCGAGCGATTAGCGACTCATCGAGTCGCTAATTCCGTTCAGGTGTGAGCTTAACGAATCGAACGGATATTCAAGTAGAGAAAAGAGAAAAAAACGCTCGCATACTTGACAACTCTCCAGATCAGTGCTCTACTTGATGTTCGATTTTTCGATCAAGGCGGTGGTCACGCTCTTCTTCCCAAACCCGTTCGCACCCCAGGGACTGCGGTCTACCACGGGATGTGCTCAGGGTACGCGCAGGTTGTCCCGTGCCGGCGCAGCGGGGAGGAGCAGGCACGCCTCTAGACGGGTGGGAATCATCCACGCACTGCCGCGAGACCCCGGAACAGATGCATCCCGCCCATCCTTCGACAGGAGTTGCACCATGTTACCCTCGCGGTGGTTCCGTGTATCGCCGAATCGTTCCCCCCTCTCGCGCCGCGACCCCCTCAAGTACGCTGCGCGCAACCGCTCGTATCGTCCCGTCATCGAGCCGCTCGAAGATCGCTGGCTCCCCTCGGTAACGATCACACTCAACGCGCCAGGTGCGATTTTCGAGGGGAACGCCACAGCCCTCACGGGAGCGATCGATTTAACCGCGATCGCCGGTACCGCCACCCTGGTGGTGAACTGGGGCGACCCCAACTCCTCGGCGAATTCGACCTTTTCCTTCGCTTCGAGCGACATCACGGGGAGCCCGGTCACATTCAATAGTTCCACCGATAGCGCGAAACTGACCCTCACGGAGACTTCCAGCGGGATCTACTCCTTCAGCGTCGATTCCCACACCTACATCGACGATCCGGCTGGCACCCCTGACACCTTCACCATCACCGCCACCATCAGCGACGGCGATGGGACCCAGACAGAAGGTGGCACCGAAACAACCAACATCACCGTCAATAACGTGGCGCCCACCGCCACCATCACCAACAACGGCCCCATCAACGAAGGCTCCAAGGCCACAGTCAGCCTTACCAATCCCCAGGATCCGTCGAGCGTCGATGCGAGCAGCCTGCACTACTTCTTCTCCACCACCCAGTCCACTCGCGATTCGGCAACGTACGCCGATGGTGGCACCACCGCCTCCGCCGATTTCCCCACGACCGACGACGGATCGCTGGTAGTCTACGCACGCATTCTCGACAAGGATGGTGGCTTCACGGACTACCAGACCGCGGTTACGATCAACAACGTGGCCCCCACACTCACGCTGAGCGGGAATGCCCACGTTGATGAAGGCAGCCCCTACACCTTGACATTGAGTAATTACACCGATCCCGGTGCTGACACTCCCACGGCAATCGTGATCAGCTGGGGCGATGGCTCCACGGACACCAGTCTCAGTAGCGCTGAGATCGCCACGCTGTTTGGTGGCACCTCGGTGCAGCTGACGCATACCTATGCCGACGGTCCCAACAGCTACACCATCAACGCTGCCATCACTGATGAAGACGGCACCTTCAGCCCCACCACCTCTCCCAAGGGCGGTGGCTCCCTTGCCATCACCGTCGATAACGTGGCGCCAACCGTCACCCTGAGCGGCGACGCCAAGGTAAACGAGGGCAGCCCCTACACGCTCACGCTCAGCGGTTACACCGATCCCGGTGCTGACACTCCCACGGCAATCGTGATCAGCTGGGGCGATGGCTCCACGGACACCAATCTCAGTAGCGCTGAGATCGCCACGCTGTTTGGTGGCACCTCGGTGCAGCTGACACACACCTACGCCGATGGTCCCAACAACTACACGATCAACGCTGCCATCACCGATGAAGATGGTACCTTCAGCCCCACCACCACTCCCAAGGGCGGTGGCTCCCTTGCCATCACCGTCGATAACGTGGCCCCGACGTTGAGCAACCTGCATGTGGAGAATGGCACAGGGACCACGGTCACCAGCATCGACGAGAACCAGGAAGCCACCCTGGTTGGCACCTTCACGGATCCGGGATTACTCGATACTCACACGATCGTCATTCAATGGGGTGATCCCAACAACACCGCTGTGTCGACTTTTGCGATTGGCGCTACAACGACACTGACCACGGGAAACATCTCTTCCAGCACGGATAGCAGTGTGCTGAGCATCACCGCCGTGAACAACACCACGGGAGTCGTGACTTTCAGCGTCAAGCATCTGTACAAGGATGATGGTCTAGCTCCAGGCAACAACACCGCCCAGGACAACAGCATCATCAGCGTCAAAATCAATGACAATGATGCCGGCACCAACACCGAAACGACCACTCTGACCATCAAAAACGTCGCCCCCACAGTCGACCTGACGATCGCGCCTGCAACGATCGATGAAAACGGCATCACCACGCTCAGCGGCACGATCACCGATCCGGGCACCCTGGATACCTTCACGCTGACGCTCAACTGGGGTGATTCGCTCTCTCCCAACAACACCCAGACCTTTGCGTTGGGCACCACGGCGCTGACCAGGTCGGCGAATGGTATCGACTGGGATCCAACCACACGCAAGTTTGCTGTCGATCACCAGTATCTCGAT
>JAKOSN010000189.1 GCA_029777335.1 Planctomycetota bacterium
CGTTGGCCTCGGGTGACTATCTGCTGTTTTTGAATGATGACATGGAAATCGTGACAGTCAGCTGGATTGAAGAAATGCTCCGCTTTGCCCAGCAACCGGAAATTGGCGTGGTAGGCGCGAAGCTGCTCTTCCCGAGTGGTCGCCTTCAACACACAGGAATGACCCTCCAGAAGGGGCGCCCAGTTCATCTCTATTATTCCTATCCGAGGGATCATCCAGGGTATTTCAACAATCACCGGGTGGCACGCAACTGCTGTGCAGTGACCGGGGCCTGCCTGATGACTTCACGCCAGGTGTTTGAGCAACTGGGAGGATTCTCCACTGATCTTCCCTTGAACTACAACGATGTCGATTATTGTCTGCGCGCACTGGAGGCAGGATTTCGCAACATCGTCAATCCGTCAGCAGAATTGATACATTTTGAACTGGGCACACGTACCCCAGCCGTTTCCCCGGAGGAGGAAGCACTCTTTCAGAAACGATGGGGGAGTTGGCGCGATCCGTACTTCAACCCAAACCTGGCAACGAATTCGCTTGAGTATCGTATCGGGGCTCCACCTCCCTCGATTGGGAGAACGTTGTCGCAAGGGTCGCGCCACCAACGCGAGGTGGAAATGCCGCTGTGTCAATGATCGTTTGGAAAAGCAAAACGTCTGGCGAACCCGAACGAGCAACCCAGTGCACGCATGATCCGTCACCCATGGATGCGCGAAGGGAATGAATCGGTGCACATTGATTCGTTGAATCAATCGTTTGAGGCGAATCCCCCACAGACTTCACGGAGTAGTGAGGTTCGCCCGACAGTTTGCATCGTTCTCATCAATTCCGAGAACTCACCGCACCCTGAGACTGGAACCTTCGCGGCAGGAGAGCAGATTGAGCGATGGATCACATGGGATTGGGACGTCCATCTGCTCGATTGTAACGAGCAAAAGAACCTCGTTGCTGTTCCGAGCACCCTGCAGCAGTCCGGGAGGTGGATCACCCTGCATGCACTTGCAGAACTCGTCATCTCCCCGCCGTTCGATTCTCCCAGCGGCACGATTGGCTGTGGAGACAATCTCACTCGCAGCAATACCATTCGACTTGCCCTTCAGGCACTTTGCGACCGCTATCCGATTCGTGTGATCGAGTTTCCTTCACAGGGCATCCCGGCATTCCGGACGATCCAGGCGAAACGGGCCGGCCTGACCTTCGACGAGGTCACGCTGAGGGTGATCCAGAAAGAACCAGCAATCTCTGAACGTGAGCGCCGGAAACAACTTGGCTCTCCACAAGAGAGTATTGATGATTACTGTGAGCGCTATTGCTTCGAAAATGCAGATCGTGTTTGGTGCATCTCAAAAGCAGTGGAAGCAACTTGTTTTCGCCTTGGCTGGAAAGCCCCAGGAGAGCTTGAGCGAGCGGAACATTGGTATCTACCGCGCACCACCGAACCCGAGCACGAGGGGAAAACGCTGACAGGTAAGGAATTTGTAAAGGTTCCAATCCATCCTTCTCAGAGTTCCCGTATAGCAAAGCCGGCTGTAACCATCGGAGTATCCTACTACAACCTCGGAAAGTACCTCCCCGAAACGCTCGCGTCACTGGCAAGGCAGAGTTTTCAGGATCTGGAAGTGATTGTCATTGACGACGGGTCAACCTGTCCATTGTCCCGAGAGGTTTGGGAACAGGAACGGAGGAAGTATCCGTCACCGTTTCGCTTTCTCACCCAGAGCAACGCCGGGCCAGGAGCAGCTCGCAATCATGCTCTCGAAGAGGCACGCGGGGAATATTTCATTCCCGTGGATGCAGATAACCTCGCCACGCCAGGGATGGTGGAGCGTTTTGTTCGCGCGATGCGCAACAATCCTCACCTGGCAGCAATGACGTCTTTTTTCCTCGCCTTTCGCGAGACGCCGGATATCGCTCAATCCCGCTTTGAATACCAGGTAACTCCGATCGGCGGCCCTCACCTGGCAGCCTGTGTGCACAATGTGTATGGCGATACGAATGCGATCTTTCGCACCAAGGTTCTACGCGCAGTCGGAGGGTTTGAAACCGATCCTACCACCTACTGCGAGGACTGGGAAACATTTGTCAAGCTGGTGAAGGCGGGATATCAACTCGATGTGATTCCGGAATTTCTCTTTTACTATCGCCGTCGCTCCGATAGCCGGTCCGCACAACTCACTCAACAGGGCACCGATCTGTATCCGTTCTTGAGGAGGATGATGCCACTGTATTTCAGCACTCCGGGCCAGGAATTCGACGAGGAATCGCACCTCCTGTGGACTGCCCTCACGCATTATTTCGCAACATTGAATCCAGCGATGCGAGATTCTCTGCTCCCTGAACACGCATTCCCGGACAGGAAACAGGGTCCACATCGACCACCGCGAACGATAGGCTCTCTACTCAAATGGTTGATGCAAAGCGTTGAAAAAGCGCTAAAAACCCTTGGCAAGAGTTTCAGTGGTTCTCAGGGCTTTCCCCAGCTCACGAGGTCACAGCAAACTCCCCGCTCGACTCGTCTTGACACCTTTTCCTCCCCCCGCTAGAGTACAACCCACAACTGTTCGACAGCACGAGGAGCGCATACCGCTCCGATTGCCGTCCCTCATGGATCGAGGGATGCCAGGGAAGCGGAGGATTAGGGATGATCATCTGCCGCACACCATATCGCATCTCGTTTTTTGGCGGAGGAACCGATTACCCAGCCTGGTATGAAACCCACGGTGGGGCCGTTCTGGCTGCCTCGATCGACAAGTACTGCTACCTTACCTGCCGCTACCTTCCCCCATTTTTTGAACATCGGATTCGCGTTGTCTATCGTAAGATTGAGACCTGTCAGTCCGCCGACGAAATTACTCACCCCGTAGTGCGCGAAACCCTCAAACACCTGAGTTTTGATCGTGGAATTGAGTTGCACCACGACGGCGATCTCCCAGCTCGCAGTGGCATGGGATCCAGTTCCGCCTTTACCGTCGGGCTGTTG
This sequence comes from Planctomycetota bacterium, assembly GCA_029777335.1. Lineage (GTDB taxonomy): Bacteria > Planctomycetota > Planctomycetia > Gemmatales > Gemmataceae > JAKOSN01. Next base: position 2,978 of record JAKOSN010000189.1, read on the forward strand.
CATTCACTCCGCGCTTTGCGGGGAGAATTGCGCTCCAAGATGGATCTTGCGCGAGAGAGCATTTACATCGAGCAGAAACTGGTTGGCGAGACAGTTGGGTCCCAGGATCAGGTGATGGCTGCCTTCGGTGGATTCAAGCATGTGCAATTCCAGCCGGATGGCAAGATCATGGTCGATCCGCTTCCATTGCCTCCCGGTCGCTTTAAGGAACTCAATCAGCATTTGATGCTCTTTTACACCGGAATTGCACGCACGGCAGCAGAAGTTGCCCAGAGCTATGTGGTTGATATTCAATCACGCCGGCGCCAGTTGGAAGGGATGCGACGACTGGTTGAGGAAGGCACCGATTTGCTGATCTCCGGGTTAGACATCTGTGGGTTTGGGGAGTTGCTGCACGAAGGTTGGGTAATGAAACGCAGCCTGAGCAACAAGGTGTCCAACTCGCGTGTCGACGCCCTCTATGCCCGAGCCCGCGCCGCAGGCGCACTTGGCGGGAAACTCACCGGGGCCGGGGGTGGTGGATTCCTCCTGCTGTTCGTACCCCCCGCACGCCACGCGGCTGTGCTGACCGCGCTTGACGGTCTCATTCACGTTCCGTTCGCCTTTGAATCCGCTGGTAGCCAGATCATCTTCTACGAACCGGGCGTTGATTACCAGGAGGCAGAATCGACGCGTCTGCATCACCCTCCCCTTCCGTTTGAGGAATTGCCTAGCGTGGCCTGAGAATCGCAACGAGGAACAGAGACGTGCACCACGATTCAACGATTTACGTCGCAGGGGGAGATACCTTGCTTGGACGGGCGCTCCTGGAGCGTCTCCAGCGCGAAGGATTTCGCAACCTCGTGGGGGTCCCTCCCAGTGAACCCGATCTTACGGATCCACACCAGGTGGAGCTGTTTTTTCGTGAGGCCCGCCCGGAATACGTTTTTCACGTCGCGGGGATGTCAGGCGGGATTCTGGCAAATCAGACGCGCCCTGCAGAGTTGATGCTGGACAACCTGCTCGTTGGTACCAATGTAATCCAGCAAGCGCACCGTTACCATGTGACCAGGTTACTCTACGTTGCAAGTTCCTGCTCGTATCCGCGGCTGGCTCCTCAGCCGATGCGCGAGGACTCCCTGCTTACCGGCCCCCTGGAACCCACCAACGACGCCTATGCACTCGCCAAGTTGGCGGGGTGGAAACTGTGCGACGCCTTTCGCCGACAGTACGGTTCATGTTTTATTACCGCCATTCCGGCAAATGCCTTCGGTCCCCACGATGATTTTTCCCTCCAGGGTGGGCACGTCATCCCCTCGCTGATGCAACGTATGCACCAGGCACGTACGACCGGGGAGAAAGAAGTCGTTGTGTGGGGATCCGGAACTCCAAGGCGCGAATTCCTGTACATCCACGACCTTGCCGATGCCTGTCTCTTCGTCATGCACCGGTACGAAGGTCCGTCCCCGATCAATCTTGGGGGACAGCAGGATCTCTCAATCCGCGAGATTGCGACGTTGATCGCCGACGTCGTCGGATACCGGGGCAAGCTCCGGTTTGACACTTCCAAACCGGATGGGATGCCGCGCAAGGTACTTGATTCAACCCGATTGCTGGCGATGGGATGGAAACCCAGCACTCCCCTTCGCATCGCGCTGGAGAACACTTACAACTGGTTTCTGGCACACCAAGTCAGGGAGGACACCGTGCATGTATGCCAGCCTGTATAGAGCCCTCTATCGAATCCGCCGCCTGGAAGAGGAGACCGCTCGGATCTACCCCACGGATCGGATCAAGAGCCCGGTCCATCTCTCGATTGGACAGGAAGCGGTTGCGGTTGGAGTCTGTGCGACCCTCCAACCCCAGGATGTGGTCTTTGGCACCTATCGTGGCCACGCTCTGTATCTTGCCAAGGGCGGTTCCATGAAGGCGATGGTCGCGGAGATGTTCGGCAAGGTCACGGGTTGTGCACGTGGAAAAGGCGGTTCCATGCACCTGATCGCTCCCGAAGTTGGAGTGATGGGCACATCGGCGGTGGTTGGAACAACCATCCCCAACGCGGTCGGCTATGCCTATGCACTCCGCTATCGAGAGAGCGATTCCCTGGTGGTCAGCTTTTTTGGCGACGGCGCCACCGAGGAGGGTGTCTTCGCAGAAAGTTTGAACTTTGCGGCACTCAAACAACTCCCGATCCTTTTCGTGTGTGAAAACAATCAGTATGCCATTCACACCCACCAGGCACGCCGCCAGGCCACAACGGATATCTGTGCTCGCGTGACGGCTCATGGCATCCCGGCAGAACGGATCACCAACAACGATGTCCTTCGTCTCTTTGAGCGCTCCCAGGCAATCACTCGCGAGATCCGCGCTGGCCATGGCCCACGTTTCCTGGAGGTGATGACCTATCGCTGGTTTGAACACGTCGGTCCCAACAAGGATTTCCAACTTGGCTATCGTTCGCTGGAAGAAGCTCAACCCTGGATAGAGAGTGACCAGGTAGTCCGGCTGGCCAATCTCGTGGATCGTCCAGTCCGGGAGCAGATCGAACGGGAGGTCACCGAGGAAGTGCTGGATGCGTTCCGTTTTGCCGAGGCCAGTCCCTTCCCCAATGCAACGGAACTCGACGCGGATGTCTTCAAGGAGGAAGCAGCGTGCTCACTCATCTGACGCCAGGTATTCAGCAAGAAACTCCTCGTACTGAGACTCTGACCCGAGAACTCTCCTACGTGGAAGCCCTCCGCGAGGCGACGGATCAGGCCATGGAGGCGGATCCCTCCGTGATCCTGTTTGGACTGGATGTAGACGATCCCAAGGCCATCCAGGGGACCACACGGGGGTTGGCGGAGAAGTATGGCCCCGCTCGGGTCTTTGGTACCCCCCTGTCCGAAGATGCCATGACGGGGACAGCGATCGGCATGGCACTCGCCGGACTCCGCCCCATCCATGTGCATATTCGCATGGATTTCCTGATGCTGGCGATGAACCAACTCGTCAACGTGGCCGCCAAGAGCCGTTACATGTACGGGGGTAAAGTTGCACTTCCGCTTGTGATCCGCTCCATGATTGGGAAAAGCTGGGGACAGGGTGCGCAGCATTCCCAGGGCTTGTACAGCTTTTTCATGCACGTCCCGGGGTTGAAGGTGGTAGCTCCAACCACTCCCTTCGATGCCAAGGGATGCCTGCTCGCCGCCATCCACGACGACAACCCGGTGATGTTTGTCGAACATCGCATCCTGCATTTTCACAAGGGCCCGGTCCCAACCGAATCGTACACGGTCCAACCAGGGCGATCACGGATCACGGCGACGGGGGAAGACGTCACGCTCGTCGGTATCTCTGCCATGCAGCCAGAATGTTTGGCGGCCCGTCATTATCTCGCCGCGATCGGCATCCACGCCGAGGTGATCGATCCCATCTGGCTGAGTCCGCTCGATATCGAACCGATTGTTGAATCGGCCGAAAAAACTGGCCGACTCGTGGTGGTCGATAATGGTTGGTCCAACTGTGGGGCGGGGGCAGAGATCCTCGCCCAGGTGGCAGAACGGTTGATGGGGATCCGTGACCTGCGAGTGCGCCGTATGGGATTCGCTCCCGTCACCTGTCCAACCACTCCCGTCCTGGAAGAGCTGTTCTATCCCAACGCACGCACCATCGCGGGGGCAGCGCGCGATCTGGTGGAGGGACAACCCACGGGATGGATCCCTGAAGAGAATCCTGCTCTGCGTGGCATCGCTTTCAAAGGTCCTTTCTGAGGTGCTCTCAACCATGACTCGTGTCCTTGCCAAACTGGACTGGCCCCTGATGCGCAACAACATCGCGCGTGAGGATCTGGACGCGGTGTGTGCCCTGCTCCAGCAGAAAGATCCCATTCTCACCCAGTCCAGGCACGTTCGCCAGTTTGAACAGGAATGGTCCGACTGGGTAGGGGTGCGGTACAGTGTCTTCGTGAACTCGGGTTCCTCTGCCAATCTGGTAACCCTGGCTGCAATCAAGGAACGGTTTGGCCCTGGCGAAATCATCGTTCCAACAATCACCTGGGTTTCAGATATCGCCTCCGCGTTCCACTGCGGGTTCGATCCCGTTTTTGTCGATATCGACCCTCGCACTCTCGGGATGGATACCCAGCACGTCCTCGAGCGAATCACTCCCCGGACGCGAGCGGTCTTCCTTACCCACGTCCTCGGTTATAACGCCCTCACCGACGAACTCCTCGATGAGTTGGAACGCCGCAACATCCCCCTTATCGAGGATGTTTGTGAATCCCACGGTGCCACATTCCAGGGAAAGAGGCTTGGCACCTTTGGCCTCGCCTCCAACTTTTCCTTTTACTACGCCCACCATCTCAGCACCATCGAAGGCGGTATGGTCTGCACCAATAATCCCGATCTGTACGAAACGGTGCGGATGCTGCGCTCGCACGGGATGGTGCGCGAACTCGATTCAGAAAGCTACCGCCACGCCTACTGGGATGAATACCCTGATCTCAACCCGGATTTTATCTTCGCCCTCCCAGGATTTAACGTGCGCAGCACCGAGATCAACGCCGTCATTGGGCGCTCCCAGTTACCCCGACTGAACGACGCCGTTGAGCAGCGCACCGCCAATCTCCGCCTGTTTCTCGACCATCTCAACCCAGAGATCTACCAGACTGATTTCGCCCTCGAGGGAAGCAGCAATTATGCCTTTACGTTGATTCTCAAGCATCCAGACGACCGGCTGATGGGAATCATCATGAAGACGTTGCGGGAGTGTGGTGTGGAGTTTCGCCGGGGAACCTCGGGAGGCGGGAACCAGGTTCGACAACCTTACGTTCGCCGTCGCCTGGCAGCGGAACCCCGAGATTTCCCCCGTGCTGATCACGTTCACTTCTATGGGATGTACATCGGCAACTATCCCACTCTTGAACGCGGCAAGATTCTCCAACTATGCCAGCTACTCAACGATCTGGCGTCCACGTCTCGGGGAGGAGCCTCATGAGCGGTCGCAAACTGGATCTCTTGCTGATCAATCCGCCCAGCCGCACACAGGTGTATCAGTCGCTTGGGCGTGAACTGGCAGCGGTGGAAAACCCTGTGTGGGCCGGGTTGATGGCCAGTTTTTGTCGCAAGCGCGGGCTTTCTGTCGCTATTCTCGACGCCGAGGCAGAGGAACTCCTTCCCGAGGAGGTCGCCGACCGAGTTCGCATCGCCAAGCCAGTGCTCACCGCCATCGTCGTCTACGGACATCAGCCGTCGGCTTCCACGCAGGTGATGACCGGAGCGAGTCGAGTCGCCCATGCCATCCGGGAGACAACCCCGGCTCACCCGCTCCTGATGCTTGGTGGTCACGTCGCCGCCCTCCCTGAACAGACTCTCCGCCAGGAACCGATCGATTTCGTTGCGGCCGGAGAGGGTTTGGAGACGCTTACCACTCTGGCGCAAGCGCTCCAATCACCCTCCCCCAACTTTGCCGCCGTTCCAGGGCTGTGGTATCGTACGGCAGGGCGAATCGCTTCCACTCCTGATCGCCCACTCCTCACGGATCTGGATATGGAGATGCCCGGTTGTGCCTGGGATCTTCTGCCGATGGCTCGCTATCGCGCGCATAACTGGCACTGCCTGGATGGCCGCCATCGCCAACCCTATGCCGCCATCTACACCACCCTGGGCTGTCCGTATCACTGTTCGTTTTGCTGCATCCAGGCGCCGTTCCGTAGTGGAGAACACGCTGCCGGCATGCGAAGCACCAGCAATAGCTATCGCTACTGGAGTCCTGACGCAGTGGTCGCCCAGATCGACCAACTGGTGACACGCTACGGAGTCACGAATATCAAGATCGCCGATGAAATGTTTGTGTTGAATCGCAAACATGTTCTTGGAATCTGTGAACGCCTCATCGCCCGTCGCTACAACCTCAATCTCTGGGCATATGCGCGCGTGGACACCATCAAGGATGGCCTGCTGGAACCGATGAGGGAAGCCGGGTTCACCTGGCTTGCGCTTGGCATTGAATCCGGAGCCGAGCAGGTGCGCGCCGGCGTGGACAAGGCTTTCGACCAGCAACAGGTTTTCGAGGTCGTGGGCCGCATTCGGGCCGCTGGAATCAATGTGATTGGGAACTATATCTTTGGTCTCCCTGACGACGATCTCACTTCCATGCAGGCCACGTTCGATCTTGCCACTGAACTCAATTGTGAGTTCGCCAACTTTTATTCCGCCATGGCCTACCCGGGTTCGCCCCTCTACGAACAGGCGTTGCGTCAAGGCGTGCCCTTGCCGCGCGAGTGGAGCGGCTACTCTCAGCATTCGCGCGACTCACTCCCTCTCCCCACCAGGTATCTCACCGCTCGGGAAGTTCTTCAGTTCCGTGACGAGGCATTCACGCGCTACTACACCAATCCAACCTATCTGGAAATGGTCAGGACACGCTTTGGTCCCCAGGTAGTCGAACACATCAAAACCATGGTTGGCGTTCCACTTCGTCGCGATTTGCTCGATGGAACAATGCAGGTTCCATCGACGAAGTTACCTGCCCACACCGATCCAGGTGAGAAAAATCGCGTTCCACTCACCCTGTCGACGGCGGGGAATTGACATCTCCCTCCGCGGGAATTGTGACGTGGTTACGATTCCCGCAGTTCTCTCCAACAGCCCGCATTCCCGCCCTGTTTCAAGTGGTAGGAGTTGGCGTTCTCACCCTGCGGAATTGCTGAAACACGCGAACCATCAGACCACGGATTCCGCGTTCCTGAAAACAGCGAACCCCTCTGTTTTTCACGTGTCTCGCGGTGCGCACCAGGCGAGTTGCCAGGGAAGGTTGGCCTGGGTGCAATCTCTCCCAGATATCGTTCGCCAACGCTGTTAGTGGGTCGAGCGACGAGTTTGCACTCGCTGCTGTCCCGTTCCCTGCCAGATGTTCACTCCAACGATTCTGCAAGGAATTGAAGCGACCCTTCGCCTCCCAGCTTTGAAAGAAATACGCTCGGTCAGCGTCGAGGTGGGTGGTTGTCCATCCTTCTGACTCGGTGGCCCCGAGAGTCGCGGGGCCGATCACTCCTCGCACACGGTCGACGAGGACTCCAAATCCTGCTTCAAGCACCCGCAAACCGAAATCAACATCCGCAAATCCTGAGTGATAGACCTCATCGAATGGAAGATACCGACACCGAGTGCGATCCAGTATCAAACTTACTCCCGGTCCACTGACAATTCCCAGCGTTTTCCGCTCCCTTTCGTGCGGCACCAGAAAGGACGCTGCGATCTCCCCTGTAACCTTCGCCAGGCACTCGTGCACCCACCCGGGCCGCACTCTGGTCCCCGGTGCCAGTACAACCAGGTAATCGGTCCTGGTCCCTTGAAGAATTCGATTAAGCTTTGCGCCTCGGCGCGTCTCAACTCTTTCCTTGTCCTCCACGAGGATGAGTTGGTATCTGGAGGTGTGGGCGCGCACCGAGTCGAGCGTAATCTGAACCCCTTTGCACGGCGCGCGCGCCACAATGGCAATGGTGAGCGAAGGGTCTTTTCGCGACCCGCTCTGACGAGCCTCAACTCGATGTCGCTCCGGGGTGCGAAGCGTGAATGCGTGTGGTGCTGTCGCGAGAACTGCTCGCGCTTGCTGATCGCGGAGTTTCTTCGCACGTTCCTGTATCTGTTGGTACAGCCGAAAAGCGACTTCCTGACGCTCCGCGCGAAGCGCATCAAACCGCGGTCCATCGACGCTCAGGATGGATTCGCTCGGCACATAACTGCCCCTCCTATCCCCCTCCGTCGCGACATTGTGATGCTCAAAGAGGACATCGGGAAGATAGATCACACGTCGTTCGCCAAGAAGACCAAGTAGATTGAAAATATCTTCAATGTGATCATCAATTCGATAGCGTAAATAGTCGCGCGGACAGATTCCCCCGGCCATTTCGCAGAACAGACGTGACACGATCGGGAAGGTACACAGAGACTCTCCAAAGAGTCCGTCGTTGACATGCACCAGAAGGATGTCGTCTGGCGTGCTCTTGAAACAATCCAGAATGCGCTGATCCCAGCCCGTCGTTCGAGCTACCACATCATCGTTCAACAACATCAGGTAGCGGCCCCGCGCGGCCTCGTACCCTGCCGTATTAAGACTCCCCATCGTCTGTCTGGGCGGAACCATGACCTCTCGGGTTGAAATCCGCTGACACTGGTGACGAACGCTCTGCACATCGTCCTCATCAATCACCAGGATGACCTCAACGCGCTCAGGGCATTCCGCGGTTGCATCCAGGCTGTGCAGGAAGGCTCGGAGCCGTTCTGGGCGTTCTCGAGTTGGAACGATCAAGGAGAGTTCAGGGGTGGTTGGCATGGCACCATCCGTGGCCAGGGTGTGAGATAGGGTTATTAAGGCGGACCTGGCAAGGAACGTCAACCCCGGATACGAGTGAAGGGGCCCAAGTGGCATTGACAGGCTCTTTCGGGCGCATGCATAATCACCGTCTCACAGATGGGAATATGGATATCCCCTGTTTGGCGAATGATCCGAACCCCATTCGACCAACTCGCGTGACCAGCACCTCAAGGAAGACAACGATGACCGAACGCGTTCTCGTCACTGGCGGCCTCGGCTATCTCGGGAGCATCCTGTGTGAACATCTGTTGCAGCACGGCTATCAGGTCCAGACGGTCGACAACCTGATGTATGGCGCCGGGCAACAGGGACTTTTCCATCTCTGTGCCAATCCTGCGTTCGATTTCGTCAAGGGCGACGTTCGTGATGAAGGCTTGATGCGACGGGTCCTTCGTGATGCCGACGTGGTGGTTCATCTTGCTGCCATTGTTGGAGCCGGCGCGTGCGAGCGAGACCCGCTTCTGGCCACCAGTGTAAATCTTGAGGCTGCTCGTCTCCTCAACCGTCTCCGTAGCCCCAATCAACTGGTCATCTATCCCAATACCAATAGTGGCTATGGGGCGACTTCGGGGATTACCTACTGCACCGAGGAAACCCCTCTCGAACCGATTTCGCTCTATGGGCAGACCAAGGTAGATGCCGAACGAGAGCTTCTCCAATCAGGACGTACCATCGCCCTACGCCTCGCCACAGTGTTTGGCATGTCCCCTCGGATGCGCCTCGATCTGCTCGTCAATCACTTTGTCTATGCCGCCTACAAGGAGCGTTATCTCGTTATTTTCGAGAAGGATTTCAAACGCAATTTCGTCCACGTTCGGGATGTTGCCGATTGCATGATTCACGGCATCACTCACAGCGAGCAGATGATTGGCCGGCCTTTCAATGTTGGCCTGGATTCTGCCAATCTCTCCAAGGAGGAACTCGCCCTCAAGGTTAAAGAGTATATCCCGGATTTCTATGTTCATTTCGCTCCAATCGGCCAGGATCCTGACAAACGGAACTACATTGTCTCCAACCAGCGCCTGCGCGAGGCGGGGTTCGAAGCGACCCGTTCCCTCGATCAGGGAATCCAGGAGTTGCTCAAGGGGTATGCGATGGAAGGGCGTCCCCTGTACCGTAACGCTTCGTAAAGTGAGACATCATGGCTGACACCGCAATTAATCCCTTGCCGACGCAACCTCGACCTCTGCAGCAGACCACTGCCGCCATCCTGGCCGGTGGACTTGGAACTCGCCTTCGCCCAGTCGTTGGCCAACAACCCAAGGTGCTGGCCACTGTCAACGAGCGACCGTTTCTCCCCTATCTGCTCGATCAGCTGGCCCCTGTCGGTATCCAGCGTGTGGTTCTGATGACTGGCTACCAGGCGGACACGGTTCGGCGCGTGCTTGGAGACTCCCATGCTGGGATGTCGCTCCTTTACTCCCCGGAACCCACTCCGCTGGGAACCGGGGGAGCCCTGCGACTTGCCTTGCCGCGCTTCTCCAGCTCATCCATTTTGGTGTTAAACGGCGATTCCTACTGCCAGGTTGACCTGGAGAAGTTCCAGGCGTTCAGTTCCTCCCAGCAGGCAGGGATCGGAATGGTTCTTGCCCACGTTGACGACACCGCTCGGTTTGGCCGTGTTGATCTCTCTTCCAGGGGATTGGTGCGTGCTTTTCATGAGAAGGCGGCGGTGGCTGGTCCAGGTTGGATCAATGCGGGTATTTATCTGTGCCGACGGGAACTGATTGAGGAGATCCCACCAGATCGCCCCGTGTCCCTTGAAAGCGAGATGATGCCGATCTGGATTCGCCAGCAATTGGTGCATGGTTTTTGCACCGAAGGCGCCTTCCTCGACATTGGCACTCCGGCGTCATATGCTTGTGCCGGGGCTTTCTTCGACGAACTACGACGCCAGGAATGGGCGTCCGCACCTTCCTCTGCCCGCCGGATACCGACCCCGGTGTGACGTCACTGGATCTGTTCCCATTGAAAAGAAAGAGGGCAACCGCGTTGTTGACACGGTTGCCCTCTTTCTTTTCAGGCGGTTTTCAATCGCTCTGGCTTTTTACCGACTCTCACTTTGCACGCAAACCGGCGTACTGGTCGCTGACCGTTCGCTCGTCCCGGAATGAGACTCCCATTCGTCTGGGTGAGGTGCACTTCGTTTCTCTGCCGATTGCGTTCTGTCCAGGGCCGCCTTCATCCCCTGATTCCAGCGTGTCACGTTGTAGGTATTCTCCACATCGTGGCGTGCCGTACGCCCCAATCGTCGGCGCAATTCTGCATCCTCAACCAAACGCGAGATCGCTTCCACCAGCCCCTGAATCACCTCGGGATCAGGAAGACACATCGGTTCATAATCCTCGCGGAGCAATCCCGCCTGCGTATCCTCCCAAGACACTTTCCCATACCGTCCCTTCACAACCAGCCCGTTGTGCTCGTGTTTCAGATACTCTTCGATTCCCCACCCATCGGAGCCCACCACCGCCAACCCATAGGACATCGCCTGGAGCAAGGAAACGATGTGAATGCGCGCCGCTGGTAACAAAAAGATGTGGCTTTCTGCATGCAAAGAGGCCATTTCCTCGGCACTCACAAAGCGGTCAATCATCCGCACACCGCCCTCCTCGATGATGCGATGATAGTGCGGATCGAGAGGAGGGAGATGGCTGCGCATGGTGAGACGGAGCTGGGGATAGCGCTCGCGAAGAATGGCAAACGCTTCCAGCACATCCAGGCCTCCCCGGAGGTAGAAATTGGTTGGAATCTGACTCCAGGAGTTGATGAAGAGGAGGTGAATGGGAGCGTCCGCCGGTTCGGGATCATGCCGCTGCCAGCGGGACGGCAGCGTAACGCCCAACGGCGCATAAACCACTTTCTGGCGAATGACCTCACTGCCAAAGAGCGTTCCCACCATGCGCGCGGTGGATTTCATGTGTGTAAGGATCGCCTTGCAGCTTTCTCCTTCGAGCAAGGTCTTGATGATCGGGAACGATGGTGCCTGGGTGATGTCAATGTGCGAGGTATGCCCATTGTGAATCATCGGCAAAAAGAGAGTTGTCGGATCCTCGATTTCGATCACCCACGGCCGTTGCCCATAGGTTAAGGGGATGCTGGTCAGAAACACGGGCTCTGTCGAGTCTCCAAGCAGCAGTTGGGACTGCAAATTGCGACTTTGAAGAAAGAGGAAGATCGAGCGCAGCCTGCACCCCCGACCAACCAGTGTTGCCACCAGTCTCATCATGGAGGTGAAGATTACCCAGCGCGAACGAATGGTCACACCGTGTCGTGGGCGGAAGAACGCCGAGATCATGCGAACCAGGGCCCACAACCACCCCAATCCCCGCAATGCCTGGCAGAACAGGTGGTTGATTACCCCCGCACAGGAGGCCAGGAAGGTCCGCCCGGGAGGCGGTGGTTCCGAGCAGGTGAAGCGATAGCCGGGCGGGAGGTGCTGGATGTGTCCAAACTGTGGATGCTGTCCGCAGTTCCCAAACTGCTTGTAGATCGGCAGCCACCCGGCAAACTCCACCGGTGTCGCTTCGCGGGTCGCATCGATGACAGCTTCCAATTCATCATACGTCCGAGCTGTCACCACTCCCGCCCGCCTTCGCGCGGTGCCGGAATCCCAATCGCTAACTGTTGCTCCGATTGGTACTCCGTAGAGAGTTCCCCGGTGCCGAACTACCTGGTAGCTCGCATATTCGCCGAGAAATATCGGGTGGGTGGACGGAGTCTCCAACCCATCAATTTTCTCCTTCAGTTCTTCCAGCGTGGCCGCGGAGAGGACTGCTGGGTGGTACTGCATGGCCGTGATTGGATCCTCGACTCCAGGTTCGATGTGCTGCGGAATGGCATACACACGACCATGAGTGCGGATCAGATCAAACGCCTTGTACCGGTGAGGAAATGGAGTTTTCTCCCGCCGTCCGAGATTCATGTTGCAATTCCCTTGCGCTTTGGCGACTCGCCGGGGGGAGTGCGAGGCGCTGTTCCGGATCATCCATGAACCAGGTGTGAACGAACAATCAGGCAAAGATGCCGCCAACGGTATGGGCGAGTTTGCGAATCACGCGGATGGGCAATCTTCGCATCGGTTGGGCGCGAACCTTGCGCCACAGCCGCCGCGGCCCGGTTCCCCAGGTCAAACGATGGAGATCGGTGCCATGTTCCATGTTGAGATAGATGTTGCGGGCCTGGCGGCGGAGCAACTCAAACCAGTACTTGTTGTGGGGGCCAGACATCCCCGTCAGTTCCATGTTGTTGTAGGTTGGCGTATCCCCCAGACCATGCCCCCCATGCCGCGCGTAAAAAGGGTCGTGCGTCTTCCAGAGGATGATCTTGTAGAGATCGTAAAGGACCACTTGCAGCCCCATCAACCAACTATCCACATTGGACTGCCAGCCGAAGTTCTGACACACCTCGATCAGTCGACTGCTAATCACCGGGGACCATTCACCAAAAGAGACCACCCAGCGACGAACGACTTCTTCCTGCTCATACACCCCGGCATAGGATTCAATGGGCGGGCGCCGATAGCACATGATGCAGAACTCATCCTTGACTTCCAGAATCTCCGACACAAACCCGGAGCGGGTGAAGACAAAATCATCGGCGGTCATCAGGCAAAACCGAGAGCGCGGGTCACGCTGAGCGAACATGTATTCCTGGGCGTGATGGAGTGAATGACGCCCCTCCGCCCGGCCGTAGGTAAAGGTTCGGATTGTAAACGGATATCTGGCAAGGAAACGCTCCGAGGGACGCTGATCGTCGTCATCATCGAACTTGATGAGAAACTCGATATTCTCCCGTTCGTGAGGAGCGATGTGAGCGACGGCGGAGTCGAGAAAGGCAGGGAGGTTGGAAGCTGGATTATCCTTCAGACGAGAGCAAAACAGTACGCTGATCATCGGTGCAAGCCCTCCTGGCTACTACCGGAAACGCCTTGGGGAAAGCGAACCTTCGGCGCGGCGCGCGCTGACGACTCGGCTCCGTGGTGGTATGCACGGGGGAGTATAGCCCCGCCCAAAGTTCCCGGTCAATAGTACCTGGCCTCATCTTCGCACCTCAACCAAACCACCATGGGCTGCGCGATCTAATTTCGGCATGCCACGGCGCCCCGTAGCGCGTGAAACACGACCGTGTGGGTCGTATCGCTTCCCTCCAAGCTAGATGCAAAAAAACGAGGGCTCAGCCACCAGACTGAGCCCTCCCCTCGATGTTCCGAATCATCCTGGGCCTGTTCAGAAGGTCCGCACCAACCCCTGGAAGCGTTCCCC
>JAKOSN010000190.1 GCA_029777335.1 Planctomycetota bacterium
AACAGGGGGCGCCGATCCGCACTCATCTGCACCGATGCACACGTTTCGGACTGCTGAGTCTGATTTGGGGCAATCGCCGCAACCCCTTGAAATGAAAGAGGCCGGCGCTGATTTGCACCGGCCCGCATCGATTGGCTTCAAACTACCCGGCCAGGATTCGAACCTGGACAAAGAGAGCCAAAATCTCTTGTGCTACCGTTACACTACCGGGTATCAGGACTCTCAGGAGCCTGCGTGTGTACCAGAAATGCTAGCTGTTCCAGCTGAACAGTCAAGTCCACTGAGACCAGGCGGACCTCCGCAGGGGTTCGCAGGACGACCGGAGCGAAGTTGAGCAAGCCGCGTATCCCCGCGCGAATCAGGGCGTCGGCTACCATCTGCGCTGCGGCACACGGCACCGCAATCACCCCTAACTCTGCTCCCGTCGCGGCGATCACCGCCGGCATCTGCTCCACGTTGCAAATCGTCAGTTCGTCGATCACCTGACCGATCTTGGTGGGATCCGTGTCAAAAAGTGCCACCACACGAAAGCCACGTTGGGCAAACCCGCGATAACCCAGCAGGGCGCGGCCCAGGTTCCCTACCCCCACCAGCGCGACCGGCCAGCAGCGATCGATGCCGAGCAGCCGACGGATCGCGTCGATCAGTTCCTGGGTGCTGTAGCCAATCCCGGGCTGTCCCAGGCTCCCCAGGTAAGCGAGATCCTTGCGCACCTGCGCATCGGTGATTCCCAGCGCCTCGCCGAGTTGCCCGCTGGACACCTTGGCGGCTCCCTCCCCCAGCACCCCTTCCAGGTGGCGCAGGTACAGGCTAAATCGCCCAACACTGGCGCGCGATAGGCGAAGCTCCCCCCCATCGCTGGCGCGAACATTGAACAGCCCCTCTTTGGCCATGTCCCTCCGTCCGCTCCCCTGGCCTCTATTCCAGTAACCTCCCTGTCGAGTGCATGTTATGCAGTGTACACACCCTCTTTAAGGTGGTCAAGGACGCGACGGCCAGCGTCACCGATCCACCGCGCTCTCTTCTGTTTGCGTGTTGGCCCCGTATAATGACCTCGGCCTTGTCTGACCCGGATTCGTCGCACGCGTCACGACCTCGCACCGTCGGGGGCCAGTCGTGGCAAAGTCGCACGACAATGGCCAAAATCTGGCTGACGTTGTGGCGAATAACCATCAGACGAGGCAACCTCTCACATGGTCCTGACCTCGCAAGTGTGTCATCAACTCAGGAAAGGGGTTTCTCACAATGTGTAAGAAGCTCGTCATCGTTGCGGTCGCGGTGGTTGCCGTCGCCTTGCTTCTGCGCAAGACCGAGGTGGGCAGCCATGTGCGCCTGGCATGGAAGAACTACAAAAGCGACATCAAAAAGCAGGTCCCGCTCGAAACCGAAATCGAACGCCTGCGCCTGGAACTCACTCGCTTGTCGGATGACAAACGAGACGTCAGTTCCATCGCCGAGGAGATGGTGGCGATCGACAATCTGAAGAGCGACATCACGCGCAAGCAGGCCAACCTGGAGAAACAGAAGGTCCGCATCATGAAGATGAAGGCGGATCTGGAAACCGGCCAGTCCTACATCGTCTACGGGGATACCCGGTGGTCGGCGGCCACGGTCAAGGCTCAGCTGGGCAGTGAATTCGCCAACTACAAGCTGCTCGAAGACGAACTGAAGGCGAATGAAAAGACCCTGCAAGCTCGCGAAATGAGCCTGACTCAGGCCCGCGAGCAGCTGGCCGCCAAGCAATCGGCTCGTCGTGAACTGGAAGTCGAGCTCGCTCGCCTGGAGGCCGAATTGAAGACGGTCCGCCTGGCCGAAACGCGGTCGCGCGTCGTCATCGACGATAGTGAACTGGCTCGCATCAAGAAGTCGGTGAACGAACTGAACACCCGCATCAAGGTGGAGCAGAAGAAACTGGTCCTCCAGGGTGAATTTGTCAACGGCCCGATCCCGGTCACCCAGCCGGAACCCCGGAAGGACGTGATGCAGGAGATCGATCAGTATTTCAACAACAACGCCGCCCAGGCCCCGAAGAAGTAAACCCCGAGGAAGCAGGGCACGAGCCGCGCGGAGGCAACTACTGCCCCCCCGCGGCTCGTTTCTCAGCGCGACCGTGCCAACCAAGAAGGAGATTTGCGACTCATGTTCGGGTTTGGCTGGCTCACTCTCCGGCAAGCCCAGGTCGCTCTCAAGGCGGGCCGCCTCGACGAAGCGCAACGCTTGCTGTTCCAGCCCAACACCCGCAACCATCGTCGAGCCGGGGAGTTGATTCAGCAACTTGCCCAGGCTCTCGCAGAACGGGGAGAGCGCCTCCTTCGTCTGGACGATCCCGAAGCTGCGTGGCTCGATCTGCTCAAGGCGGAACAACTGCAAACGACCGAACGCAGCGTGGATCGACTTCGTCAATCACTGAGCCGGCTGGGGATTGCCCAGGTGCGGGCGATGTTGCAAGCGGGCGAAATCACCCGCGCCAGTCAGGTGCTGGGCCAGCTGCATGATCGCCGTGTCCGTGGCGCCGAAATGCAACTGCTGGAAGAAGCAGCACGCAACTGGCTCCATGCCCAGGAACTGGCGGAAAAAGGCGACTTTGCTCAGGCGCTGCAAACGGTGGAGCGCATGCAACGTCTCTTGATTGGCCCCAGCGCACCACTCGAAAAGCTCTATCAGAGCTTGCAGGAACGCCAGGAACGCTTTGCCAGCTTGCTGGGTCGCTTGCATGAAGCCTCTGCCACGGGGCAGTGGCGCGAAGTGGTCGAGGTGGCCGAGCAGGTCCTCGCGGCCGCGCCCCAACATCTGGAAGCACGCAAGGCCCGCGCCCGGGCCTGGAAGGCGATTGAACCTGTCACTGTGGCCCATCGCCCCACGGAAGCGATTGTCTCGCGCCCCTTTCTTGCACAACCGAGCGAGGAACTCACGCGGCGGTTTTGCTTGTGGATTGATGGCATCGGGGGTTATCTTGTGTGCTTGGGGGGGCGTGTCACCCTGGGCCAGAGTTCGTCCGATGGGGCGATTGACATTCCACTGGTCGCCGATGTCTCCCGGGTCCACGCAACGTTAAGCCGAGATAGCGAGGGCGGTTATCTTCTGGAAGCCGCCCGACCCGTCTCAGTCAATGGTCAAGGTGTCACGCGCACGGTACTGCGCAATGGGGATCGCATCACCCTGGGGCCCTCGTGTCAGCTTCAGTTCCGCCAGATGGTCCCAGTCAGTAACTCCGTCCGGCTCGATGTGGTCAGTGGACATCGCTTCGGATTGGGGGTGGACAGCGTGTTGTTAATGGGAGACACCCTGATTTTTGGCGACAGCGCCCAGGTCCATGTCTCCATCCCTGGGCTCAAGGATAACCTGGTCGTCTTCCGCAACAAGGAGCGTCTGGGGGTTCGCTACCCCGGTCCCCTGACCGTCAACGGGGAGCGCAGCCAGGATCGCATCTTGCTGGGTGCCAACGCGACCGTGGTGGGGGAGGACTTCTCGTTCACCATTGAGAGCATCGCTGATCGGACCAGTAGCAGAGCGTGAAAGGCGAGACAGGCAGAACGGCGCCGGTGCCTTCTCTCCAGGGACCAACGTCGGGGTCTTTCTCGATCACCGAGGGTGGTATGAAATTCACCTACAGTTCGGGACATCGACCGCTGGACGGCTATACCCTCAAACGAGGGATTGGCCGTGGCGGTTTTGGCGAGGTTTACTACGCCATCTCGGATGGCGGCAAGGAAGTTGCGCTCAAACTCGTGCGCGACCATCAGGAAGTCGAGCTGCGCGGTGTGGCGCAGTGCCTGAACCTGAAACATCCCAACCTCGTCAACCTGTACGACCTGCGCACCGACCAGCGCGGCGATCACTGGGTTATCATGGAATATGTTTCCGGCGAATCACTCAACACGGTGCTGAGCCGTCATCCCGAGGGATTACCGCTGGAACTGGCGCGCGAGTGGTTCCTCGCCATCGCCCGGGCGATCAACTACCTGCACGATCAGGGGATTGTCCACCGCGATTTGAAACCCGCCAACATCTTCCTGGAAAATGGGATGGTCAAGGTGGGCGATTACGGGCTGAGCAAGTCGATCAGCACCAGTCAGCGGACCGCCCAGACCCAGAGCATCGGCACCGTGCACTACATGGCGCCGGAGATCTCCACCGGCAATTACAACAAGCAGATTGATACCTACGCTGCGGGGGTCATTCTCTACGAGATGCTCACCGGGCATGTGCCGTTCGATGGCGAAAGTGCCGGCGAGATTTTGATGAAACATCTGACCTCGCCTCCAGATCTGACGCGCATTCCCCCCGCATATGTGCCGATTCTCAGCCGGGCGCTCAGCAAGAACCCGGTGCAGCGCTACGCCAGCATGGCAGAGTTTGCCCGGGCAGTGGAGGAGGTGTCCGAGCCGGAGAAACTCCGCGCCAGCAGCGCAGGCACTCCCGCGGTTCGTGTGGCTCCCTCTCCCTCGAAGGAACTGGCCGAGGTCACCGTGGTGGGCGGTGGACCCGTCACCCTGAGCGGGGTCATCGGCGAAATGAGTGGATCACTGGTGATGGCGGCCCTCCTCGCGGCTCTTGCCACGGGGCTGGGGGCAGCCCTGGCCTATCGCAACGACTTTGGCAAACACCTGACCAACCTGGGTATGGTCTTTTACCTGACCATCGCGGTCAGCTGGATGATTCTCATCCCCACGAAATTCTGGAAAAACGGCAACGAGGACTCCTGGGGACGGCGTGTGGTGATGATGCTCCTGGGGGTGCTGGTCGGACTGCACGCCCTGTGGCTGGAAGGATGGTCGGGGAGCATGGTCTTGCCGCTCGCGGGGGCGAACTCCACGGGGGATGCGGGCGAAGCGGTCGCCGCGAACCTCTCGATCGCGGCCGGACGACTCTGTTATTTCGGGCTGGTGTTCTTTGCCCTGCGCTGGTGGAAATTGACCGATCGGCAGCGCAGTCAGCGCTTCAGCGTTGGTCCGATCCTGGCCGCTGGCTTCTGGGCCCTGATCCTGCTGCCGTTGTGGCAGGAGATCCTCCCCTGGGTGGTGGTGATGTTGGCGGCGGGCATTGTGCAGCTGGCCAGCCCCTGGGAGCAACCGCGTCCCCACTCGGCCCGGCGTGTCCGGCTCCGGTATGCCTGATCCTGGGATGTCCAGGGATCGTCGCTAGAGGAGGTATCTGCGATGCGCCTTTCGAGATGGCTGAGCGTGTTGCTCCTGACGGTGAGCGCGGCAATCGCCCAGGCGGCCTCCCCGCCAGATCGTCCCGACCTCGCCAACGCATCCGCTGCCCTGGAGCAGACATACGGGTGGTCGCAAACCGACCGGGGCAGCTTCTACAAGGACGTCTCCGGCTTTGGCTTCACTCGCGAGGATGCCGAGCAGGATGCCATGGAGAAGGCCCGCTCCGAGCTGATCTTCTTCATGAAGCGCCAGAAGGCCGCCATGGTGTGGGAACCCGCGCTGGAGTATTTGCGCCAGCAAGGGATGATCCGTTCCCTGAATGATGAGGGCACGCCGCCTCCTCCCGGCAAGCCGCAGGAAGCCCGCTTGCGCCTGGAAGTCACCCCCGAGGTGTTTCGCGATATCATTCGCCAGGACATGGGAGAACTCACCGAACTGAACCGGATGGAACACCAGCGCTTGACGCAGGAACGCCACCTCCTGTGGGGGAAAATTCTCACGGGCACTCTGGTGCTCCTGCTGATCACCACGGGCTATTGTCGCCTGGATGAATTGACCCGGGGTTACTACACCACCCGCCTGCGTGCGGCCGCGCTGGTTTGCGTCGGGCTTGTCGGACTGCTCTGGTGGCTGATACTATGAGACTGAACCTCTGATTCTCTTCCAACCAACCGCCGCCCTGCGTCCGTGGGTGGGAGAACGACTCGTGGCACCGGTGTGCGCCCGAGAGTGCGCCACCGGGGCGTGAGGAACCCACAACCATGTCGTCGGAGAGCGATCGTCTGCTGATTCAACAAATCCGCCAGGGGGAACAGCGGGCGTGGGAAAACCTGATCTCGCGCTACGAGGGGCGTTTGCTCGCCTTTGTGGAACGGCGACTGCGTGATCGGGCCGCCAGTGAGGATGTCGTTCAGGAAACCTTCATTGGCTTCCTGAACAGTCTCCCCAATTTCGATGAACGGCGCGAATTACAGACCTATCTCTTCACCATCGCAGCGCACAAACTCACCGACCATCTGCGCCGGGTGGGGCGCCATCCCCTGCGCACGGTCTCCTCGGACAGTTCCACCGATATCCTTCATCAGCAACTCGATCATCATCCGGCCGCCTCAAGCGTGGCTCGCAGCGAGGAACGGCGTGAACTGGAGCAGAATGCGCTGGCTCGTTGTCTGGCTCAGCTGATTGCCCACTGGCGTGAAAAGGGCGATCTCACCCGCCTCAAGGTGCTGGAACTGCTCTGGGTCAAGGGCTGGGCCAACCGCGACGTGGCCGCCTTCTTGCAGATCAGCGAACAACAGGTCGCCAACTATCGCTTTGCCGCCGTGAAGAAGTTGAGCGAACACATCCGCAACCTGGGACTCTCGGCGGCGGTCTTTCCTGAATTACAACAAACGGAAGAGGAGTGAGGCAGACCGCAACCGCGGGGAACGCTATAACACCAGGAGGGATTCAATTCCTCAACCGCAGGTGAAGCCATCCATGGTCGAGATCACGCGCGAGCAGTTGCACGCCTACCTGGACGATGCTCTCAGCGAAGCGGAGGCGTCGCGCATCGAGCGCGCCATACGGGAATCGGAAACGTTGCAAAATCGCCTGCGTGTGGCGATGCAGGAACGCGATCGTGGCGAACACTCCATTGGCGCCATCTGGCGACGGGAACGCCTCACCTGTGCTTCCCGCGAGCAACTGGGGAGCTTTCTTCTGCAAGTCCTCGACGACGACGAGATGAACTACATCCGCTTTCACACCGAAACGGTGGGCTGTCCCTACTGCCTGGCCAACCTCGCCGATCTGCAAGCGCGGCGCGAGGAAACCCCGGTGGTGCAGGACCGCCGGCGCCGGTTCTTTCAGTCCAGCGCGGGCTATCTGCACGCCAATCGCGACGCTCCGAGTTAACAAAAGCAGTTGTTTCAGCCGAAAAAGTCGCTTTGGTCAGGGACCCTCGACGCCAAACGACCAAAAATGGCCACCCGGGCAGATCGCCAATCGCCTGCCGTGGAGCGCCGAACTGACGATCACATTGACACAGGGAATCACCAGGAAGAGAGATGCGAAGAGGAGATATTCGGTGCTGCTCAGCCCGGTATCCTCTCCCTTGGCGACAGATTGCTTGCGCTTCCTCGGTCGCGTTTGAACCTCAACCATCTCCTGGCAGCTGACACAGCGGACTTCCTGCCCGAGCATGTGATCGCCGATTTCCATCTCCTCGCCACACTCGGGACACACAAAGTCGATCATGGGCGTCGCACTCATTTGCCAAGGAAGAAGCCCGTCTCGTGGAGTGGACTGGCTTGCTGGGGAATGCCAAAGGAGCCGGCCTTGGTCCGGTCCTGGCGAGTAATCCGAACCAGGGGCTTATCCCTCCATATGCACCTTGTTCTGAAAATACTCCAGGGTGCGCCGCAGGCCCTCGGTACGAGCGATGCGCGGCTCCCAGCCCAGCAGCTGTCGCGCTCGGGAGATGTCGGGTTTGCGCACGCGCGGATCGTCCTGCGGCAGAGGGCGGAACTCGATCTGACTCTTGCTCCCCGACAGGGCCAGGATTTCCCGGGCAAAGTCCAGAATCGTCACCTCGTCCGGATTGCCCAGGTTGACGGGCTCATGAAAATCCGTCTCCAGCAGGCGCACGATCCCCTCGACGAGATCATCGACATGGCCGAAACTGCGCGTTTGCGAACCATCGCCATAGACGGTCAGCGGTTCGCCCCGAAGTGCCTGGCCCATGAAGTTGGGGAGAACACGGCCATCGTCCAGACGCATGCGCGGGCCGTAGGTGTTGAAGATGCGAATGATGCGCGTGCTCACGCCGTGAAAGCGGTGATAGGCCATGGTCATCGCCTCGGCGAAGCGCTTGGCCTCGTCGTACACGCCGCGCACCCCGATGGGGTTAACATGGCCCCAGTAATCCTCGCGCTGCGGGTGGATTTCCGGGTCGCCATAGACCTCGGAAGTGCTGGCCAGGAGATAGCGTGCGTTCTTGGCCTTGGCCAGCCCGAGGGTGTTATGGGTACCAAGCGAACCAACCTTGAGGGTGGGAATCGGATGGCGCAAATAATCCACGGGACTGGCAGGGGAGGCGAAGTGCAATACGATGTCCACTCGCCCATCGAGTTCCAGGGGATGCGAAATATCGTGGCGGATGAAACTGAACCGATCATTACTGCGGAGATGTTCGAGATTGCTGAGGGTGCCAGTGATCAGGTTGTCCACACAGATGACCTCGTGGCCGTCCGCCAGGAAGCGCTCACACAGATGGGACCCGATAAATCCGGCACCACCGGTGATTACTGTACGCATCATCGACTCTCCTGCATGAGACGCCCGACAAGCGTCTTTGCAAAAATGGGCGATCTCGGTAGTCTGTAGCAGCCGTTTTTCACTGGGCGGGGGTGGCGCCCCGCCATACATCAATCATAATCCCGATATGCTAGCGGTGCTGGCAGGAGTTTCAACAACGGCCAGTTTTCGCGAGGGAGACGGGATTGATTGGGTTGCAGTTCTAGCAAAGAGAGGCTGGGCCATGGGGCTTCCGATTCGAACCTTTACCGTTCTACCGCATCTGCCCGAGCGGTTACAGGCACTCCACAAGATCGCGTACAACCTGTGGTGGTGCTGGAATCCTGAGGCGGTCTCCCTGTTTCGCCGCCTGGATTCCGAGGTCTTCGAGACGGTTGATCACAATCCCGTCAAGATGCTCAGCGCCATCGAGCAAAGCCGCCTGGAATCGCTGCTGGAAGACGACGGCTTCCTTGCTCACCTCGATCGGGTCGAGGTTATGTTCGATATTTACATGAACGCCGCCACCTGGTTCCAGGAAAAGGTCGCGAGCGGAGCCTGGGAGAGCAAGGAAGGGAGCGTGAAGAAGCCGGGGCGCGGCGCCACCGTGGTGCAGGCCGCCAGCCAGTATATCGCGTACTTCTCTGCCGAGTTTGGCATCAACGAAAGCTTGCCGGTTTACTCGGGCGGTCTGGGCGTTCTGGCCGGCGATCATCTCAAGGCAGCGAGCGACCTGGGCATTCCCCTGGTCGGCGTCGGTCTGATGTATCGCGAAGGCTATTTCCGCCAGTATCTCAACATTGATGGCTGGCAGCAGGAACGCTACCCCGAAAACGATTTCTTCCACTTGCCCATCATTCCCGAAACCAAGGAGGACGGCAGCCCGTTGATGATCACGGTGCCGTTCCCGGGTCGCGACGTGTGGGCGCGCGTCTGTCGCATCCAGGTGGGGCGCGTCCCGCTGTATCTGCTGGACACGAACATTCCGCCGAACAGCCCGGAGGATCGCCAGATCACCAATCGCCTGTACGGCGGCGATCACGATATGCGCGTGCGCCAGGAGATGATCCTGGGCATTGGCGGTGTTCGCGCCCTGCGCGCGCTGGGGAAACCACCCACCGTGTGCCACATGAACGAAGGCCATGCCGCCTTCTGTGGACTGGAGCGCATTCGTCAGCTGATCGAGGAACAGGGGCTCGATTTCGCCACGGCGCGCGAAGCGGTGACCGCCAGCAGTATCTTCACCACCCACACGCCGGTGCCTGCGGGGAACGACGTTTTCCCCATTCACCTGATCGAGCACTATTTCGGGGCGATGATCCCGCAGCTGAAGATCGATCGGAACGAGTTCTTTGGCCTGGGTCGCCAGAACCCCAATGATCACCAGGAACCGTTTTGCATGACGGTCCTGGCGATTCGCCTGGCGAGTTTTAGCAACGGGGTGAGCCAGCTGCACGGGAACGTCTCCCGCAACATGTGGAAGGCGATCTGGCCAAATCTGCCCGTCGCCGAGGTGCCCATCACCTCGATCACCAACGGCGTACACACTGCCAGCTGGGTGTCCCCCGATCTGACCCAGCTCTTTGATCGCTACCTGGGGATGCAGTGGCAGGAGCGACCGCATGAAAAGGAAGTGTGGAAGCGGATCGACAATATCCCCGATGCCGAGTTGTGGCGCACCCACGAAAGACGCCGGGAACGGCTGGTCGCCTTCGCCCGCAAGCGCCTGCGCACTCAGCTGAAGGCGCGCGGGGCTCCTCCCATCGAGATCGATCGCGCCGAGGAGGTGCTCGATCCGGAAGCCCTGACCATCGGGTTTGCGCGCCGCTTCGCTACCTACAAGCGAGGCACCTTGTTGTTCCGCAACCTGGAGCGGTTGACGGCGATCATCAACAACAAGGAACGCCCTGTGCAGATCATCTTCGCAGGGAAGGCTCATCCCAAAGATCATGGCGGTAAGGAATTGATCGCCGAGATCCTGCACGTCTCGCGCCGCCCCGAGTTGCGTCGGCGCATCGTCTTCATCGAGGACTACGACATGAGCGTCGCCCGCTACATGGTCCAGGGGGTGGACGTGTGGCTGAACAACCCGCGCCGACCCCTGGAAGCCTCCGGCACCAGTGGGATGAAGGTCTGCGCCAACGGTGGGTTGAACATGTCCACCCTCGATGGCTGGTGGGTTGAGGGATACCACCAGGGCAACGGCTGGGCGATTGGAGCCGGTGAGGAATACACCGACCTGGTCTACCAGGACGATGTGGAAAGCCGCGCCATCTACGATCTGCTCGAAGAGGAGGTGGTGCCACTCTTCTACACGCGCTCCTCGGATGGCTTGCCGCGTGGCTGGATTCGCTCGATGAAACACGCGATCGCCTTGACGCCCACCTTTAGCACTGGCCGCATGGTGGCGGAATACATGGAGCGCGCCTACTGGCCAGCGATTCAACGTGCCGAGTCGCTGACCTCGCACAGCATGGCCCGGGCCGCCGAGCTGGCCCGCTGGCGCCGGCAGATGCATCAGGGATGGAATCAGATCCGCGTGGAAAGCACCGAAAAACTCGGCGCCGATCCAATGCACGTCGGCAACGACCTGGAGGTGAAAGCCCGCATCTATCTGGGGGCGTTCAAACCCGACGATGTGGAAGTCCAGCTCTTCCACGGCCTGCTCGATTCCCTGGGCGACATCCCCAGCCCCCACACGGTCACCATGAGCAGCAACGGCGCTCCGGTGCAAGGCAAGGATGGTCAGCCACTGTGGATCTACCAGGGGATCATCCCGTGCCAGAGCAGCGGGCAGCATGGTTACGCGGTGCGGGTGCTCCCGCGCCATCCCGATCTGGCGCATCCGTTTGAACCCGGTCTGCTCTGCTGGGGTTAAGATCCCTGCAGAGCGAGTTGAGATTCTCCATGAATAAAAGAGGAGGGGTCTACCGATGGATGGTAGACCCCTCCTCTTTTATTCACTTCACTTTTGTTACTTGCGCACAGGCAATGGGGTGGTTGTCGGCGGGAGATTCTCCTCGCTCGGCGGAGCCAGCGACTGCACCGGTGCTCGATTCTCGAAGGGATCCGGAATCGCTTGCGGAATGAAGGGCGCGGGGGTGGTTCGCTGGGGCATCGTACCGCGCAGGACAGCGGCCGCCGCAGCTGGTCGAGTCGGATCGTTGACCGATTCACGTCCCGGCAACGGACGGGCAATCGGCGGTAAGGCAACCGGCTGATGCACATCAACCGAGGGCACCTTCAGCAGCGGTCCCGTCGGCAAATTTTGCTCCTCGGGCCAGGCCAGATAGAAACTCGCCTCGCCAAACAACGTCTCCGCGGCGATCAACTGGGGCCGAAAGCCCTTGACGGGGCTGTAAAAGGACAGGCGTGGCAAAGGAGCACTTTGCGGCGGCAACGGCATCCGTGGGCTTTCTACCTGGCGAGCCATGGTGCGGGGACGCGGTTTTCGTAGTTTGGCGTCGGGGGGCAGATCGCCCGGAGCGAGCAACCGTCGCAACAACGCTCCCCCCTGATCACCCGGAAACTCGAAGGGGGTCAGCGCAGACGAGGAAGAGGGGGGGGCGGTTGGTTTCTCCTCGTCGGCTGCCTGGCCGCGCACGACTGGTTGCTTGGTTGGCAGATTCGTCGGAGGCGGGTTCGGGTCCTCTTTCGAAAGCGAGGCAACCGGCGACGGACTCGCGCGGGTCTCCCCCTCGACGTTGACCGCCGCGGGCCGACTGCATCCCAGCAGGGCCAGGGCCAGGCTTCCACTCAGCATTCGCTTCCACCAGTATCCCGGAATGAGCATGGAGGTCATCTCCCTTGCGAACCACCACACCGAACGGCGAGCAGGGCTCTCCCTTCGAGGGCGGGCGTGTTACTTGGCCGCTTGAATCACCAGCTTGACCGGCGTCCCCTCCTTGGGGAGCAGGTCCTTGTTCGTCTCCAGTTTAAGATATTTTTCCTCTTTCATGGTCAAACTGGTCTGCAAGACCGTCTCATCGGTCACCGGGAAGATGGCAATCAGCGTCCCGGTCAGGTCGGCGCCGTACACCTTCTCTTCCTTGTCGGGCGCCGGTTTGGTCATCACCGAACCCGTGAAGCGCCACTTCACCTTCGGCATCGGTTTTTTGGTCTTGGGGTCGAGCAGGGTGCGCTCGATGGGGATGCGCTTGGTTCCCGCCTCTCCCGGGACTTCCAGGTAAACCAGGACTTCCGCTCCCTGAGCCGGTGTGGGGACATCGCCCCGGATGGGTTTCCCGGGCTTGAGCCCGAGGCTTTCCAGTGCCTTGTGGATGTCACTCGGTTTGACATCCATGGTCACGACCGTCTCGTGGGCCTTCTGCCCCCTGGGGAAGGGGTAGGTGGCGATTACCTCGATGGGGTAGATCTCGCCCTTGTAGCGGGGATCGTCGATCTTGCGCGGCGCGATCTTGGCCTCGATCACCACCGCGCGACGCTCCTTATCCACGGCGATCCCCGTGGGCAAATCGGCGGCCTGCAGTGTTCCCGCCAGCACCAGAAGTCCCAGCGTGATTCCCACACGTCGATACGAACTGGACATGGGAATTCCTTTCTTACTTATCGCCAATACAGACCACCACGGTCGGTTGATTTTGGGAGGCGCCAGCGAGATTGCAGGTCGCCACATAGAGACGGCCATCCTGCACCACCGGGCCGGCATAGATCATCCCTGGCGCCTTGACCTCGGGGTGATTGCCGATATCGAAGGTCCACTTTGCCAGGCCGTCGGCCAAACCGATGGCGTGAATCACCCCCTTGAGATCGCCGGCATAAACCACATCCCCCGCGAGCGCTGGCGGGGCGAAAAAAGGCGTCCTGGCATCGTAGATCCAGCGGCGATCGCCATTCGCCAGGTCAAAGGCTCGCACCTTGCCATCGGTCGCCACACAGATGGCAAGGTCTCTGGTGAGCACCACCGACGAGACGATCCCTCCCGTGGGGATGGCCTTGCGCCACTTCTCCTTGCCATCGTCGAGATTGAAGGCGACGATCTCCCCCTTGGCTCCCTTGAGCAGGTTGGGGACAAGTGCCACGCTGCTCCCGCCGGTCACCACGGTTTTGCCTTGCACCGAAGGCCCGCCCCAGGGATTGAACTGCAGAGCGGCCCGCCACACCGGTTTGCCTGTGGCCGCGTCGAGACAATGCAGGGCGCGATCGCCCACCTTCTCCTTGTCGAGAAACGCCGAGGCCACCAGTACCTTGCCATCCGCGACTGCCACTGGGGCGTCCACGTGCCACTTCTTCTCTCCCTGTTGCCACAGGCGCACGGGCGAGGGCTTGGGGAGTTGATCCTCAGTTGGCGGTTGGGCAAACGGGTCGGTCTTCTTGGCGTCCTGATATTTCTTCTGCAATTCCGCCCATTTGCCATCGAGAATCTTCGGTACTCCGGCGACATCCATCTCCTTGCCGTTGAGCGTGACCTTGTTCAGATCCACGCAGAAGGCCCCTGCCGCGCCTCCGCCCATGTACACCTTGCCATCGGCGACGGTCGGCCCCCCCTCCAGGTGGACGAGCGTGCCAGGGACAGCCAGTTGCCACAGGGCGCGCCCCGTGTCCGCCTGCAGACAGTAGAGTGTGGCGTCGTCGGTTTGATGCATTCCTTCGCCGAGGATAAGTTTGCCGTCGGCGAACGCCGGCGAACTGACGGTTGGCCGTTTCAGAAGCGGCTGTCCCTTGCTCCAGGCCACGCGCTGCATGCTCCTGGGGCTGACATCCAGTCCCCACACCTCTCCCGCGGTTCCACCCAACCCCGCCAGGACGCCGAGGTAGAGGCGCTCGCCCACCGGCACGGGAGCACCGATACAGTGCGCATTGCTCTTGTGGACCCACAGAATCGCGGGTTTGGTCGGCCCTGGCTTGCCATCGGTGTTCCCGGTGCGCTGCGGATTGCCGCGATAGGTGGACCAGGGATCTGCGGCCAGGGCGGGAGTGGCAACGAGCAGCAGGGCGAACAGCAAGAGGGAGCGTCTCACGGTGGGTTCCTCATGAACAGCGTTTCGGTTCGGCGGAGGTCGCGTCTCCTTGCTTCTCCGCGAAAAGCCACGGAGAGGCAAGGAGCCCGAGACAGACGAAACGATCCAGGGGTTACTGGGCCTGGGGGGTCGTCTCATCAATGACATTGCGGAGCGGAGTTGTCGCCACCACGATATCCCGCGCGCGACGAATCCCGTTACTGTAGCGCACCTCGACCCGGTACGTGCCGGGCTTGAGCACAAAGCGAGCTTGCGGGGCGGTCTGCCCTCCGCGGCCATCGCCGCCGGAGATCAGTTGACTCCCCAGGAGTTTGCCTCCCCTGTCCAGCAGTCGAATCTGACTGCCGAGCACGCCCTCGCTCCCTTTCACCTGCAACGTTACCGGGGTCTGCTTGGCCGCCCACTCGGTGTTCCCCAGCAGGACGCAGGAATCCTGCCCCTCGTTGTTGAAGACCATGTCGAGCATGCCATCGTTGTTGAGATCCACCAGGCAGATGGCCTGCGTATTGCAGATCTTTTGATCGAGCCCGATGGCGGCGGTCGCATCCTCGAAGGTGCCATCGCCCTTGTTGCGGAAGTAGCGATTGCACCCACGCAGATAGCCCACCACCAGATCGGGATGACCGTCGTTATCGAAATCACCCCAGGCTGCACACGTCGCCCGGCCCAGGTTCTTTGCCAGATCGCCGCTGCGGGCGGTCACGTCTTCAAAAGTGCCCTTACCCGTATTGCGGAAGAGTTTACAGCCGCCAGTTTGCGGGACGAACAGATCAGGATGGCCATCGTTGTCGAAGTCACCAAAGATGGGCCCGATGCGTCCGGGTTGATAGGAGATGCCGCTGTCCTTCGCGAGCACAAATCCCTCGGGCTTGTTCAGGACCAGCATTCCTTTCGCTGCCCCGTAGAGGAAGTCGGGACGCCCATCGCCGTCAACATCGCAAACGGTGAGGGTGTCGCCCTTGATGGTGGAACCGATCCCCTTGGGGCCAAGATTCACCTTGTCGGAGACATCCACAAAGCTCCAGTTGACCGCCGACGGAACGGTGATCGTGGGCTTGAAATAATAGGCCCACTCGCCGCTACCCTGGATGATCTTGAGGAGCAGATCGTTCTTTCCTTTGCGCAGTTTCAGCACCAGGCGGGCCTGGTCCGGGGCACAGGCGCGGCTGGTGTTTTCCGCGTGGATGCGCTTGCCGTTGAGGAAGACCACCAGGCCATCGTCGCTCCCCAGCGAAACGGGGAGATCCATCTCGCGGGCGCAGTCAATTTCCCGGTGCACGTAGACGACTGCATCCTGGTTATGCTGTGGCGGGAAGAGTGCCAGGTTATTGACCTGGCCATCAGTGAACTTTCCTTCGCGCCAGACGGCCTCGATCCCCGGGCGTGCGGGATACTTCCTGGTCTTGTCGATCTCCTTCTCGGGGGCAAAAGCGGTATCAAACCCGCGGCCGCCATTGGGAAATGGCCCGATGTAGGACCACGCTCCAAGGATGATCGGTTCGCGATTGTTGAGCTTCCCGGCGTTGCGATAGAGTTTGAGCCCGTGGAAGCCGTTGCCCAGCAGGAGGTCGGGCTTGCCGTCGCCGTCGTAGTCGATCCAGGCTGCCGAGGTCAGGTTATACCCCGGCTCGCGCGGCAGCAGATGGGTATCGTCGCGGAAGCTATCGCCAAGGTTGGTGTAAAGTTTGGGCCCAGTCGTGGTGGCAAGGAACAGATCCGGTTTGCCATCGCCATTGTAGTCAGCCCAGACGGCGGCCCGACAGCCGGCGGCACCGGGGAGCGAAATCTCGTTCAGCGATTCGCCATCGTTCTGCAACAGGGCGACCTTGCTGGCACCCACCAGGCACAGATCCATCTTGCCGTCGCCATTGAAATCAAGGGCGGAGATGGCCTGGGCCTCAGGATCAACCCGAGCCAGACCGGAAATGTGCGTGAATCCCGGCAAACCTTGCAGACGGCGAAAATCCTCATCGCCCCAGCCCACAAAGTCGCGCTTGGGGTTGTAATCCTGCAACTTCATGCTGGCCCGCAACCGCTGAATCTTGGCACGGCGCAGATGCAAATCGTCCTTGTTGCCATCCACCATGCAGGGGACGATTACTTCCTTCCCCGCGATGACGTCGGCGACCAGCTGAGCCAGTTTCTCGGTTTTCCCTGAGTAACTACGCAACAGGAAGGGCTCGCCATGGCTAAAATTCCACCATTCCCCTCCCGCATAGGCCTGATACCAGTAGTTGCCGATGCAGGTTTCGCTCGCTCCGCCATTGTGGAAGAAGACCGCCGTCTTGCCCACCTCGGCCCATTCCATCGGATACTGCCATTCACGCGGATGAAAACCGCCTCGCCCGATGTTGTGATTGATAACCGTGGTGGAGTGCGTGCCCTTGATGTCCTTGATTTTGCGATAGATAATCAGGTTCTTTTCCTTGTCCACCTTCTCCACACGCACCAACATGATGTGGGTGGAAAGAGCGATCAGCTGGCCGAAGCTGTGCGGCGCCTCAACATAGGCAGAGGCCGTATTGACAACCCAACCGCACAGAACCAGGGCGAGGATCCAGCGCGAGAAACCTTTCATCTGCGGGTTCCTTTCTGTCTGCGAACGCATCTGCCCCAGGCGAAGGACGCGGCCAGCTCGGGTTCCACCCGGCCAGGCCAGCGTGCTCGCCCCCCCGAACGCAGGTCAACTCTGCTTCAACAGCTCCAGACGTTTCTTCGCCACCTCGGCCTGCTCGCTTTCCGGGTGATCACGCAGCAGTCGTTCGAGCAGCGGAATCGCCTTGTCCTTCTGCTTGTTTTCCGCCAGGGCACGGGCCGCTTCGAGCAAGGCGGTCGCGCTCAGTTCGGGATAGTCGTAGGTGAATGGCACCACAAGCAGAGCGGTGGCGGCCTCGGGATAGCGTTTCTGGGCCATGCGACACAGCCCGATATTGAGCTGAGCGCGGGCGCCGAGCTCGGTCGCTGTCCCGGCAGTCACCTGATTGTAGACGTTGACAGCCTGGTCCAGTTCGCCCTTTTGCTGATGCGCCCAGCCGATGCCATAGCGCGCCTCGTGAATCCAGGGGCTCTGCCCAAAGCGATTGACCACCTGCTCCAGTGCCTGCCGACTGGCATCCCACTGCTTCAACTCACGGTAGACGTGCCCCAGGCGGAGCAGGGCCCGATCGGTCAACCCAGCAAGGTTCTGGAACGGTCCGTGATCGCGGAACATCTTCAGGCGTTTCTCTGCCTCGTCATATTTCTTGAGCTGAAGATAACATTCACCCACCCGATAGGTGGCCTGCGCCTGCAAGGGGCTCTTGGCGTTGCGGGCAATCGGCTCGAAACGCTTGAGCGCCTCGTCGGTGGCGCCCTTGGCCGCCAGGCACACTCCCAACCGCAACTGAATGCGCTCGGTGAGTTCCGCCGGCGGTTCCTGGTCGAGGGCCTCCTTCAGCAACTTGATGGCGGCGTCGTGTTCGTTGCGTTCGCTGTAGAGTTCCGCCAGCTCAAAGCGGGTATCGGCACTTTGGGCCAACTCCGGGGCGGCTTCAATAGCTGCCAGGTAGAGCTTGCGCGACTTCTCCTCGGCGGGTTGGAGCGGAACCTCGCTCAGAGCAACGTGCGGCCTGGCCACAGGCGGAGGTTGTTTGCCGGGCGGGGTTTTCCTGGCCAGGTCCTCCTTCAGCTTCTGCCAGCGTTCTTGTTCGAGTTTGCGCTGAGCCGTCTCGACCTCGACCTCGGCGAGCGCCCGACTCGCCCAGGCGGCGTCGTAGAGCATCCGCGCCCGGGTGGCGGTGGCGGCCGGTTTGTCCTTGAGTTGATTGGCTCGATCTTCGAGATACTGCACGGCGTCGCGCAGATTCTTCATCCCCTCGTCGCGCTGCTGGGTTGCTTTCGCCAGCTGATCGGCCGGCTTCCCCTGCGGTTGATCGAGGATTTTTCGGGCCGTGTCAATCTTCACCCGTCCCTCGTCCTTGAGGCATTGCCCGCTGCGCAGAGCCGCCTCGACCGCCTCGGGTTTCCCGGAGTGTTGTTGAACAATCTGATCGAAGACCTGCTTCGCCTCGGTGCGTTTCTCGGCATCCTGCAGGGCAACTCCGTGATGATACATGAGCAAGGGCACCCAGGCGGCGCGAGCCGGATCGCGGGCCAGGTTCGCCTCGTGATCCTTGCGGGCCGTTTCCATCACCTTGATAGCGTCGGCTGCCCGGTTCTGGGCGCGCATCAGGGTGGCCAGGCGCAGGGCCGCCAGCGGAGCCACCGGGCTATTCTTGAGCGGATCTCGGGTGAACCGTTGCAGCTCGTTCATCGCTCCGCCGACATCGTTGGCCTGGGCCATCACTCGGGCGCGCTCCAGCACGGCCTGGGCAAAGAGCGGATGATTCGGGAAATCCCGCATGAGCTGCTCGTAGGCCTTTCGGGCTTCCTGAATGGCCTTGGCCTTCTCCGGGGGCTGCGCCAGGAGGTCGGCCAATCGTTGCTGGCAAAACCCGACCTTGAGCAGAGAATCGGCCGCCATCGGCCCCTTGGGCTGAGCCGCCACAAAGCCGGAGAGTAACTCGGTCGCCTTGGTGAGCTGTTCGAGCAGCTTGCCGGCCGCGACCGCATCGTCGGCGTTTTCCGGGGCTAACCGCATCAGACAATCGGCCAGTACATAGGGCACGGTTGCCAGCTCGCCGGTGCGATCGGCCGCCGGGATCGCTTCCAGCACCTCGCGGCTCTTGTCGATGTCGCCCTTGCGGTAGTAGCCCATGGCGAGGCCATAGCGAGCCACGCTGATCTGCGGGAAATCAGGGAACTTCTCGACCACCACCTGATAGCGCTTGATGGTTTCGTCCTGCAACTTCGTCTGCTCGGCGGGAGCGACCTTGTTTTTCTCCGCGGCCAGCGCGCGGAAGTAGGCGTTCTCGGCGAAGCGGAAGGTGACGTTGGCCAGCAGCGGACTGCGGGGGAAGCGGTCGCGGAATTGTTGACAAATGCGATCCGATTCATTGTAATCTGCCGCCAGATGATACGCATCCGCGAGCCGTTGCGTGATCTCTTCTTCGCGTTCGGGAAGGAGTTTCTCGTTCAACAGCTGGGTGCAGGTGGTCGCACCGTCCCGGGGTAGTTGCGCCAGCAACTGCGCCTCGGCCAGTTCAAAGAGCATCTGCCCCCGTCGTGCCTTGAGTTCAGGCGTCTCGCCCCGGGCCTTCTCAATCGCCTTGCGGAAGGTGTCGATCCCCACCTTGAGGGTATCCTGGTAAACCTTCGGATTGGCGGGGTCGGCAGCGCCGATGTGGGCCTTGGCAATCCAGAACAACGCCTGATCGGCCAGTTGGGGTTGCTTGTCGGCCAGCGGTTGCAGGGTCTGGATGGCGTCCTTCCACTGCCGCAGTTGCACCTGGCAGAAACCCTGCCGCAGTTGCACCTCCAGGGCCAGAGGGGAATCCGGGAACGTTTTGCGGAACTCGGCGAAGCGCGCCAGGGCATCGGCGAACTTCCCATTCTCGTACTGCATCACCCCCAGATAGAGATTCGCCCGGGCGATATGATCGGGGAGCGGACCGTTCGCCAGGGCTTGCAGCCGCGCCTTCTCGGTGGGGTTATTCTGAAAAACCTGCGGATTCTTCAGGGCTTCGCGTGCCGCCAGCACCTCCTTGGCATGCTGGGTGATCACCCCGTCGTAGTGCTGAGCCGCCTCGGTCCGCTCCCCGTCCAGGTGATGCACACGCGCCAGCAGATACCGCGCATGGGTGCCAAAGACGGGGTCGGCAAAGGGAGTTAGCTGATTGAGCGATTTACCCGCGGTCAAATTGTCCTTGAGGAGAAAACTCGCAAAACCGTGATAGTAGAGGGCCAGGCGGCGATAGCGGCTTTTCACCAGGAGATCATCGGTGAGGAAAGGGGCCACCGTGGCCTGCGCTTCCTTGCTTTTGAGCAGTCGCACCAGCATCTCGGCCTGATCACAGCGGGCGCGGGCGGCCCATTCTAGCTCGGTCGGCAGTTCAGGAATGTCCGGCTTGGGCGCGGGCACCCGCGCGGTGAAGGCGGTGACCGCGGCAGCAAAGTTGCGTGATGCTTCCTCGAAGCGTTGATTGGCAGTCTGTCGGTGCTGGTTGGCTTCCTGGGGTTTGGCAGTGGCCAGCGCAAGGGCATCGAGAGCCAGCCCGCGCTGGGCATGAGCGAGGTAGTACAGAACGTAGGGGTGATCGGGAAGTTCCTTGTTGCCCGCGATCGCCTGGAGATTCTCGACGGCGCCCTGGAAGTTCCGTTGCGGACCTTCAATCAGGCACAGGGCGAGCCCGTAGCGTGCCGAGGGGGCCTCCCTGGTCGAGCCGAACCGGGTGAGGTATTCCTTGAAACGATCCGTGGCAAAGGGATAGTTCTTCTCATTGTAAGCCCGGCGTGCGCTCTCCAGGAGCATGGTCGCGGCGCGATCCTCGGTCTGCGCGTGCCCCGCAGGGGACAACCCCAGCACCACGGCCAAAGTCAGCAGTCCGGCTGCTCGGCGGAGCCAGGCGTATTGCCATGCCAGTTCGATGGATGCCATGCCGAAAACCCCCTGGATGAAAGACACTGTCCCGCGGCCGGGCGTTTCCTCTGGGGAAACGAGCCTGGAACTGCAATCCATTCAGCGTCCGAGAATACCCGCAGATAAGCGAGGGAAAAGCCTCCATGGGTTCCGAACAACGGAGGCTCGATACCCCCCACGTCCCATTGGTGGTTGGTTCCAGTGTGATGGGCGGACAAGCAGCAGATTGAGTAGCATTGTGATGATTCCGCGAGGGCTCGTCAAACAAAATCCCACCAGGCGAAAAACCCGGCACGAACGGTTCGGTGGCGAGCGAGAACATCAACCAGGATCGCCGAGCCAGCTCGCGTCGAAGTCATGGCGTGCAGCTCGCTCGGGTTCCGGGTTCGCCTCGCGAGGTCCTCCCTTCTGAACGCTGGAAAGGCGAGACTCTTCGAGGTATCATCGTAAAAGTAGCTTCCCTTCTCGCGCCTGGAAGGATGTTGTTCATGATTCAGACCTGCCCGCGCTGCTCGCGCCCCAACCCCAGCGAGGCGCGCTTTTGTTATCACGATGGCAATCTTCTGAGCAACGGGGCCGGCCCTGCGCGCCTGTTCGATCCCGCGGGACAGGATTTCCCGGTGCCCTTCGTCTTTCCGGGCGGAGCCTCGTGCCGTAACTTTGACCAGCTCGCACGAACCTGTCTAAATGATTGGCAGACAGCGCGCGGCTTGTTGAAGCAGGGGTTGCTCGCCAACTTTCTGGGAACCATCGGGCGTGCAGATCTGGCCACGGTCGCCCAGGAGGCGGCTCACTTTCCCGACCCCGATCGCGGGCTGGATCAATTGCTTCGCCGTCTCCCCACCAAACAACTGCCACGTCCGCAACTCGAAGCCCAGCCACTGACGATCAACCTCGGTCAACTGGGGCCTGGCAAGGATATTACCACTCCGCTTCGTCTCAAGAATAGCGGTCTCGGGTTGCTGCAGGGGGAGATCACGGTGGAGGACTGCCCCTGGCTCACGCTGGGAGATGGCGCCGGGGTGGGGCACAAGCTTTTTCAGTTTCTCGACGAGACCATTCTCCCGCTCCATGTCCGTTTGCACCATCTGCGGGCCGGCCCGCGCCCCCAGGAAGGGCGGCTGACCATTGAATCCAATGGAGGCGCGGTCACTGTCACCGTGGTGGCAGAACGCCCGGTGGTTCCCTTTCCCGAAGGGGTTCTCGCCGGCGCCACCACGCCGCGCGACCTTGCCACGCGCGCCAAGGCCTCGCCCCGGGAGGCAGCCGTGCTCTTTGAACAGGGGGCAGTGGCACGCTGGTATCAAAACAATGGGTGGAGCTACCCAATCCTTGGCCCGGCGTCGTCCGGTCTGGGCGCTGTGCAGCAGTTCTTCGAGGCGCTGGGCCTGGTGAAACCGCCTCCGGTAGAGATCAACGAACGCATCGTGCGCATGACAGGCGATCCAGGGGGAATGACGTCGCACGTGCTTTTGGTGGAAACTGCTGAGAAACGGCCGGTGTGGGCGCTGGCGCGGAGCCACGTCCCCTGGCTTGAGATTGGCAAGATTCTTCTTGACGGGCGTCGCGCACGCATTCCCTTGAAGATTCCGCGCATCCCCTGGCGTCCGGGGGAACAATTGAGTGGAATGCTGGAGGTGACTGCCAATGGCAATCAACGCTTCACGGTGGAGGTGCGTTTGACCATCACCGGCGAGGTGGGGCAAGGAGCGCCCGCGCTTGCGTGGGTCGAACCGATCGACGTGGTTCCGGCCTCGGCCCCGGCTCTCCTTCCAGATCCCGTTCTCGTCACGCCTGCGCCGCGCGCATCCTCGAAAGGGGATCCGGCCTCTCCGCCTCTACTGGAGATCCCCGACGAATCGCCCATCCTGCCAGGCGGACGCGGGGGATGGCGACGTCTGCTTCCACTCACCCCGGTGGCTTTCCTCTGCCTGGGTCTGCTCATTGCGCTGATCCATGATCTGGTTCAACCGGTACGAAGCGTGGCCAGCCCGTGGGAAGAGGAGCCACTGACCGATACCACCCCGCGTTTGGCCCTGGTTTTCCACGATCGCGATCTGGACGTCACACTCGGCGCAGGGGGAGTAAAGCCGGCGGGGGGTGGGGGACTGGGCTTGCGGCCAGCAGTCTGGGAAGCCAGCATGCGCTTCGGCCTGGTAATGCGTGGGGAACCCGATCCGCGCAATCCGGGGCAACCGAAGCGCCTCACCTTTCACGAGAGCGGACTGACGAACAACGCCTGTGTGCGCATCGATGGCAAGGAATGGCTTTTTGGCGAGCGACCGTATCGTGCCCTGGATGGAGGCGATACCGGAAGCTGGCCCGGGCGCTGGCGTGAACGCGAGGTCGCTCTGGGGACTGCCCCATGGGGGACCGCGTATGATGGCCGCAAATCGGTCTGGATCTATGAAGATCAACGAATTGCCATCACCCAGACCGTCTCGATTGTTCCGGGGCCACAGACCAATCTTCTCGACACCTGCCTGGTGCGCTATCGGATCGAGAACAACGATTCCCGCCGCCATCGGATCGGGTTGCGCTTTCTGCTCGATACCTTTATTGGCAGCAACGATGGCGTGCCCTTTTTGATCCCGGGCGAGAAGACGCTCTGTTCGACCTCGCGGGATTTTCGCACGCCCGAGGCGATTCCGGTATACATCCAGGCGTGTGAGCGGGAGGATCTAACCAGTCCAGGAACGGTGGCCCGGGTCCAGCTGAAATATCTTGGCGAGGGGATGGAACCTCCGGCACGTGTCACGCTGGGCGCCTGGCCGAATATTGATCTGCGCCGGCTCGATCCCCGTTGTTCGCAGATGCGCACCCTGTGGGAAGTCCCGGTGCTCAACATCCACTCACTGCCCCAGGGAGACTCGGCAGTCACCATTTACTGGGCCGAGAAGGAGATGCGCCCCGGGGAGAGCCGAGAAATGAGCTTCGCCTACGGATTGGGGAGCCTGGCCGGGAGCGAGGGCGGAGGCCGCCTGGCACTTTCCACCGGCGGATCGTTCACTCCGGGCGGAACCATCACCGTGACGGCCTATGTCAAGGATCCTCTCCCCGGCCAGAGTGTGACCTTGACGCTCCCCGAGGGGTGGGAACTTCTCGCCGGAGAGGCAACCCAGGGAGTGCCCGCTCTCCCTGCCAACGGGAGCGGCAACACCACCCCGGTGACCTGGCAGGTCCGGGTGGGGCGCAGCGAGGGCGTCTTTCCCCTGCGGGTTTCTTCCAGCACAGGGGGAGCCCAGACGCAACAGGTGAAGATCCGGGCTCGCGTGATTTTTGGCAATTGAGAGCGCTTACGTGATTTTCTCGAGCGGATCTTCCGCGGCCAGAAGCCACTGCTCCGCCAGAGCGACCTCGGTGAAGACTCGCCCCCAGGCACCGCGGTTGAGCGCCACTGTCTCGGCAAACCGCATGATCTCCTCGGTCAGCGTTCCTTTGTTTACATAGGCGATCTTGATAGAGGCAAATCCCATCCCCAGCAACTCAGAAACCAGCTGATACACATCCATGACCGAGGCGGTTCCGAAGAGGGCGGCTTCCACGAGCAGCTTGCGTGCGCCCGTTCGCCGACACGCGACTGCGATCTCGCTCCAGAAACGGCGCGACAGGTCCAGAAAGTCCGGACCGCCGGTGACGTGCGCATACAGGTAACCGGAGCGCTCTTCCAGCTGAAGGACATAGCCGGGTTGTGGAGTGGACGAGTCGGTCATCGCTCGATCCTCGCACAATTGGCGACGGAGAGAGGCCAGCAGTTCGTGCGATGCTCTCATGGTATCAAGGCCCATTCACGGGGACGACTGCCGGAAGGGCGAACGCTCGATTGCCACAACTGGCGGGCGGCATCACCCCTCCCACTCGCCCCGGCCAGAAAGCGATCACAATAAGCGTCGCATTGGGACAGCGCTCGTTGAGCACTCCAACCATCGGGATTTTCCCATGGCGCGGACTGGAACCGGGTTCATGCACCTTGTCTGTCTGGTAATCGATGAACTCGATGTCGCCGTCGAGCTGATGAGCGAACACCCAGTGGCCGGCGTTGGAGATGTTAACCGCGAAGAGGGGGTTATCGGTCAGACTCCGCATCCACTGCAGGGCGTCTATCAGGGGCGCTGGATTCCCCTTGGCCCCCAGCACAGCGCAGGCGCAAAAGCCGAGTTTCCGCCGCACCCAGTGGGTGAGCCCGTCGATCTGATCGTCGATGTCCTTCTCCAGATTGCTCAAGCCGCTCTGCCCGGGGAGTTTCACCAGGCTATTTCGCCGAGTGCCCCAGTAGGCCAGCCCGCGCGAGATCTGGAATCGCTGACCGATCTCGGCGGCCACCTTCCCCGAGGTCCAGTGCTCGCCCGTGGCGTGAATGAGGATGGCCGCGGCGGTGCAGTACGAGCAGTTCGCATCCGACTCGGCGTAATCTTTCACTCGCCCCCGCTTGCCGATGTTGACCGACTCATGCCCATCGTTCACCTTGCGCTGCGAGCCAATCTGCACCCGCAAACCTCGATTGACGGACTTCGACGACAACCAAGTCATACTCGCCTCTGATGTAGTTCTTGCGCTGCGCCAACACGGCGCACCATCTTCGTGTGGGTTTGGATTCCTCGTCCAACCCGGCTCAATAAAGCCAAAAGGTTGTGGGCGGTTGAGCGAATGGCGATCCGCAGCAGCGTTTTGAGACAAGAATGCGCAATCAGGGCGATGCTCGGCCAGAAGGTATGGTTACCCAGCCCCCTGATTACCTCTGACCGTACATGGATCCCACACCCACAGAGATCACGCCCTGCACCACGGGATTGCGCAGCACAGGTCGCCACTCGTGCAGATGAGTTTGCCCTGAAGAACACACTCTAATCGTGCGGAGAGACTTCCCGAAATGAATGTATCATCGCGCTTGCCGAACAGCAACGCTTTTTCGCTCACCCCTTGCACGCAGCGGGAATCTACACGGGGGGTTGCTCCTGAGGAGTCGCCATCTGCTTTGGCCCAGCCCAGGGAGGGATCTCGCCGGAGAGCCGGGCAGGTTGATCCTCGCCACCACCACACGCGCAGTAGCGGGAGAAACACCCGGGGTTTCCCTTCAAACCTGCTCGTCTGCGCCTGACCCAAGGCGCAGCCAGCCATTCCAAAAAAAAGCAACGACAACGAGGTTCTGAGCGTCCCCTCAACCTCTCCAGAGCAGTGCCTCACTCCTCCCTGGCATGAATTTGGAGAGCCTTCTCCCACGCTTCGTCGGAGGTTCCTTCAAGGTCATGCTCCTCCGCAAAACGCAGGGCAGTTTGCAGTAAGTGGGAGTGATCCATCGTTCCCAGCAACCACGTTGCGAGTTCCTCCATGACTGCCTTGCTGGGGCCAATTACCAGCAGATAGTCTCCCTCGGGATCGAAGAACAGCTGTCGTGCCCACGTCGGCATTTTCATGAGCGCCAGTGCCTGCGCAATCGCCCCCCAGTCATAACCGTTCCCGGTCCACCCCAACTCCTCGAAGGCAGCGCGGGTTGGCCCGATGGCACCGTGCAAGGTCAACTGGGCCTCGCCATCCTCGTACTCCTCGACCAGGGGGGCTTCTCGTGCCATCGGCGTGTCCCTCGTTGGCTCCCTGCTCAGTCTGAATGGTTGGTGCTCTCGCTGCGTAGTACGATCTGGGGATACCGACGGGTAACCCACTGATCAAAACCTCTGGTGGAAGTGACATCCAGAGGTCCGTTCTCCGCAGCGATCCGAAGAGGCATCCCGTTGGCGACATCCTGCCGGAGACGCTCCAGGTAGGCGCGAACCTCCTCGGGTGGAGAGTGATCCAGGTCGGTGAGATACTCGGGAGGAATGTCGCTTGGAGTGACGAAATGACCGGCGGCATAGTCGAGCAGACAGTAACGCTCCACGGGACGCAGCGGGCGGTCCCACACCTCCTCGTAGCAGCACTCAAGTTCTTGCCACATTTCGCGTACGTGGGCGGTGATCCGCTCGGCAACATCGACTCCAAGCGCGGTGACACACGGCGGAAGAGAGGTTCCCGCGAAGATCTGCTGGGCTTCGGTTTCGTCGGGCCACCGCTGATCGGCAAAACACTGGCCCACCTGGCAGATGAAATGGTCGATGACGTTCCAGGGATCGTCGCCGAGATAGTGGGGGTGCTCGGGATTCTCCACTCCAAGTTGCTGCGCCACAGATTGGACGGTCGCCGTGTCGATCTGCCACCACCCCATAAGCCGCCTCCCAGCCAACGAGCCTGCCTGGAACAACCGTTCACTCTCCGTCGTCGTCGAACATCGCCCACAATCGAGGCATACGCCGACGTTGTTCCTCGCCATCGTGGGCATCCCAGGAATCTTCCTCTTCCCAGGAATGCGGCACCGGGTCAGGCGGACATTCCTGGCCGGTCAACTCCTCGTAAACCGCATCCGCGCAATCGAAATCGAAGAACTGAGTGCGTTCCTCCCGCTGGACCACATCCGCGAGGCTATCCGGATCGCTCAGGGCTGACTCGAACACGGCCCGGCCACGGGAGACCAACCAGCACCGAAAGTCAAAATACCCATCGTCGGCACCCACCCCGTCGATGACATCCCAGGCCGCCTCCACGTTGCTGCAGTCGCTTCGCTCCAACTGACGCTGGAACCACCAGTGAAACTCCGCGACCTCGGTGGGAGACAGCCGTCGGAGTTGGTCCGCAAGCAAGCAATACTGCCGCTTCCGGTTGGCGCCAGCAGCGAGGGTTGCATCGACGATCTGCCAGAACCGATTCTCATCCACGGGCAATCTCCCGGCAGTGCTGAGACCAAATCCTCCACGAGGTCGTGTCACCTCTCCTTCGCGTTCGGGCTGAATCACCGCGTCTTGGGGGCATCGGGCGCTCGTTCTTGCTGCCTGTCGCGGGCGTCGAGGGCCGCGTGGCGCCAACGATACCACTGGAGCAGAGCCGTGCAGCCGACACTGAGCGGGGCGAAGACGAGCAGGAAACCCACCACCGCCCAGAGATCAGGCAGGCCACGCGTCGCCAGATAGACAGGCGCCGCCACGGCGAATAACAGAGCCGCCTGAACCACCTTGCCGATCCACCCGGACCGAAGTTGCAAGGAGGCGTGGCAGACGTCGCAGATGGTTGCGCCGGTCCAGAATGAGTCCCAGCGGTCCCCGCCCCTTGTCGCCTTGCCACAGACCGGGCAATTCCGCAACCTGGTCACTGGTGCACCCTCCTGGATGGGGGCAGCGATCGGCTCGCCAGGTCACGCCTTCCCCGCTCTGGGGGGCCATTGACACGCCAGTGCTTCCCAATCGGCATCAGCCTTGTATTTTGCCCATCGCGAGGGGCAAATACAAGGCCGACGTCGACATTCTTTTTGCGAGTGAGGATCCCGCCGTCAGAGCGGTCAATCCTCTCCCTTTTTGCCCGCGTATTTCTCGGGGTAGGGGGTGTCGTAGCCGCGAACGGAATGCCACAGGATCCGATTCAGGGTGTCCTCGTCGGCGGCGTCGCCTTCCTCCAGGTCCAACTCACGCGACTTCTCCGCCCAGTAACGCGCCTTGCCTGTCAAGCTCTTGAGCAGCGGATTCATCTCGTTCAACTTGATGCGGGCTTTCTTGCACACGTAAGGAGCCAGATTCACCTTGGCCTGGAAACAGTTGCGCATCGGCGTGGCAGATAGGTCGAGTTGATTCATGGGCGGAAGCCCCAAACATAACTCAATCGTCTTCACCATCCCCGTCTGGTTGTAATTGGTGTGATCGACATACTTGCGTTTGGTGTAGGGGCTAATGACCAGTGCCACCGTGCGATGCGCATCCACGTGATCAAAACCGTTTTGCGGATCGTCTTCCACCACGAAGATGCACATCTCCGGCCAGAACTTGCTATGCGTCAGCGCTTCGATAATCTGGCCGAGGGCGAGATCGTTGTCCGCCACCATCGCCTTCGGCGTCGGGGAACCCACGTTGGTGCCATTGGTGTGATCGCAGGGAAGGGTGATGTAGGTCAGATTGGGGAAACTGCCCTTTTTCTCAAACTCTTTTAGCTCGTTGATAAAGATGCGTGCTCGGTACACATCGGGCATCAACAACGGAAACCAGGGATATTGCGGATGGGTAAACGGCTTCAAGGCGGCCACATTCGACTCGCACCGGATCCTGTCAGACAGGGTGCTGGTGCCCGCCAGGTACTCCTTGTAGAAATCGCTCCAGGTCGCTTTGTCGGGGTATTTGTTCTTGATGTATTCGCCATAATTGCGGATCGACTTCTTCCGTGACAGGGCGTTGTCCCAGAGAAATCCGCTTGGAGCATAGGCCAACGGATCGCTGCCATCATCGGGATAGCTGCGCGTAAATCCTCCAAAGGAACGTTCCAGGTAATCGCTCACATAGGCTTCATTGACCCAGGTGTGACCGTCGGCGCTCAACACTCCGCTGCAGTAAAAGTTATCAAAGAGGGTGAACTCACGGGCCAGGGCGTGATGATTGGGCGTGACCTCTTCACCAAAGAGGATTAAACGCGGATCGCCATTCCCCTCCTTCATGTCACCCAGAACCTGGTCGTAGGTGCGGTTCTCCTTGATGATGTAAACAATGTGCTTGAAGATCGACGGTTCGCCGTGGCGCTGCGGAACTGGAACGGGCTGGATCGCAGCACGCGGTTTCTCCAGTCCGGCGAGGCTGTACGCCAGGCGGTTGTTGCGGTTGACCTCGGCAGTGTATTTCTCCAGTTGAGCGCTCTCGGGGACCTCGATGATCGAGATGACACCCAGATGATCATGCGAATTCTTTTTGGTCGGGGTGAGCACCTTCCCCGTGGGATCCTTTTTCTCCTCGCGCTCCTTGGGCGGGGCGAGTGAGCCATACCCCTTGATGTTGGCAACCAGCAACCTCTTGCCATCCGTGGAGACCTTGATCGCGCCGGGATACCAGGCGGTCGGAATCAATCCCACGACCTGACTTTTCTCCCCTGTC
Organism: Planctomycetota bacterium; assembly: GCA_029777335.1. Lineage (GTDB taxonomy): Bacteria > Planctomycetota > Planctomycetia > Gemmatales > Gemmataceae > JAKOSN01. The sequence goes on from JAKOSN010000190.1 coordinate 29,846, forward strand.
GCTTCCTTCGCCTCGCTCGCCTGACGCGACAGCTTGACAACGGCCAGACAGTTGTTGGTTCCGTTGGCGACATAGAGCGTGGCGCCCTCGGGGCTCAACGCCAGGGCGTTGGATCCACTGCCAAACGGGAGCCGTCCCTGCGGGCGACAGGAGATCGTTTCCACCACCTTCTCCGCAGCGGTGTCGAGCACGGAAACGCTATCACTGTTGGCATTGGCGACATAGAGGAACCGGCCTTTCGGGCTCAACACCAT
>JAKOSN010000191.1 GCA_029777335.1 Planctomycetota bacterium
GCCACCAGGACCACGCTCGCCGCGAACGCATACGTCGAGGCGTTGATCACCAGCGGAATGCGGAACAGATCGGTCTCCAGAGCGGCCACGGCGATCGCAGCGAAGAGGTATCCCATCCCCAGGCCAAAGGGAATGGCGACAAGGGTCAACACCGCCAGCTCTCCCAGCAGAATAGAAGAGATTTCGCCGCGCGTAAACCCAAGGACTCGCAACGTGGCCAGTTCCCGACTGCGTTCCGCGAGCGAGATGCGTGCCGTGTTGTACACCACTCCGGCGGCGATGATGCTTGCAAAAATCACATTAAAGGTCCGCATACGGAGCATATTCTCTTCCATCGTCGCGCGAAAACTGGAAATGGCCGCTTCCTGCACGGTCACTCCCGCCACCTTGGGCGTCTCCTTGAGGTTGTGGTAGAGGGTGGGCAAATGCAGGGTATCCACGGAGAGATACGCCCCCGAGTAGGTCTCCCCCTCGCCAACCAGACGTTGCAGAGCGTTAATATCCATGTAGGCATTGCTCCCCGCGAAGTCGGCGACGATGCCCACGACCGGAACCTCTCGGACCGGACGCGTTGCCTCCAGCACTTCAACCCGGACCACCTCCCCCACCTTCACCTGAAGCAGTTCCGCCAGTTTCTTCGACAGGATCAACCCCTGCGATGGCATGGAGAGCACGCTGAGATCCTCGTCAAGCACGCGATTGAGCACGGGTTCGGTGGGCAAACCCATGATCCCCAGCCGCCGTGAGTAATTTTCATGGCGCAGGCGCACGGGCACGGTGCGAAACCCCTCGCAATGCAGCACGCCGGGGAGATGCTGGACTTCATGGATCGCACGGATGGAATTCGGTTCGGTGAACGTGAGAGTCAGCTGTTGTCGTTGCGAGATGTGGTACTGAAACTCCAGGAGATAATTGACCGCATCCTCGGTGAAGCTCCCGAGGACCAGGACCGAGGCCGCCAGAGCGATCCCAAACCCCGAGAGAAACGCCTGCAACGGTTTTCGTTCCAGGTTGCGCAGGATCATGCGCGCAGGGGCGGTGAGCAAGCGCTGCATCCCAAGTCGTTCGACAAGAGTCGCGCGATAGGTGGGCGGCGGCTCGGGACGCATCGCCTCAGCGGGAGGGAGTTTCACCGCGTGACGTACCGATGTCAGCGTCCCGAGCAAGGCAGCCCCGCTCGAAAGCCCCAGGGAGAGCATGAGCGCGCTCAGATCGTAGTGATAGGCAAAGATTGGGAAGCGATAGAACTTGGTGTACATCACCGTGAGCCCCTGCCCCAGCCAGATGCCCACACCCGTCCCGAGCGCCACCCCGACCCCCACAATCAACAGCACCATCTTGATGTAGTGGATGCCAACTTCCAGGTGGGTGTACCCAAATGCCTTCAGGGCGGCGATCTGTTCCCGCTGCGTGGCGATGATGCGCGACAACACCACGTTCAGCAGATACGCCGAAACCGAAAAAAACACCGAAGGCGCGATGATCGCGGTCACACGCAGCTGAGTGATTTCATCGCGCACAAAGCGATACGAAAGCTGATCAATGCGGCCATAAGCCCCATCACCACCATAAGGCGCGGTCAGGCGATCCAGGCGGCGCAGGACTTCCTGTTCATTCGCCTCGGGAGCCAGCGACAGACAGATGTCATTAAAGGCGCCTTGCATATCGAACGCCGCCGCGAGTTCAGTATAGCGCATCCAGAAGACCCCGAAGCGTTTGTCGTCGGGGAGAAGGTCGCCAGGACGGATCTGAAAAATGTACTCCGGAGAGAGCACGACCCCGACCACGGTCAGCTCCTGTTTACGCCCATTGAGGACTGCTTTAATCTTGTTTCCAGGAACAAGCTGGTGCGCTTCCATGAACGCCTCGCTGGCGACCACTTCATTCTTGCGTCCCACTTCAGGGAGGCGTCCGGTACGCAGATGCACCCCGTTCAAGCGCGGTTCGTGCCAGTCAGGAAGCGAGATCAGGCGGCCCGAGGCAGGTTCTTTCAGGCTCGGAATATCCAGAGTCACCTCGGCGACAATGCGTGTTTCCACCACAGACACCCCCGGGAGCGCGCGCACCTGCTCCTCCAGGGTGACCGGGGCCCGTTTAACATGCGTAAAGACATCGGCAAACTGCTGCTGTTCGTAGTAGGTCGCCTGGGCTTCCTTGAGGGATTGCATCGTCGTCAGCGCCATCGTAAAGGTGGCGACTCCACTGGCCACCACGGCGCAGATCGCAAACACCTGGCCTTTCATCCCCAGGAGATCACGCACCAGTTTGCGATCGAGGGCGGTCATGGAGTTGTCACCAGGAAAGTTCGTGGGCGCTCAACTTCCGCTCGTTCAGGCGCACTCCGTGAATTTTACCATCCGAAAGGGAGATCACACGATCGGCCATATCGGCGATGATGGCGTTGTGCGTAATTACTGCGGTGGTGGTGCCGAGTTCGCGGTTGATGCGTTCGATCACCTCCAGCACCACCACGCCGGTGGTGACATCGAGCGCCCCCGTCGGTTCATCGCACAGCAAGACCTGGGGGCGTTTGGCAATGGCCCGCGCGATCGCCACCCGTTGTTGTTCTCCCCCAGACAATTGCGAGGGAAAATGATCCATACGTTGCGACAACCCCACCAGCGCCAGCGCTTCCTCGGGCGGCAAGGGATCATCGGCAATTTCCGTGATCAGGGCCACGTTTTCGCGCGCCGTCAGGCTGGGGATGAGATTGTAGAACTGGAAGACAAACCCCACGCACTGCCGCCGGTAGCGCGTCAAGGTTGCATCATCAAACGCAGTCAGTTCTTGTTCGCGATAGCGGATGACCCCGCAGGTCGGGACATCGAGCCCGCCCAGGATGTTGAGCAGCGTCGACTTTCCACTCCCCGAAGGGCCGAGGAGCACCACAAACTCCCCCTCGAACAGATCGAGATCAACCCCGCGCAGGGCGTGAACCTCCACTTCGCCCATGTGGTAGACCTTGGTCACCGCGCGCGCCTGAAAGACCAGTGTGCGCCCACGACTGGCGGGATGCTTGGTGATTGCTGTCGTGGCATCGTCCTGTGCTGGAGCGGGACTCCGGGGAATGGTCACGTGACATACCTGCGTCGAAAGGAGGAACAACCACTCCCTCCATTATACAGATTCCACCTCCAGGCCGACCGGGCAACACAGTGGAGGGCTCGCCTCACGTCGGAGCAGTCGGCCCGCTTTCCCCGCCTCCTCAGCGCCCCGCGGGCTGGACGGCTTCCTCCGCGACAAGGATCATCTGGGCGATCTCCACAAGCTTGCGACTCTTCTCGCTGGCCAGTTTTTGCAGGCGCCGAAACGCCTCGTTCTCGTCCATCAGCCCCCGCTTCATCAACACTCCCTTGGCGCGTTCGATCACCTTGCGATCTTCCAGCGCCTGGCGCAGATCGGCCGCCTCCTGTTGCAGATGTTGAAACTGCTCAAAACGGCGCGTGGCGATGGTGATGACTGGTTGCAGATCCTTGTCCTTGATCGGCTTGACCAGATAGCCAAGAATGTGGTCCGCCTCTGCCCGCGCGAGCAATTGCGGATCGTGATAGGCGGACACAAGAATGACCGGCACAGGAAGGTCGCGATAGAGTTCGGTGGCAGCATCGATCCCGTCCATGTCGGGCATCTTGATGTCGGTAATCACCAGGTCGGGCCGTTGCTGCCGACAGACATCGAGCAGGTCTCGACCGTTGCCGACCGCGCCAACGACCTCGTGCCCCAGCGTGGGAAGGAACTCCATGAAAAAATCACGCATATCGCGTTCATCGTCCGCAACCACGATTCGCAAGGAACGCTTCATTGCACCTCCCGTGGTAGTGTGATCAGGATTTCGCATCCCGGAGGACCACTCTCGCCAACTTCCACCTGACCATCGTGCGCCTCGACAATGCGCCGAACGATCGCCAAACCAAGTCCCGTCCCACGGGTTTTGGTTGTGTAAAAGGGATCAAAAAGTTGATGCCGCTGCTGGGCAGACAATCCGGGGCCGTTGTCGATCAGAGAGATCTGCAGCATCTCGCGATTATCCTTGCAACAGGCCCGACTCCTGATCTCGATCTCCACCGGATCCGGACAGGCCGCCAGCGCGTTATCCAGAATGTTCCGAAAGACCTGCTTGAGACGAAAGGCATCGCCGCGACAACGCAGATCGACCCCATTCAAACGTTCCTTCAGGCAAGCGCTTCGCCCCTGGCGCAGGACCCCCAGATCTTCCCACGCTTGCTGCCACAATTGGGGCAAATGGCACACCTCCAGCTGGAGCCTGATGGGAGCTGCATAGCCACGGACGTCGTCATACAGATGCAACAGGTGATCCTGGGCCGCCTGAATGCGATCCACCAGGTCGCGCACATCCGCACGATCGGATACCCGGCGTGCCAGCATTTGCAAACACGCCTGGCTGCGCTGCAGGGCATTGCCACTCTCATGCGCCAGGCCGGTCATCATCTGCCCAATCGCCGCCAGCCGTTCCGATTGCACAAGTTTTTCCTGCACGCGCTTCAGTTCGGTCACATCGTGTCCGATGGCGAGCAACCCGGGATTCCCCCCACCCCCCTCGCGCAGCATGCGATACCACCAGGCGATTTCGCGTTCGGTGCCGTCAACCGTGACGATGGGGGTGACAATGCCTCCCAGGGGCGTTCCCGCCACCAGCGCGCGCAGGCGTTCCCGCGCTGCCAGGTGCGTTTCTGGTGGGAGGAAACTGGTGACCCAGTCCTTGCCTATCATCTCCGACAATTTCCGCCCTGAAAGTTCCTCAAAGAACGCATTGTAGCGCACGATCCGACCCGTGGGATCAAGAACCAGAACAATCACCTGCGCCGTGTCGATCAACCCAGAGACGAAATTGCGCTCACGGCGCAACGCTTCTTCTACTCTTTTACGCTCCGTAATATCGCGGAAAACCACAACCGCTCCCTGCAACTGCCCCTGTGGATCGCGCAGCGGGCTGGCATTGGCACTCACCCAGATATGCCGATTCGCTTCGGGGAGGCGAAAAAACTCCTCGGCATCGGTGACCACCTCACCGCGCAGGGCCCGCGAAAGAGGAAGTTGCTCCGGCGGATAGGGGGTGATGGTATCCGGGAGGAACGTAAGATTGCGGTGCGGCCACCCTTCTGGCCCGACTCCGACTCGCACAGGGCCGACCAGGGACTCCATGGCCGGATTGCACAGCTGAATTCGCCCTTCCCCATCGACCACCAGGACCGCCTCACTGATGGTGTTCAGAACCGACTGAAGGATGTTCTCCTGTTTTTCGAGTTCCTGGGCATTCCGACCGCACTCAACGATGCGTCCGAGGCGGGTCCGCAGTTCGCTCGCGTTGATCGGCTTGAGGATGTAATCGTTGGCCCCCAGCCGCAGCGCGGAGACGGCCCCCTCGACATCGGCAGACCCCGTGACCACAACGATGCTCGCTTGCGGAGCCAGTTCGCGCAAGAGCGGAAGGGCCTGCTCCGCAAAGCTATCCGGCAAACGCCGATCCAGAATGATCGCCGTGTAACTGTCCCAGTTGGTTCGCGTGAGCGCTTCGCGGAGAGTGCCAGCGACCTCGACTTCCCAGTCGTCCAGTTCCAGAATATCGCGGAGATTGATACACGTATCGCTGTCATCGTCGATGACCAGGATGCGCAGCCGGTTGCCTGTGGTTGTGACCATCCCATGCCCCTCAGTCCGGTGCGGATTCGTTCTGGCGTGGTTTGGTCACCAGTTGACCGAGCATCCCGAGCAAATTCGGCACATCGAAGGGTTTGTAACAGACTGCATCCGCCCCCTGATTCACGATCTCGTTGATGGCGTGTTCCATGTCGCGCGCATAACCGGTGATCACGATCGTATGTGCCGACGGATTGGACTGGCGCACCAGGTGATAGATCATGTTGCCGGTGCACCTGGGGAGTTTCATATCGATCAGGACAACGTCGAAGGCTTCCTCATGGAGTTGTCGAGCGGCGGAGTCGCAGTCGCCTGCCACTGCCACCCGGTAGCCACGCTCGCGAAGAATGTCCCAGAGACTGGCGCAGAACTCCCGGTCATCATCCACGACCAGGAGCAACGGTTGGTCGAGAGCCTGATGGACCAGGTCGAGCACACGATGGAGATTAATGGGTTTGGCCAGAACCTGCCAGGCCCCCGCCGACAGCGCTTCGTGGGCAGTTTTCTGGCTCGCGTAGGCGGTCATGATGATGGCCACCGTCCCGGCGCGCAGTTGCTTGATGGCGCGATAGAGTTCGACCCCATTCATCCCGGGCATTTTCAAATCGAGCAAGGCGACATCGTAAGGTGCCTGGCGCACCAACTCCACCGCGCTGGGCCCATCATGAGCCACCTTCACACGATAGCCCAGCTCTCCCAGGATATCGGCAAGATTCAGGCAGGTATCTCGGTCGTCATCCACAACGAGGATGCTTGGTAAGCGATTCATCAGGACTCCCCATTCGCGGTAGACCCTCGCGGCAAACGCACGGTAAAGCGGCTTCCCTGACCGGGCTGGCTCTCCACGCTCAACGATCCCCCTTGTTTTTCCAGGATGGACTGCACAATGGCGAGTCCCAATCCCAACCCTCTCGTCTTGGTGGAGTAGAGCGGTTCCATGATCCGATGTTGTTGATCCAGCTCGATCCCAACTCCGGTATCGGTGACACTGATTTCGACAAAGCCGGCACAATCCACAGCAGCGATCGTCAGCTTGCCCCCATCCGGCATCGCCTCGTTGGCGTTCCGCAGGAGATTGCCCAGCACGATGCGAAACTGATCGCGATCAGCCAGGATATCCGGCACGCCGTCGGGCCATTCCCACACGATGGTGACCGCCGCTCCCGGAGGGTTCAACTCCAGCGTTTCACGCGCACATTCGGCACCGGGGAAGGGACGAACCACGGGAGCCGGCAAACGCGCAAAGCTGGAAAGCGCCGAGATCACGTTGTCGCTCAGGGTGACATGTCTTTCAATGCGCAGAAGATGTTCCCGCACCTTCTCCGGGGTAGGCGACCGGGCGTTGAGGAGGAAATAGATCGAGGTGTTGATGACATTCAGGGGATTACGCAACTCATGGGCGATCCCGCCGGCAATTTTCCCAATGGTGGCGAGCCGTTCGCTGGCCTGCTGACGGAGGGTGTAATTGCTCTGATAGGCATCCTCGATGATGGCGAGATCGAGATCGAGGAGCGTGCCCAGGGATTGTCGCGTGGCGTGATCGGCGGGAGCGATTTCCTCCAGCGCCCGCAGCAATCCCCTGCGCAGGCGCGACAGCGCAACATTGGTGTAGACCTGTTCCAGCCCGATCTCCACATGGCGCCACCCACAACGCCAGCGCCTCTGGGCGTACTCCTGGTCGTAGGGTCCATGGAGCAGATCCCGCAGCCACTTCAACAGCGTTCCCTTCAGACGGGTGATCTGCTCCTCGCCGCCGGTAATTACTCGCCGGGCCTTCGGATTCCGATCGATCTGCTGGTAGAAATCCTCGACCAGGGCGGGGAGCACTGGTTCAAGGCGAGCAGCGACCGCCTGCACACGACGAGCATCCGCGTCGGTCCAGCCGACGTAGTGTTGCAGTTCCTGGTAGCGTTGGTAAACGGTATCGGCATCCATGACGATCGGGGGGTGACATCCTCAGAAAAAAACACAACCCACGTGGTGCCTGCCAATCCAGGTGCCACATGGGTTCTCACAACCCGATCACGACAACCCGCCATGGGTTATCCGATCGACCAGTATCCTACAGCCTGGTTCGGGAGACGCCAAGAAGAAAACTCCCGGGGCCGTCGTTCCCCCCTTTCGCCCACTTCGTGCTTTTTTTCTCAAGATCCCTTGACACGATTTGCCACTCCTTTGTATTGTCTCAAACATGAGATGAGCGACGGGCCCAAGATGGGTCCAGAAGATGAACATCAACCCCTGTGATCTGAGAGGATGGTTCCTCCGGCATCGCACATATCTATCCTCACCCATTCCTACGATTGGATTGGGGTGACGGCCTGCGCCGACCCTGGCGTAGCTCAGGCAATGGTTGCCTTGGTTCATCCTGTGTCGCATACCTGGATTCTGCCATTCACACACGGGTGACGTGCTGTGAACGCAACCAACAACTCGCAGACTTCAGATCAGACACGCGTCATCCACAAACTGCGGACCTCGCAACCAGTCGGGAGGGAATCATGCTGGTACTATCGCGTCGGATCAATGAAGCACTCGTCATCAACGATAACATCAAGATCTCGGTCGTCTCCATTCAGGGCAACAAGGTTCGTCTGGCGATCTCGGCGCCCCCGGATGTGCGTGTTGATCGGGAAGAGATCCACCAACGTCGGGTCGTGTGGACCGAAGAGATCGAGGTGCCCGTTGGTGTGTAATGCGCCTCGCCTGGGCGTGTCTCTGCCTCGGGGGACGAAGGGATCGCTCGCCACCCGTCCCCTGAGACACCCCCTTTGGTCGCTCAGGCTCCAAAGGCTCGGAGCACCCACCAACTGATTGCTGCCACCAATGCCGCCCCGGGAATGGTCAGAATCCACGCCCACACCACCTGGCCAGCCACGCCCCAACGCACCGCACTAAGTCGTCGCAAGGCGCCCACGCCGACAATCGCACCCGTGACTGTGTGCGTCGTGCTGACTGGGATCCCTCCAATCGACGTTGCCAGCGCCAGTGCCAATCCCGCCCCATTCTCGGCACAGAAGCCCTCCACGGGGCGCAAGCGCAAAATGCGTTGACCCATCGTTTTCACAATGCGCCATCCCCCAAACAGGGTTCCCAGGCCAATCACCAGGTGACAGGCAATCACCACCTCGGCGGGCCGGATCACCTCTCCCCCCGCCTTCCCCAACGTCCCCGTGGCCCCGATCAGGACAAAGATGATCCCCATCGTTTTTTGGGCATCGTTCCCACCGTGGTTCAGGCTGAACCAGGCCGCCGAGAGAAGCTGGCCCTTGCGAAAAACCTGATCCACGCGGCGCGGAGTCATTCGCCGGAAGAGCCAGTGAACTGCCACACCGATCACCAGGCCACACACCAGACCCACAAAGGGTGAAACAAAGATAAAGAGCACGGTCTTGAACAGCCCGCTCCAGACCAGGACCTCGAGCGTTCCCGTCTTGGCAAGCCCCGCCCCGATGAGCCCGCCAATCAGGGCGTGCGAGGAACTGGTGGGCAGGGCCAGAAACCACGTGAGAATATTCCAGACACACGCGGCAATCAGGGTTGCTCCCAGGACGGAGTTGCGGGCGTCGTCGATCATCTGGGGGTGAACGATCCCCTCGGCGATCGTCTTGGCCACTCCCAGCGGGAAGACGAGAAAGGCGATGAAGTTAAATACGGCTGCCCAGATCACAGCCGTCTGCGGACTGAGAACTCGGGTGGAGACCACCGTTGCCACGGAATTGGCCGCGTCGTGAAACCCATTCAGGAAGTCGAACAGGAGAGCCAACCCGATCAGCACCCAGACAGTGAAGCTAAGTTCGGTCCACGGAAAGTGGCCGAAGGTGAGCTGTTCCAGATGCATCGTCAGCCTCCCTTGATGATGATGTTCGCGATCACCTGAGCCACATCCTTGCAGGCGTCGACGGTCTCCTCAAGCCAGCTGTACAACTCACGGAGCTTGATCAGATGCAGAACATCGGGAGGATTGGCAAAGAGCGCGCTATCACTGGAGCGATAGATGCTATCTGCCTCATTCTCAAGGCGGGTGATTTGTTCGAGGTATTTCTGAATCTGGCTGGCATTACGGAGATCGCGGCAGAGCTTGAGTGATTGCTCCACGTTGCTGGCGCAATCGCGAATAATGCGCGCCATCTCCACCATCTGCGTCGTCGGCCGATCGATGCGAAACTCGGCGAAGCGATAGGCGGTTTCTTCCAGGTTGTCGAGGATATCGTCAATCGAGGTGGCCAGGGCGTGAATATCTTCTCGATCAAATGGGGTGATGAAGGTCAAATCCAGGGCGACAATAATCCGGCGAACCACCTCGTCGCACGCTCGTTCCTCGCGGGTCAAATCGTCGCTGCGCTCCTCCAGACGATCGAACTCGGCGACGAGGGTGTGAAACTTGGTAGCTGAGCGACTGAGGATGACTGCCGCCTCATCGAACATATCAAAGAACTTCATCTCACGCGGTAGGAGACTGAATCGCATACACTCCCCTTTGGAGTAGCGGGGGCGACTCGACATCAATTCATCACGCGATCTTCACGTTTCGGTAATGATATGAAGTGCTCCTCGATCTGCTATCCGAGAGTGCAAATCAATTCGTTCGATTTCGCCGCGGATGGCGCTCCGCCGGGGCGTTCCACGGATCCTCGGGCCAGGCGTGTCTGGGATAGCGCGCCCGCAACTCCTTGCGAACCAGGGGATAAGTGTTTGCCCAGAAACTGGCCAGATCCTCGGTGACCTGTTGCGGACGATGATTGGGCGCCAGCAGATGGAGCAGGATGCGCACCCGCCCCGCGGCCAGGCGCGGCGTCTCACGCAGACCGAACACCTCCTGAATCCGAACGGCGAGGATGGGAGCCCGGCCAGGCTCGTAGTGCAGAGCCAATCGACTCCCGCTGGGTACTTCCAGCCGTTCCGGCGCCTCGCGCGCCAGCACCTGTTGCTGGTCATAGGTCAACTTTCCTTGCAACGCGCTGAACCAGTCCGCACGCCGAAGGTCTGCGAACGAGCGACATCGGGGCACCAGCCAGCCAAGGACCGCCTTCAGTTCTGCCTCGTCGAAGGCAGGGAGATTGAGTTCCGGGAGCCACTCACGCAACCAGCGCACCCGCTTGAGAAAGCCTGTTGCCGGGCTCTCTGCTGGGGGGAGCACGCGCGCCAGGTTGGTTCTTGCCGCCTCGAGAAGCACCTGGGCGGCCTGTGCCTCGTCTGCAAAGTGAGCCGGAGTTTCTTCGAGAAGAAGATCGGCGAAATGAAGGCGTCGCACAGCCAGCACTCGTTCCTGTTCGGCGTCGAAGATCACCTCCGTTCGCGTCTGTAGCTGATCAGCAGGGAGCCAGTCGCGTTGCACTGCCGAGGCCTGTCTCACCAGGGTCTCGGTGGTCCCTGCATCCACATCGATGCACAGAAACAACTCCGATTCCAGCACCCCACTGGAAGCGGCGAGGCGCACTCCCCTCCCCCCGACCATCACTCCTCGGCGGCTTCCACTTTTACGTCGCCGAGCCAGTCGATCGGGAAAGGCCGCCAGCAAGGCGCGCAAAACCCCCTCCTCGGGCGAGCACCGCTGTGTCAGGGGCTGGGTTGAGTGGCGCGGGAGGGAGCGAAGCAACTGATCGCGTGCAAGGAGGACATGGCGCGCTGCCCCGCGATGCAACACTCCCCGGGCAGACCCTGTGCATCGCCCCTTCTCATATTCCATCAAGCTCTCCACTCGATCGAGCACATCGGAACGGCTGACCCATTGCGGCTTGCTGCCACCGGGCAGTTCCTCGACTGAACAGGAAAAGGGATCGCGTTCCGACAGAAGAGCCGCCGCCAGAGCAACTCGCTCGGGTTGGCCCAATCGCTGCCCTTCGAGCAGTAGCCGCGCCAGCCGGGGATGGAGGGGGAGGCGCGCCATGGTATGTCCCAGGGCTGTCACTCCCTGTTCATTGATCACCCCAAGACGACGTAGTAAGCCAATTCCCTGCTCCACCGCTGCAAGCGGCGGCGGTTCGAGCCAGGGGAAGTGTTCCAGGTTCGTCTCTCCCAGGGTGAGAAGTTGCAGGATCGCCCCGGCGAGATCCACACGGAGTATCTCTGACTCGGTTTGAGCCGCTCGCCCACGATGCGAGGTTTCACTCCAAAGGCGCACACAGACGCCGGGCTGTGTGCGCCCTGCTCGTCCCGCACGCTGTTCGGCGGATGCCTGGGCGATGGGAGTCACCCGCAACCGATCAAGCCCCACGTGAGGATCAAAGCGGAGGATGCGTGCCAGGCCAGTGTCAATCACTGCCGTGACTCCCTCCACCGTAACCGAGGTTTCCGCGACGTTGGTCGCCAGGATCACCTTGCGTCGCGACTGCGGGAGCAGGGCGGCATCCTGCTGTTCGGCAGGCAAGTCGCCATGCAAGGGCATGAGCAGAAGGTTCTCTGCCTCGGCGAGGGCGCGTAGCTCGCGCATCGTCTGGCGGATTTCCTGCAATCCAGGGAGAAAAACCAGCAGATCACCGGAAGTGCGTGGCAGCCAGCGTTGCACTGCACGGGCGACCGCACGTGGCCAGGGTTGTGACTCGGAACGAGGTTCGTGGCGAATTTCGACCGGAAAGAGTCGCCCTTCACAGGTGAGAACCGGACAATTGCCAAGATAGTGAGCCACCGAGGAAGCGGGTAACGTGGCCGACATCACTCCGAGGCGCAGATCCGGGCGCACCGTTTGCTGCAACAGGCGCACCATCCCCAGTGCGAGATCGTTTTCCAGGCTTCTTTCGTGGAACTCATCAAAGAGCACCAGCGCACACCCTTCCAGGAAAGGATCGTCATGGAGCCGGCGCAGAAGGATACCGGGTGTGAGAACCTGAATCCGCGTTCGTTCAGAAAGCCGGCGCTCGAAGCGCACCTGATAGCCAACCGTTTCGCCAACACGCTCCCCGCGTTCCTGAGCCATGCGCCCGGCCGCCGCGCGCGCGGCGAGGCGACGCGGTTCGAGCAGAAGAATCGCCCCCTCCCTGGCAACGTCGGTAGCCAGCAGGGCGGGAGCAACGCGCGTGGTTTTCCCTGCTCCGGTCGGCGCCCGCAGCACCAGCGCGGAATGGCTACGCAGACTCGCCGCGATCTCAGGGAGAAGGGGATCGATAGGCAAGGGCTCTCGCATTAGCGCTGCTCGCTTCCTCGTTAGGATTCCTGCTTCTGTCGATCTATGGGAGGCTCGCGCGAGTGGCCTCTTGCTTCGCTGTTGGCCTGAGCGATAATCGGACCACGCACCGTTCGCTTGGGCAAGGTGCCTGAGGATCCAAGGACCACCAGACGTGGAGAGCGACCATGGTTCGGCCAACGATGATCTTGCCAGTTCTCGGAGTGCTGAGTTGTTTCCTGCTCCCTGCCAGCGCTGCGGAACCGAAACCGACGCGAATCCCCGGCATCGGTCCGGTGGGAGACGTGGTGAAGGTTCACACCGACTTCGAGTTCACGGAGGGCCCTGCCCGCGATCACAAGGGGAATCTGTACTTCACCGACATCCCCAGGGAGCGCATCTACAAAATGGATCTCGCCGGCAAACTGAGTGTGTTCACGGAGAAATCGCGCCATGCGAATGGGTTGATGGTCAACGGGGCGGGCGAGATCCTTGCCTGCGAGATGGATGGCGCCGTGGTGGCACACAGCCCGGATGGCAAGGAACGGCGCGTTCTGGCGGATAGCTACCAGGGCAAACGCTTCAACGCTCCCAACGACCTGGTCATCGATCAGCACGGCGGGGTTTATTTCACCGATCCCGAGTATCGAGCGCCCAAACCGCTGCCGCAGGGGAAGACCTGTGTGTACTACCTCGCGGCCAATGGAAAAGTGACTCGCCTGATCGAGGATCTCCCCAATCCAAACGGAGTGATCCTCTCTCCCGACGAAAAAACGCTCTACGTCATTCCCAGCGGGCAGAAGGAGATGATGGCGTATCCCGTGGAGGGACCTGGGAAGTTGGGCAAGGGCAAGGTCTTTTGTACCCTCGCGCAGGCAACGCCGAGTGGGAATGGCGGCGGCGATGGACTCACCGTCGATACGCGGGGGAATCTCTACATCACCTCGGGACTCGGGATTCAGGTCTTCGCTGCCACGGGGAAAAAGCTGGGGATCATCCGCCTCCCCGAGGTACCAGCGAACTGCACCTTCGGGGGGAAAGAGGGCAAAACGCTCTACGCCACCGCACGCAAATCGCTGTACAAGATGGAGATGGAAGTCACGGGTCATTTCTTCCCGGGGAAGAAGTGACATCCCCCTGACAGACAACAGCCAGCGCGGTCCGGCGTCGTTCCCCTGACACGACCGGGACCAAGGAAAATCTGCTCTTGGCAGGCAAGCGACGACATGGTATAGCCGCGCTCTGGATCGAGCCAGGGTCGAAGACCCCGCAATGCCAGAGCACGGAGGGAATCGTGTACGTCGCTTGCTCTACGTTATGCTTCAGCAAGTATCCGCTCGACGAGGCCCTGCGTACCATCGCGGAACTGGAATTCAACAAGTTCGATGTGGCCATCCATGAGCATGGCACTCATCTCAAACCATCCGAGGTGGTCAAGGATGTCCACGCAGCAGCAGCCACCTTACGCAGCGGCTCGGGATTAACTCCGGCGGCCTTCTCCGTCGAGATTGAAGCCGACGACGAGACGGAATTCGATCGCCAATTTCAGGCCATCTGCCATCTCGCCCGGCTGACGCGCGTGCCGCTCGTCACCCTGACGGCAGCTCCCACGGGCACTCCGCTCGACCAGGAAGTGCAGCGCCTGACCCGGTTGTTGCGCATCGCCGAGAAAGACGGGATTCTGCTCACGGTCGCGACGGTGAGTGGCACGCTCACCGAGGATCCCAACACTGCCGTGCTTCTGTGTCAGCGCGTGCCGGGGCTTGGCCTCACTCTCGATCCCAGTCATTACATTGCGGGCGCCAACCATGTGCGCAATTTCGATAGCGTTTATCCCTATGTGCGTCACGTCCATCTGCGCGACACGGGACGCGGCCCCAATCAGTTTCAGGTGAGCGTGGGCCAGGGGGAGATCGAATATGGCCGGGTGATCGCTCAGCTCTCGCGCTTCCAGTACAACCGGCTGCTCACGGTGGACATTCGAGATTCAATCGAGGCGCGGCAACCGCGCGAGCCCGAGGTGCGCAAACTGAAATACCTCCTCGAAAGTCTGGTTTGAAAGGAAAGTGGGGATCAGGCGGCGAACGGCCGGGAGTGGATCTGGCACCCTGTCGCCGTTCGCTGCTCAGGAGGAGCCGGTCAACGGCACACAGAGGATCTCCTCGTCGGTGCGGATAAAGATGCACCCCTCGGCATAGGCCGGATGGGCCCAGGTTTCGCCGTCCAACACGCGCGTTCGACTGATTTCCTCGTATCGCTCAGGACCGAGACGCGCCAGGATCAACTCTCCTTTTTCGTTGAAGATCAGCGCGCGTTTGCCAACCCAGACCAGCGTTGCCTGGGGATTTCTCCCGCGCGGAGTCACGTGCTCTCCTTCCCACTTTACCTTTCCCGTTTTCAGTTCCACGCACTTGAGCCCCTGGTTGCGATCGAGTGCATAAACATGCCCGGCACGCCAGAGCGGAGTGGACATCAGCAGACTCAGCCTTTTTCCCTCCCAGATCACGCGCGGATTCTCTCCCCGCGCGTCGAGCGTGATCGCCTTGGTGCCAAACCAGTAATCCGAGGCGAGCAGCACGTCATCGTGCCAGACGAGATCGCTGATCGACACTCCGTAGGTGATCTTGAACGGCACCTTCCAGCGCACTTTCCCGGTCGCCAGGTCCATCCCCACCACGTTTTCAGGCGTCCAGTAAACCAGGAGTTGCCATCCCTTCCCCTGCGCAATCACCGGAGAGGCATAACCGGGCGGATCCTCCAACCCGTGCCAAAGTTCCTTCCCCGTCTCGGGATCAAAGGCAACCAGACAGGCATCGGGTTGCCCTCCCACCTGTACCAACAGTTTCCCCTCGTGAATCAGCGGCGAACAGGCGTGTCCCCAGGTTGGAATGCGTCCCTTGAAGTCCTTCACCGTGTCGCGCGCCCAGAGAACCTTCCCAGATCTGGCATCGAGACAGAACAGATGCCCACGCGCCCCGAAAGTGTAGACACGGCCCTTGTGGACCGTCGGAGTGGCACGCGGTCCGTTCCCGTACTCCATCTTTTGATAATCAACGGGATAGGAATGAACCCAGAGTGTCTTTCCGCTGGCCGCATCCAGACAGAGGACACGTTCGAGTTGGCGCGGCTTCTTCTGCAGATCCATGGTGTAGACCAGGCCGTTGCTGACGGCGATTCCAGAATAACCCCCGCCCAGAGGCTGACGCCAGCGCGGCTTCAAGGTCTCGGCGCGGAACTTCTCCGGGAATTGGCTCTCCCCCCAGACACCGTCCCGGTGAACCCCCCGCCACTGCGGCCAGTCGGCGCCCTGAACCAGGGCGCCGGTTAACACCACCATCGCCATCGCGAACAGTCGTTGCATTCCCATCCCCTTCGCATGCGCTCGCCCTGAGATATTCCTTCCTGCTGCGATTGTCGCGATCCTGGTGATCCCTGGCAACAGGAGCCGTGAACCTACGGGAACGAGCCGGACCCTCCGCATCTCCATGTTCCGCTTCTCTGGCGAACACTTCTGTGTCTCTCTTATTGATGCAAGAGCGGGCACCATCTGCGCGCGAGTAAGGCACACTGGTCAGGACAACCCCTGACAGAAGAGGAATTTCACCGATCGTTCCCTTGCATATCCCTTCACTTCATTCGAGTGCCGTTTCACTTGCCCTGCATTGGCATAGCAATTGCACCAATGTGATCAATTCAGTCATTTGAGTTGCGCCACGCTCTTCCTCTCCACCGAGCGCTGCTCCTGACTCACTCCAACCCGTTCCGCCCATGCCATGGTTCTGCACCCGTTGCACCACCCCGAGGAAGCTCCGTCCATGGATCCACACGACATGATCGACGCCGGTCCCCAGGGTTTTCAGCGTGAAGAAACGCTTCCCCCTCCCCCCGCGCTTGTCGGCCGTCTCCTTGACGATGCCCTGGTCTGCATGTGTCGCAAGGTAACCAAGGGAACCATCTGGGCCGCCATTCGGGCGGGGCGCACCACCATCGAGGGTGTCGCCGAACAAACCTGTGCCGGCGAGGGATGTGGAAGTTGCCAGGCTTCTGTGGGCGAACTGCTCACCCAGGCCGCGCCTCCACGCTCGATCAAGGGAAACAAGGTCGAGTTGCTGAAGCAGAAAAAGGAGGGGCTGGATTCGCTCCCCGACATCGCGCGCTACGCTTCCACCGGCGTGTGGCAGGAAATGACCGAGGAGGACAAGCAACTCTTCAAATGGCATGGTCTGTTTTTCCGCAAGCAGACGCCGGGTCATTTCATGCTGCGCATCCGCATGACCAACGGTTTGAGCAACGCCGAGCAGTTCCGGCTGATTGCCGATCTCACGGATCAGTACGGCAAGGGCTTCTGCGATATCACCACGCGCCAACAGATCCAGATGCGGTGGTTTGCGATCGCCGATATCCCTGATATCTGGGAGAGGCTCGCCACCGTGGGTTTGCACAGCAAGCAGACTGGGATGGATAATATCCGAAATGTCTGTGGTTGTCCCATGGCCGGTCTCACTCCCAATGAATTGTTCGACGCCTCCGTCGTCAGCAAGGAATTCACCGAACTCTTTCTGGACAACCGAGAATTCACCAACCTCCCGCGCAAGTTCAACGTCACCATCACGGGATGTCTGGAGAATTGCTGTCATACCGAAACACAGGATCTGGCGTTGATTCCCTCCTACCGCGAGTTGGAGGGCGAACAGGTCAACGGGTTCAACGTCCTGGTGGGGGGCAAACAGGGTTCGGGCGGATACATGCCCGCTCAGAACCTCGATGTGTTTGTGGACCCGCAGGAGGCAGCGGAGTTGTGCAGCCACATCGTGGGCATCTTTCGTGATCACGGGAATCGAGAAAGCCGGACCAGGGCGCGCCTCTTCTTTCTGATCCAGGAGCGCGGAATCCCCTGGTTTCGGGCGGAACTGGAACGACGCTGGGGGCGCCCCTTGCACACCGCCGGTCCCGAGATCCGTCGCAAGCATCATGTGGAACACCTTGGGATCCATCCGCAAAAACACCTGGCGCGCGATCCTGGTCCCCAGTGTTACTACGCGGGACTGCTGGTCCCGGTCGGACGCATCACCACTGCTCAGATGCGCGGTGTCGCCGACCTGGCCGAACGCTATGGCGACGGCCAGATTCGCCTCACCGTTCAGCAGAACGTGATCATCACTGGCATCCCGGAGGAGAAGCTCGGCGCTTTCACCAAGGAGCCCTTGCTCCAGGAGCTCTCCTTTGACCCCTCGCCGATCATGCGGGGTCTCGTGGCCTGCACCGGCACTGACTACTGCCACATGGCATTGATCGACACCAAGGACTGGGCAATCCAGGTGGCCCGCCAGCTGGAAGAGAAAACCGCGGGGATGAAGTTGAAGCCCCTCACCATTCATCTTTCCGGCTGTTCCGCGGGATGTGCCTTGCACCAGACCGCCACCCTCGGCCTGCAGGGTTGTCGAACCCGGATCGACGGCAAGATCGTCGATGCGGTCCACGTCTGCGGTGGGGGCAAATCCGGGCCCGACGCCCAGGTGGCTCATGATCTGATGTACGACGTCCCCTGTGAGCAACTCGCCAATGCCCTGGAACCGCTGGTGAAGTATCTCCCTCGTCAGTGACCTCGGACCAGAGGAACTATGAGCACGAATGGTTCTTTGCCGGTGATTGGAGAATCCATCTGCCCTTACTGCGGCGTGGGCTGTCGACTGCGTCTGGAAGGGCGCAGCGGGCAGCCGGAGCGCGTGCGCGGGGTGGAGCATGCGCCCGCCAATCTCGGTTCGCTCTGTGCCAAGGGAGCTTTGCTGGGAGAAACCCTGCACACACCGGATCGGCTGACTCACCCGCAACTGCGCCGCACGCGCTCGGACCCGTTCACACCCCTGGACTGGGACACCACGCTGCGCTACACCCACGAGATTCTTGTTAACATCCGCAACACCTACGGCCCCGATGCCATCGGTTTCTATGGCTCGGGGCAACTCGATACCGAGACCGCCTACCTGGCCTGCAAACTCTTCAAGGGACATCTGGGAACCAATAACACCGATTCTAACAGTCGGCTGTGCATGGCCGCCGCCGTCGCAGGCTATCGCAGCAGTCTTGGCAGCGATGGGCCCCCTACCTGTTACGACGACATCGACCACGCCGAGGTGATCTTCATCATCGGCAGCAACATGGCCGAGGCCCATCCAGTCCTCTTCGATCGAGTGCGGGCACAACGGCAACGACGGCCCAATCTGACCGTCCTCGTCGCCGATCCGCGCCGAACGCTCACGGCCCGGCAAGCCGATGTTCATCTCCCCGTCACGCCGGGCGGCGACATTGCCCTGCTCAACCTGCTCGCCCGCCTGCTCGTGGAAGAAGACGCGCTCGATCATGCCTTCATCGACGCTCACACCAACGGCTTTGCTTCCTTCCGCGAATTCCTGCACGAACAGGACCTGGAGGAACTGAGCACCGTCTGTGGCCTGCGTATCGAAACATTGCGACCCATCGCTCGCCACCTGGGAAAGGCCCGCGGCTTTCTCAGCTTCTACTGCATGGGGCTGAACCAGAGTACGGTCGGCACCTGGAAGAACAACAGCCTGATCAATCTGCACCTGTTGACCGGACAGATTGGCAAGCCGGGCGCGGGCCCCTTTTCGCTCACGGGCCAGCCCAACGCGATGGGGGGACGGGAGGCGGGGTTGCTCTCGCATCAGCTTCCCGGCTATCGCTTCGTGGAAAATGCCGACGAGCGCCAGGAGATGGAAGAGCGCTGGCAGCGACCGCGTGGCAGTATCAGTCCCACCCCGGGATTGACTGCGGTCGAGATGTTTCGCGCCCTGGAAAAAGGGAAGTTGAAGGCGATCTGGATCGCGGGGACCAACCCCATGGTGAGCATCCCCGATCTGCACCAGGTGCGCCGCGGACTGGAGAAGGCGCAGCTGGTGGTGGTACAGGACGCCTATCACCCAACAGAGACAACCCAGATGGCTCATATCCTTCTTCCGGTCGCGCAGTGGACCGAGAAAGAGTGGACCAGCACCAACAGCGAGCGCATGGTGAGCTTCAGTCCCCAGCTGTGCGCCCCTCCGGGAGCGGCCCTCCCCGACTGGCAGATCCTGGCGCGAATGGGCGCAACGATGGGATTGCCCGGGTTTTCCTACCGTTCCGCCGCCGAGGTGTGGGAGGAGTTTCGGCAGCTGACTGCGGGGCGTCCTTGTGATATGAGCGGGATGACCGCAGCTCGTCTCCGCCGAGAGGTGAACCTGCAATGGCCCTGCCCGAGCGAGGACCATCCAGGGACTCTGCGACGCTACGAGGATGGGCGTTTTCCCACTTCTGATGGGCGCGCCCACTTCCTCGCTCGTCCGCACAAGGAACCGCGGGAAGTGCCAGATCACGAGTTTCCCTTTGTGCTGACAACTGGCCGTCTTTATGCCCACTGGCACACGCTCACCCGCACCGCCAAGTGCGAGAAGCTCGTTCGCCGTGAGCCCGGTCCCTTTGTGGAGATGCATCCGCACGATGCTGCGCGGCTCCGCGTGGGCGAAGGCGAACCCGTGCAGGTGTCCTCTCGACGCGGCACCATCCAGTTGCCGGTGAAGTTGAGCGCGGGGGTCGCTCCGGGGATGGTCTTCCTTCCGTTTCACTGGGGAGATCAGTTTGCCCCGGAAAACGCAGCCAATTACCTCACCATCAGTGCCATTGGACGAATCGCCAAGCAACCCGAACTGAAGTTCTGCGCGGTCAATGTGGAGAAGATCACCCCCCCGTCGGCATCATCGTCACACGGGGAGACGGTGCACGGAGCCCACGCAACCCCCACCCAAGCCGTCACCGCTCCCCGTTGATTTTTCCCTTGAGAACGAGAATAATCCATGACCCTGAAAGATTTTCGCCGTGCCGGGCACCTCCCCACTCTTTTTAGCGCGTTCCTGTACTTCGATATCAGTTTCATGGTCTGGGTGATTCTGGGCGCGCTGGCGAACGCCATCCTCGGCACCATTCCGATGTCGAGTTTCGAGAAGGGACTGCTGGTGGCGGTGCCGATCCTGGGCGGAGCGATCCTCCGGCCAGTTCTCGGAGTCTCGACGGATCACTTTGGCGCACGCAAGACCGCCCTGGTTGGGCTTACCTTGACGCTCGTCCCCTTGCTCCTGGGCTGGTTGTGGGCGAGCAGTTTTGCCCACTTGCTGGTGGTCGGGGCCCTTCTGGGTGTGGCTGGGGCCAGTTTCGCCGCCGCTCTACCACTGGCGAGTCGCTGGTATCCTCCGCAATACCAGGGGCTGGCGATGGGGATCGCGGGGGCGGGGAACAGTGGCACCGCGCTGGCTACCTTCTTCGGCCCGCGCCTGGCGCAGATGTACGGCTGGCACGCGGTATTTGGCCTGGCGCTGCTCCCGGTCCTTCTCACGCTGGTGATCTTTGCCCTCCTGGCCAAGGATAGCCCCACCCAGCC
>JAKOSN010000192.1 GCA_029777335.1 Planctomycetota bacterium
GGCCTCGGCGGTCTTGAGGCTATCCTCGAGTTGCTTGACCCGAGCCAGGGCGCCATCCAGCATCGCCTCGTAGGTAATCACTGGCTGGTTTTTGTTGGCATCCCAGGCCATGGCGCGTTTGCCTTCGAAGATATCCTTCACGAGCTTGCTCCGCAACTCTTCGAGTTCCTTCTTGCGCTCATCGGAAAGTCCGCCGCCAAACTGATTGGAGTCGAACTTCGCCTTGTTCTGTGCCAGTTCTTCCAGCGCTTTGCCCTCGACCGGGATGCCCAGATAGGCACGGAGGAGATTGGCCTCGAAGCGATAGAAATCGCGTTCGTCGTCAGCCTTCTTGCGATCGCCGTCGGCTTTCTTCTTGTCGGCTTTCAGCTTATCCTGATCGGCAAAGCCATAGTATGTCCCCACCCCGAGCCCAATCGTGGCGAGGATGAAAAACACCAGGACAATCACCAGTCCCTGGTTGGATTCTTTACCACCTTTGGCTGCCATGTCTGTCGGACCTCAGTAGAGGGGAGGGGCCACCAGAAAAGATACGGTTCTGCGGGCATCAGAACGAGCGCCATGAAGAGAACCGCTAATATTAGTGTAAAGGCTGGCGAAGAGGTGTCAATTGAATCAGCCAGGAACATTGGCGAGTTCCACGCGATCCGGCGAAGCGTGGCAATTGTGCCTAACCTGGCGAAGGAGGGAATCACGCGGAGCAAGGCGAAAGAGGCTGGTCACGCCGATTGTGCCGCGCGCCGAGGAACGGCCCTGCTGCAAAAAGGCTTGACAGTCTGGGAAGACCGCTTTAGACTTCTTGTTGTAAATAAACGTCTAGCCACGGCTGTTTGTCAGGGATCTTTTGCCATCATCCTCGGACCCCTGGCCGTTCCCGTTCTGAGCGCAAGAGTTTCCTCCACAATCCACCCCGTGGCGGTGTTTCGGAAACCTCCTACCTTCCCCTCGATCAACCGATCCTGAGAGTGGACAGGTTCTATTACCTTCGATGAACCATGAACTGCAGGTCTTTTTGAGCTGGCCCGCTGCCTGACCCTGGACGGGCAGAGTTCGCATGGGAACAAGATCGCTCCTGCCACCCCCTTGACTCGGCTGAGTCTCGCTGGGTTGGTTTGCCCTGCGGTGCCCTGCCACACCCAGTCCGGCTGGGTTGCAACACTGCTCGCTGACTTCTGGCGCGCGACTGGATGGACCAGCCCGGTGACTGCGCGCGTTGCAGGTGAGGATGACCATCACCATTCCTGACACAAACTCTGATCGGCTGATCCTGATTGATGCACATAGTCTCATCTTTCAGGTCTTTCACGCCATTCGTGACCGAATGACGAGCCCGTCCGGCGTGCCTACCAACGCGCTGTTCGGCTTTGCCCGTGACATGATGTTTCTGCGCAAACAGCGACCCGAGTATCTGGTCTGTGCCTTCGATTCGTCCGGGCCCACTTTCCGCGAAGCGCTTTACCCACAATACAAGGCGAATCGCGACGAGATGCCCTCGGATCTGGCCTTGCAGATTCCGCTTATCCATGAAGTCCTTCAGGCGATGAACATTCCGGTGGTCAGCCACCCAGATTACGAGGCCGATGATCTGATCGCCACACTCGCCCACGCCGGTGCAGAGCGCGGCCTGGACGTTCTGATCTGTTCGAGCGACAAGGATTGCCGCCAACTTATTTCCGACCGCATTCGTGTCTTTAGCCTGCGCAAACGACAAGAGTTCGGCCGCAAGGAATTGCTCGACGAGTGGGGGATCACTCCCGAGCAGGCGGTCGATTTTCAGACTCTCGTCGGCGACTCGGTCGACAACGTCCCTGGAGTTCCGGGAATCGGCGAAAAGACTGCCGGGCGTCTTCTGCAACAGTTCGGGACTCTGGAGAATCTGCTCGCTCACATCGATCAGGTCCCCGGTGCGAAGAAACAGGAAAGCCTGCGCGCCAGTCTCCCCACCCTCGAGCTGAGCCGTCGCCTTGTCCGCCTGGCACGCGATGTGCCTATTGAACTGGACTGGGAGGCGTGGCGCTTCCAGGAATGGGATGCGCCCAGGGTGCAGAACTTATTTCAGGGCTGGGGGTTTCAATCGTTGCTCGCCCAGGTACGCACCGCCACCGCCCCCGCGGGAGAACGCCAGCAATTGCTCTTTCCTGAAGAGGAACTTTTCCCCTTTGGGGCAAATGCACCCAATGGTGACGGGAAGGTGCGCGATGCCAACTGGCAGGCCACCTATCATCTGGTCGACACGCCGGAGAAGTTCGCGCCCGTGCTCGAAGAACTTCACCGTTGTCCCCGATTCGCCATTGACCTGGAAACCACGGGCTTGCAACCCCTGGAATGCGAAATAGTAGGGATTGCCCTGTCGTGGCGCGAAGGAGAAGCCTGGTATCTCGCGCTGCGCGGACCTGCCGATGCCAACGTGCTTGATCCTCATGCCACATTAGCCGCCCTGAAGCCGATCCTGGAAAACCCGGCGGTGAGCAAGGTCAATCAAAATATCAAATACGATCTCCTGGTTCTCCGGGCTCATGGAATTGAGGTGTTGGGAGTCGCTGGTGATCCGATGGTGGCAGATTACCTCTTGCATGCGGGGGAGCGCAGTCATAATCTAGAAGATCTCGCACGCCGGTATCTGAATCATCAGGTAATCCCAATTACGGACCTGATTGGGCCCCGAACCAGAAAGCAAGCGCAACTGCGCATGGATGAAGTCGCCACCGCGCGCGTGGCGGAGTACGCCGGGGAAGATGCCGATGTTGCCTGGCGCCTTACGCGCCAGCTCGAACAACAACTCGCGCAGCCGGATCGCAGCGGGAAACCCTCCCCGCTCGCCCCTCTCTATCACGAGGTGGAGATCCCCTTGATCGCGGTTCTTGCCGAGATGGAATTCAATGGGATTCGTCTGGATTGTCCGCGTCTTGAGCAACTCAGCCGGGAGATGGAAGCACAACTGACCGAGATCGAGGGTCGCATTTATCAGTTGGCCGGGCATCGGTTTCAGATCAGTTCCTTGCCGCAACTTCGCAAGGTGCTGTTCGATGAACTCAAACTGCCGCCCCAACGCAAAACGGGAACGACAGGGGCAGCGAGCACTGATCAGGAGACACTCGAAAAGCTGGCGGCCCTCACCGATCACCCCGGTCATGAGTTGCCCGGGAAGATCCTGGAGCATCGGCAGATCGCGAAGTTGAAAAGTACCTATGTGGATAGCTTACCGCAGTTGCTCAACCCCCGCACCGGGCGCATTCACGCCTCGTTTAACCAGACGGTGGCGGCCACGGGCCGGCTCTCGAGCAGCGATCCGAACCTGCAGAACATTCCCGTGCGGCGCGAACAGGGCCAGCAGATTCGACAGGCGTTTCTCCCGGAGGCGGGTTGGCTCCTTGTGACAGCGGATTACTCGCAGATCGAACTGCGCTTGCTCGCCCACTTCTGCGAGGATGACACGCTGTGCCGGGCCTTTGCCCTGGATCGCGATATTCACTCGGCGGTCGCCGCGGAGATCTTCGGGGTGCGCGAGGCGGACGTGTCGCCGGCGCATCGGCGGATGGCGAAGACGGTCAACTTTGGGGTGGTGTATGGCATCAGCGCCCACGGGCTGGCGCAGCGTTTGCGCATTCCGCGTGAGGAGGCGGCCCGATTTATCGACGCCTATTTCGCGCGCTACCCACGGGTGCAGGAGTACCAAACACGTCTGCTGGAAAATTGTCGCCAGAATGGCTATGTTTCCACCATCCTGGGACGGCGCCGACGGATCGATGGCATCCGCCCAAACTCCACCTATCAGCAACGCAATCAACCCGAGCGCGAAGCGATTAACATGGAGGTCCAGGGCTCGGCGGCCGACCTGATCAAACTGGCCATGTTGCGTGTGCATCGGCGTTTGCGGGCGGAGCAAATGCGGGCCCGCTTGTTATTGCAGATCCACGATGAACTGGTCTTCGAGGCGCCCCCAGAGGAACAAAACCGGCTCGTTCACCTGGTTCGCCATGAAATGACCACTCCCTTGCAGGAACAGCTGGCCCTGAAAGTTCCTCTCCAGGTCGATGTGGCCAGGGGGCCCAACTGGCTCGATGTGATCGAGGTTCCGCACACTCCATGAGCGGCGTATCTACCCAATCACAGAGCCGGCTTCAATCCCCCCTGGTGGTTGGGCTGGTAGGCGGGATCGGTAGCGGAAAGAGCGAGGTAGCACAATTGCTCACCGAGCACGGTGGGACGATCATCTCTGGCGATGCTCTGGGTCACCAGGCGCTCCACGTCCCGGAGATCCGAGCTGCGATTGTGGCCCGCTGGGGCACCCAACTGCTCGACGAACAGGGCGCCATTGTGCGCTCGCGCCTGGCGCAGATTGTCTTTCGCGATCCCCAGGAACGTACCGCGCTGGAAGGTCTGGTGCATCCGTGGATCAAGTCGGCCATACGACACGAACTGGAAAATGCCCGGCAGAATCCCGCCAACCGCGTCATTGTCCTCGACGCAGCCGTGATGCTGGAGGCGGGATGGACCGACGGCTGTGACTACCTGGTGTTTGTAGATACGCCGCGCGAGCTGCGTCTGCAGCGGATTGCGGTGCAGCGCGGCTGGACGGCAAAGGAGGTGGAAAACCGCGAACAGGCACAGCTGCCGCTGGCGGAAAAAGCCCGGCGCGCGGATGTGTGCATTCAGAATTCTGGCTCCCGCGAGGAGCTGCGCCGCCAGGTTGCGGCGCTGCTGGCGAACTGGGAGCATGCTCGTGCATGAACGCCTCGGCGTTATTTCTATAGGGAGAGGAAACCCCTCTCGGTGACCGTTTGAACTTCAAGGACTTCATCAACCACAAACCTGTGCACTGCCTGCCGCTGGCGCGCCGTGCGATGTACCCATCGGGTGACATTTCGGTGTCCCCAGCGCGGCCAGGAACTCTCGCGGGGCCAACGTACCGAGTCGTCTCGGCCCACTGCCCCGACCGAGTCTGCTTCCTGTCTTCCGCGCCAGCCATTCTGTAGGAGAGATCAACCATGGCCGAAGCCAAGAGCCGTTCCACCCCTGTCCGACGCACCCGGAGCAAGTCCGATGCGCCCGTCGGCAACGGCAATCATCCCATGGATGCTGATGCGCCCGTCGGTGTCAACGACACCCCCGACGCAGCCACGACCATGGAGGTTTCCCGTCCGCGCCCGGGATCTTCCTATGAAGAGGAGATCGCCGGCTTCGACGAGGAAATCAACAATCGGTATGAAGAAATCAAACGGGGCAGCACTCACATCAGCGAACTGCAGCAGATGACCATGCCTCAGCTGCTCAAGATCGCCCGCGATGAGGAGTTGACTGACTACACGGGTCTGAAGAAACAGGACCTGATCTTCCGCATCCTCAAGGAACGCGTGAAGCAGAATGGTCTGATGTTCGGCGAGGGGACGCTGGAAGTCCTCCCCGATGGTTTCGGTTTTCTCCGCAGCCCCGATTACAACTATCTCCCCTGCCCCGACGATATCTACATCTCCCCCAGCCAGATCCGTCGTTTCGGCCTTCGCACGGGGGCCGTGGTCGCTGGGCAGATTCGCCCCCCCAAGGAGAACGAACGCTACTTCGCTCTTCTCCGGGTCGAGGCCATCAATTACCAGGATCCGGATATCCTGACTCAAAAGGTAGTTTTTGACGACCTTACCCCGCTGCACCCCAACAAACGCCTGATCCTGGAGACCGACACCTCCGAGATCAACATGCGCGTGATGGATCTGGTCACGCCGATCGGTAAGGGGCAACGTGGTCTGATCGTCGCTCCGCCGCGCACCGGCAAGACCATCCTGTTGCAGAAGATCGCCAACAGCGTGCTGCGCAACCATCCCGAGTGCTACGTCATCGTCCTGCTCATCGATGAACGTCCCGAAGAAGTCACCGAGATGGAACGCACCGTGAAGGGCAGTCACTCCGAGGTGATCAGTTCCACCTTCGACGAACCCGCCTCACGCCATGTGCAGGTGAGCGAGATGGTCATCGAGAAGGCGAAACGCATGGTGGAATACGGCACCGATGTCGTCATTCTGCTCGATTCGATCACTCGTCTGGCCCGGGCGTACAACACCGAGGTCCCGCACTCCGGGAAGATTCTCTCCGGTGGCGTGGACGCCAATGCGCTGCACAAACCGAAGCGGTTCTTCGGCGCGGCCCGCAACATCGAGGAAGGGGGCTCGCTGACCATCCTGGCGACCGCGTTGATTGATACCGGCTCGCGCATGGATGAAGTGATCTTCGAGGAGTTCAAGGGCACCGGCAACATGGAGTTGCACCTCGATCGCCGCCTGGTCGACAAGCGCGTCTGGCCGGCCATCGACATCAATCGCTCCGGCACTCGCAAGGAAGAATTGCTGATGGATCCGGAACAACTGCGACGGATCTACATCCTGCGGAAGGTGCTCAGCGACATGAACCCGGTCGAGGCAATGGAACTCCTCACCAACCGAATGGCCCGCACCAAGACGAACGCCGAATTCCTCAATAGCATGAATCTCGGCTGATCGCCGTTCAGACAACCACCTGCCTGGGATTGGCCACTGTCGTTCCTTCCACACGACCGGACGACAGTGGCCTTTCGCACAAAGGGACCTCAACGATCATGGCGGTTATCGAAGGTAGTTTCTCTCCTCCCGCTGGCCGCTTTGCCCTGGTAGCGGCTCGCTTCAATCACTTCATCGTGGAACACCTCATCGGCGGCGCGCGCGATGGGCTGCTTCGCCATGGAGTATCTGCCGAGGCGATCGATCTGATCTGGGTTCCGGGATCGTTTGAAATTCCACTTGTGGCCCGCCGCGTGGCAAGCGGCGGACAATATGCCGCAGTGATCACGCTCGGCGCAATCATCCGGGGCGATACCGATCACTACGACTATGTGGCCGGAGAGGCAGCCAAGGGTGTGGCCCAGGCGTCGCTCAGCACCGGGGTTCCGGTGATCTTCGGCATTCTGACCTGCGATACCCTGGAACAGGCGATTAATCGCGCCGGAGCCAAGGCGGGTAACAAGGGATTTGAAGCGGCTGTTTCGGCGATTGAGATGGTGAATCTGCTCCGGCAACTCCCGGGCGGACCACTTGCCTCTTGAGAGCTCCTCCCGGTGCGCCTCGGGGATCTCCCTGCGTAGAATGCAGGTAGTGCCCCTGTCTTCGCGGAAAAAGGAGGGATCATCATGAGCGAAACCGCAACGGTAGCGGGGACCGAGGTGAGGACGCGCGTGCAGGAAGCGTTGCGCAAGAATCCAGGGATGATGACCCTTCAGCTGGCGCGCGACCTGGGGGTGCCCGAGGTCGAGGTGATCCGCGCCTTGCCCTCGGAGCGCGTCGTGGAACTCGATCCCAGCCGCTGGGAAGAGATTCTCCGCGCGCTGGAAGGAATCGCCAAGGTCCACGTGATTGTTAGCAATGGCTGCGTGACGAGTGAGGTCATTGGTCAGTTTGGTGGCTTTAGCACCTGGGGAGAGTTTTTCAACGTTCAGAGCAAGACGCTCGACATGCACATCCGCTGGCCGCAGTTGGCGGCAATCTTTGCCGTGGAAAAACCGGGACACATGGATGGGGTGAACACCCTTAGCATCCAATTCTACGATCGGAGCGGCGCCGCCGCATTCAAGGTGTTTCTCACCTTTGGTGGCAAGGCACCGCCCCCGGAGCGACACCAACAATTCACTCAGTTACGGGATCAGTTCCGGCTCGATAAAAAGTGATCACTGCCTCGACCGCCCGTTTCCATTGCGTTCGGCGTCGTTCGCGCTCGGGTGAGGCGAGCCGAGGAGTGAACTCCTGCGCGGCGGATGCCAACTTACGCAAACCGTCAAGGTCGGGCCAGACTCCGATGTGCAGCCCGGCGAGATAGGCTGCCCCCAGTGCCGTGGACTCGACCTGGGCGGCTTGCAGCACGGGCATCCCGAGAAAATCTGCCTGGCACTGCAGGAACCGAGCGTTCCGGGACATGCCTCCATCCACGCGCAGGACGTGCAAGGGAGCGTGCGCATCTCTGGCCGCGCACTCCACCAGATCCGCGACCTGCAGCGCGACTCCCTCAAGGGCGGCTCGTCCCAGATCGGCCGCTGTGGTGGCGCGCGTCAGACCAAAGATCACTCCGCGCACCTCCGGCACCCAGTAGGGCGCTCCCAGTCCCACCAGACCCGGAACAAAGAGGATCGGTTGTTCCTGATCCGAACGGCTCGCCAGTTCCTCGATGTCCGGCGCCGCGGCGATCAACTTCAGGCCGTCCCGCAGCCACTGAACCGCTGCGCCCGCGATGAAGACGCTCCCTTCAAGGACATATTGCGGACGTGCATCCGTGGTGGCGGCCAGGCTGGTGACAAGGCGATGTCGCGAAAGAGTGGGTGCTCCTCCCAGATGTTGCAGGAAAAAGGCTCCGGTGCCATAGGTGCATTTGGCTTCCCCGCTCGCAAAGCCACACTGTCCAAAGAGGGCGGCCTGTTGATCACCTGCCACACCACAGATCGGGATGCCGTCGGGGAGAAAATCCAGCCCGGATGTTGCTCCATAGCTGGCGGCGCTGGGCCGCACCTCGGGGAGAATCGCGCGCGGGATCGAAAATAAACGGCACAGGTCGTCTTCCCACGCCACTTGCTGCAGATCGAGCAAAAGCGTTCGCGAGGCATTGGTCACATCGGTGGCATGGACCTTTCCGCCCGTCAAACGCCAGAGCAGAAAGCTGTCGATCGTTCCGGCGGCGAGTAATCCCTTCTCGGCGCGGGTGCGCAGCCCCGTATCGGCATCGAGGACCCACTGGAGCTTGGTCGCCGAGAAATAGGGATCGAGAATCAATCCCGTGCGTTGATGCAGCCACTCCGCCTCTGCATGAAGTTGACGACAACGATCGGTCGTCCGACGATCCTGCCAGACGAGAGCGTGATGAACGGACGCCCCGCTCTGACGATCCCAGAGCACGCTCGTTTCACGCTGATTCGTCAAACCGATGGCACACAGTTGCTGCCCCTCGATCCCGGCGTCGGCCAGCGCCAGGGGAACGACGGTCTTCACGGAGCGCCAGATCTCCTCGGCATCGTGTTCCACCCAGCCCGGGGCCGGGTAGTACTGGGTCAACTCCAGAGCCGCTGTCCCACAGGGAGCGCCTCGTTCGTTGTACACCACGGCCCGCGTTCCCGTGGTTCCCTGGTCGATGGCGAGCAGATACGGCATGGCCACGATATGTTCCTCCCCGTGAAAGATGTTCCAGGCATTGTGCCGCCCCTGCCCGGTGAACGCAAGGAGTTGCCTCAGGACCTCGTTTCAACATTTTTCCCGTCTCGCGCGATCGTGACCTATAGTTGAAACAAGATCCGCTCCAGATGTCGTCTGGCTGAATCAACCGTGCGAACATCCCTGCTCCTCTCAAGGATCTGGTAGTATGGCGATGGTTTGTCCGCAATGTGGAAGCGCCTATGATCAGCGCTTGCAATGTCCCAATTGCGAGGCGCGACTGCTCTTCAAGCAATCGTCCGCCACGAGCAGCCCGACCCTTCGGTGGCGACAAACTCCTTCCGGGCGAATCCTGATTGGTCTTTTGCTTGCCCAGGGAGTGTACTGGGGGCTTCGCCATCTCTGCACGGCCGCCCTCCTGGGGCTGGGCGGCGAGGAATTGCACGATCTGTGGAGTACCTGGACAGGGGTGTGGCTCAGCCAGGGACTCCAGGTGCTCGGGATTATCCTCGGAGGAATGCTTGCCGGAGCGGGACAGCGCCAGGGACTATTCTATGGGGCGGTGCTTGGGATCTCTAACGGACTGCTCTGCCTCCTTATCCAGCAAGAAAGCCCCGTGCCAATCCCGCTGATCGCACTCTATGCGCTCCCACTCATTCACACCGGTCTGGGGGGACTGAGCGGCTCGCTCGGGAGCTGGATCTGGAAACCGTTGCCGCCCCTCGTGGGACCTGTCCATGCGCAACCGCGTCGGCAGCCGCGGCCAACTGTTCCGCAGCCACAAAGAGACTATTTCGCCGGACCGCTTCACTGGGTTCGGGTGCTCATCGGCTCGGTTATTGCCGTCACCGGAACGCTCTGTGCCGAGATGGTTCTGAACATGGCGATCACCAATGGCGGCCGCATCAAAACCGAAGGGCAGGCCCAGCTGGTGCTCGGTGAACTGATGGCCCTGGCGATGCTGGCGGGGAGTGCGCTGGCAGGCGCCACCACTTCCAATGGCTGCAAACAGGGGCTGGCGGTGGGGGTGACCACGGCGGTTCTGCTGAGCGGCATCCGATTGGGGATGAACACGCACTCCATCGATATCCTTCTGCTGACCGCGATTAGCGCGATCATCCTGGGAGTGGTCGGCGGAGGGTTTGGCACTCAGCTCCTTCCTCCCGTGGTCGGTACAGTCCGTCGTCCCGGGGTGGGCATCGATCCGGTCTAACGGGCTTTTCCCAGGTCGTGGAGCGATCCTGCCCGTTCCCTGCGTGTCGATTTTGTGCGCAGGGAACTGCCATTTTGGCACTTTCTTGACCAGCGAAGCATGGGTCCTTCGTACAGGTCAGAGCGATCTGCCTCTAACTGCTTATTTGAA
This sequence comes from Planctomycetota bacterium, assembly GCA_029777335.1. Classification (GTDB taxonomy): domain Bacteria; phylum Planctomycetota; class Planctomycetia; order Gemmatales; family Gemmataceae; genus JAKOSN01. Next base: position 10,519 of record JAKOSN010000192.1, read on the forward strand.
AATGTGTTAGAAAGCGTTCGCTGGCAACTTTTTTCTGTGTGATTGGCACGCAAACTGCATCAAGAATAGCAGAGAGTGCAGAGGCTGAAGGGTGCGGGCGGCCGGGGTGGCCGAGCAACCCTCACCCTGTGGCCGGACCTTTGGTTCCAAATCGAGGACTCCTGTCTGCCTCCCATGAAATAACCTCACATTTCTCACGAAAAGGAGGTTGTACATGTGGACAAACCGTCTGCTCAATCAAATCGATCGACTGCTCGAACAACCCCCCATCCCGCCGCCTGAAGTACCGCCCGCAGAGTTTCCGCTCGTTGATCTATGGGAGGATGAGGAGGCTCTCCATGTGGAGGCGGAGGTTGCTGGGCTCCGTCGTGAAAACTTCGAGGTATATGTGCGCGGGATGGAGTTGACCCTCGCAGGGGAACGAACCCGCGTGCGCCCCGAGCATGCTCGGGTCTGGACCGAGGAACGAGGAGAGGGGAAGTTTCGTCGCATCATTCAGCTGCCTGTGGAGATCAACACTAACAACATCGAAGCACGCTACGAAAACGGGATTCTTCAACTGCGTCTGGAAAAGGCCGCTCCGCTCCGGGTGCGCCGAATCAAGGTGCGCGGCGAGTCGGAACCCTCGCCAGAGAAAGAAGAACCCCAGCAGGGAACAGAAAGGACCGAATGATCTCTGATGACACAGAAAGGAGGTAGACCATGTTCGGCCTCATCCCGCGGACAAAAGAAGCGAAGGCTCTGGAGACTCGCCCCACGACTTCTCCGCTCAGCCTCTTCCGGAATGAATTTGACGCCCTGTTTGATCGTTTCTTCGGGCGCTGGCCTGCCCTCACCGAAGGGTTTGATTGGCGGACCATGCCGGGCGTCGAAATGGAAGAGACCGAGAAGGCCGTGATTGTGCGGATGGATGCCCCTGGCTTTGAGGCTGGCGAGTTCGATATCCAGCTGACCGGGGAAACCCTGCGTGTGACGGCAGAGCACAAGGTCAAAGGCGAGGAAGGGAAGGAACCGATCGTTCAGCGGCGGCTGATTGAACGGGTCACCGTGCCGGCGCACACCGATCCGGAGAAGGTGGAGGCCCACTATCGGAACGGTGTTCTGGAGCTGACTCTCACCAAGACCGAACCCGAACAGTGGAAGAAGATCGAGGTGAAGGGCTAATCGCCCGCAAAAGCATCCGTGCTGGCCGCGCAGGTGCTCTCCTCGCGCGGCCAGTTCGTTTTCTGCCGGTGCACTCCCCTCCTTCGCCGTCTACAATGAACACCATCGGCCCGTTTTGCAACGCCCGTGACCGGTGGGGGCCTTCGGACAAGTCGTTCCTCGTGCTCATTCCCCTTCGGACCCGAGATCGTTATGGCTCTCCCTCGGCTCGAACTTCCCACGATTCAACACTGGGATTGCCATGTTTCTGGCTCCTGCTGCAAGGAATATCTGGTCACGGTGAGCGAGGAGGAAAGACAACGGATTCTTGCCCAGGGGTGGGATCCCGAGAAGGACCTGGACGGAAGGGACCCGTTTGTGCGACGCGGTCCACCCTGGGCGCGGCGCTATCACCTCAATCATCGCCCCGACGGCAGTTGCGTGTTTCTGAGCGATCAAGGTCGCTGTCGCATTCACGAACGGTTTGGATATGAGACCAAGCCACTCCCCTGCCGGCTCTTCCCCTTTGTGCTCGTTCCGCAGGGAGATCACTGGGGCGTGAGTGTGCGTTTTGCCTGTCCGTCGGCAGCTGCCAACAAGGGGCGCGCGCTCCCAGACCATGCCGCCGAGCTGCGCGAGTTTGCAGAACAGCTCGTCAAGCGGGAAGGATTAACGCCGCAAGCCGATGGTACTCTGGCTCCTCCGCCGCCCCTGCAAGCGGGGCAACGTGTGCCCTGGCCTGATTTGATGCGCTTTGTCCGGGCGTTACTGCGGTTAATTGGGAATCGCAAGAATCGCCTTGAACGCCGGATGCGTAACTGTCTGGAGCTTGCGAACCTGTGCCGCCAGGCGCGCTTCGATGCCATCCAGGGAGAGCGCCTGGACGAACTCCTGGAGATTCTCGCCACCTCGGCGGAGGCCCAGACGCCGCGCGAACCGGCGAGCCTCCCCGAGCCGACCTGGATTGGCCGGGTGCTCTTCCGTCAGGCGGCTGCGATCTACACGCGCAAGGATCATGGCCCCTCCAGCGGGCTCGCGCGACAGGGCCGGGCTGCCCTGATCAACGCGGCCTGGCGGTTCGCTCAGGGGACTGGTCCAGTTCCGCGCATGCACAACTGGATGCCCCACACCACCTTTGAACAGGTAGAAGCAGCTCAATGCGAGCTCACCCCTGCGGCAGAGGAGATCCTGGAACGCTATTACCTTCTCAAGATCGGTTCCACGCAGTTCTGTGGGGCTGCCTCCTTTGGCATGTCATTCTGGGAAGGGTTGGAACATCTCGCCCTGACCCTGCCCATTCTCCTCTGGGTGGCGCGCGCGTTTTCTCCCCTGCCGCCAGACGAAGCGATCATCAAGGCGCTGAGCATTGTTGATGATCACTTCGGCTTCAATCCCGTGCTGGCGTCGTTGCGCCAACGGCTCAGTTTCAAGATCCTGGCTCGTCGAGGAGAAACCTCCCGCCTGATTGCCTGGTACAGTCGCTCACCCGTTCCGAGGGTTTAGAAGAGTGACCCGGAACTCTGCCGCGATGGGGCGGGGGTGAAGATGCCGCGATACTTGTCCCACGGACGCACATCTGCCAGGACAAGGATCAGGCCAATCAGGGCGCCAGCGCCCAACCCATAGAAAAACCACTGAATGCGTTCACGCTGTGACGCGACTAACCCAAACAGGCCGACCACCGCCCCCGCTGCCATGATCCCCAGTAGCCAGCCCAGTCCAGGATAGACCGAGATGGTGATTTTGGTCGTCATGATCCCGCCGCCGATATCCTTCCCATTATTGGGGAGGACGTGAATCAGCCAGTGCAACAGGATGCCGAGGAACCAGAGCACCACGACCGCACCCCATCCCCCGGAAACGGCGCAGCAGACAGCGGTGATCGTGTCGGCAATGTCCTGACTTTTCGAGGACACGGTGATGACGAGCGCGACGATGGCGAACACCCCGGCAACGATGGAGAGCACCATGATCGTGATGCCACGTCCGTCGTGATACATGGCCGTATCGGGAGTGGAGTTGGTGCTCCCTCCGAATTGGCGTGCGAGTTGTTCAAACTCCTTGGGGAGTGTGACCGAAACCCACCAGAAGTTAAAGAGCGTGGTCAGTCCCAGGAGCACCAGGAGGCCCGCCCCGACCCCGAGAAAGGCCGCCGCGCTCGTATCCACCGGCCCCGAGGAGCGCTTCGGCTTCTTTTTCTTCTTCGAGCGACGATCGTCGTCCTCATCGTCCTCGTCGTCCTCCTCACGGGAGCGTTTCTTCTTCGAGGAAGGCCGATCCTCGTCGTCGTCCTCATCCTCCTCATCACGCGAGCGCTTTTTCCTGGCGGGGCGATCGTCCTCGTCGTCCTCGTCGTCCTCCTCGCGCGAGCGCTTTTTCTTCGCCGAGGGACGGTCCTCGTCGTCCTCGCGCGAGCGCTTCTTCTTTGCCGGACGGTCGTCGTCCTCGTCGATGTACTCAAACTCCTCCTCTTCGATGGCCTCCACCTCGACGAGGTCCTCCTCGTCCGCCTTCTTCCTGGTTGGCTTGGGAGAGATCGGCTTGGTGGCGATTCCTGCCGGGACCTTGATCTCTGCCTTGCATTTGGGACATTTCCCCGTGCGGCCGGCGAGTTCATCCTTTACCTGCATCGCCAGGCCACACCTGGCACACTTTACCTGAATGGGCATCGGGGCCCCCTGAGAGCATGGGCGAATGGGTGATGAATTCCTGGGCGGAACGGTCTCCGGTATGAAGGAGATTACATTTTAGACAAATTAGTCTGCGAAGGGGAAATGTGCAATCGCAGCAGGATGGCGAGAGAAGGGAAACTTCAGAAACCTTGACGGCTCCCTCAGGTCATCGGGTGCGAGTAGCCTTTCGGCTCCAGAAGATGACGCTTCCCTTCGACCTCCAGCCAGAAACCCGCAGCGACACATTCGCCGATATGGGTCAGGGTCAGGCCTGGCACGGGTTGCTCCTGGACCAGTCGACGTCCTTCATCCGCGCTAACAGTAAAAACCAGTTCGAAATCTTCCCCATCGCGTAGCGCGTGCTCCAGTGGCGAAAGATTGTCGGTCAGTTTTGCGACCTCGCCTGAAAGGGGGATTGCTTCCGCACGCAGCACCATGCCGCACCCGCTCTCCTCCACAAGATGATGGGCATCCTGAGCCAGGCCATCGCTGATATCGATCATGGCATGCAAGCAGGTCTGCGCATGGAGAAGTTGCGCTTCCCGAACCCGTGGCGTGAAGTCGAGATGATGGCCACGGATACTTCCGCCAAGCGCTCCAGTCACCAGCACCCAGTCCCCCGGGACTGCCCCCTTGCGGCAAACTGGCCCGGTTCCCGTGGCATAGCCCAACATCGTGATGGAGATAACAAGCGGACCGTTCCAGGTATTGGTGTCTCCTCCAATGATGCTGGTTTGGAAGGTATCCGCCATCTCACGCATGCCGTGATAGAGCTCCTCCGCCAGTGCCCGGCCACCCTGTCGAGGCAAACCCACACTCACCACCGCGGCGAAGGGTTCACCCGCCATGGCGGCGATATCACTCAGATTGACCGCCATCGCCTTGCGCCCAACCCGATGGGCGCCAGCTTCGGCCAGGACAAAACAGCTTCCCTCCAGCAACATATCCGTGGTCACCAGGACCGGTCGCTCTCCAGAACCAGCGAGGACGGCAGTATCGTCTCCTGGTCCCACCAGAACACCCGGAGGGGCAGCGGTGCGTGCGCGAAGCCAGTTGATAAATCCAAACTCTCCCTGAGAAGCATGTTGTGGAAACCGGGGATCATTCATCGGCTCTGGTCGTCTCGCCCTGGCTGGGACGGATTACTCCGAAAGTACGAATTTTTTCATCCTAGTTTACATTCTGGCCGCACGGTATCCAAAACTAGTGTAAACTTTCTGATACTGGACGAGGGCGGGAGGTGTCCCCGTCCCTCTTGCCGATCCCTCAACCAGTGAGATCGATCATGAGCCTGTCAACCCCCCCGGCAGCCAAGGCAACGAACCTCGTTCCGGCCATCCCCGCCCTGCTTCGCACACTCGGTGACAATCCCTTTCACAGCGATGGCGACCTTCTCGGCCTCGGTTTCGCTCCCGATGGGACCCTCTGGTCCATTGAAGAACCCGGCACGCTCCGACAATGGGATGTGCACTCTGCCCGGCAACTGAACTGGTATCCTCTGGATGACCTGGCCTTGCAGTGGTCTTTCTCGCCGGGTTGTCGTTGGGTCGCCAGCAGCGCTGATGATATCACTCTCTGGGAGGTGAGCACCGGGAGCATTCAGGCGGTTCTTACCCCTTTATCCTGGGTCAATGTGGTGGCGTTTGACAGAAGTGAACGACATCTGGCCAGCGGTCACGATGATGGGCAGATTCGCCTCTGGGATCTCACCACGGCAGAACTGAAACTCGAATTCACCAATCCCACGCCCAGACCCATCAGTGCCCTCGCCTTCAGTCCGGATGGACGCCTCCTTGCCGCTGCGTCGGAGGACAAGCTCATTCGTCTCTGGGATGTGGCGAGCGGAGAGTTGCGAGGAGTTCTCACCGGCCACACCGATCGCATCCCGGCTCTCGTGTGGCATCCGACTCTTCCGCGGCTCATCTCGGCGGGGTGGGACACGACCGCTCGGGTCTGGGATGTGCAGACTTGTGAGCCGATCATTCTGCTCAATAGCCATTCGGCCCAGGTTCATGTTCTGGCGATGCATCCAAACGGAGACTTGCTCGCCACGGCAGACTCAGGCCGTGCCATCCGGATCTGGGATCTGCAGACGTTCCGTGAACTTCGAGTCTGGCCCGAGCAATCGGCCGAGATCAACTGTCTGCACTTCGCGCCTGACGGCCAGCGCCTGGCCTGTGGAGGAACCGATCGGCAAATTCACATTCGCGATATCCGCGAACAACTCCCTCCCAGTGGCGAGCCGGAAAAGCTCGCGGTACGGACCGTGGTCGCGGTTTCTCCAGATGGCCAACGCATCTTCAATGTCTCCGAGGGAAGTTCGCTGCGCTCCTGGGACGTGGACGGCACCGCCGCGGGGCAGCCACTGCAAGGAGCGGGCGCACTGCGCACCATGGCCAGTAGCCCCGATGGCAAGTGGATCGCCGCCAGCCTTCTTGCCCGCGGGACCGGGGCGACGCTCGGGTTGTGGGACGCCACCTCCGGCGAGCGCCGCGCTCTCCTGGAAGGACAACGCGATCTTGTGACTGCCCTGGCCTTCTCCCCCGACAGTCGCCTCCTCGCTTCCGCGAGTTATCAGAGTAGCGACGTCTGGCTCTGGGAGACCCAGACTGGCGAGCCCAACCTCCTCATCCCCAACGCTGTGGAAGGCTGTTCCATCGAAGCTCTTGCTTTCGCTGGCCCCGACCGCTTGCTCGTGGGCGGAATTGACTGGCTGGCGACGGGGGGGTCGGACGGCGCGACGGTGCTGTGGGATCTCACCGCCCGCAAACCCATCCGCACACTTCCAGGGGGGACCACGGCCATTGCGATTCATCCCGATCGCAAACACTTTGCCTCCCTGACCTTGCAACAGACAGTACGAGTTGCAACCCTGACGGATGAGGAGGTGCTGGAGATCGAGGTTCCGTCCGAAATCCTCACCGCCCTCGCGTACAGTCCCGACGGACGCTGGCTGGCGGTCGCCAGTGAGGATCACCTGTTGCGCCTGTATGATGCGGAGACGCACAAACTCCTGGCGCAAACAATCCTCGACACGCAGGTGCTGAGCCTCACGTTCGCGCCCGATAGCGCGACCCTCTTTACGGGGAACGCCAACACCAGTTGCTACCATCTGAGTGTGGATCGGCTGCTGCACGATCGCGTTCTGCTGTAACGGAGCGGAGAATTCCAGGAGCTTCCCGAGAGTTTCTCTGGCGTTGACCCTTTAAAGTTGCCATCATGAGAGAACTGTCAGGGACGGGGAACCTCGCCCGGAACCCGCGCTGGACCGCCATCGATGGAAACGCAGAGCCAGTCAACGCCGGCGCCGCTCACTTCGCAGGATCACCAGGACCTCACGGGCCGGACCCTGGGGGACTATTTGATCATGCGCCGACTCGGCCAGGGCGGGATGGGACAGGTTTACCTGGCCGAACAGCGTTCGCTTAAGCGCAAGGTAGCGCTCAAAATTCTCAAAACCGATCTCGCCGCCAACCCCTCATCGCTGCAGCGCTTCAAGGCGGAGGCCGAGGCAGTCGCCCGTGCCACGCATGCCAACATTGTTCAGGTTTACGCGATTGGCGAGTGGGAGGGGTTGCATTACATGGCCCTGGAATATGTCGAGGGCCGCAACCTTCGCGAATATCTCACGCGCAAGGGCCCCCCGGAAACGCTGATTGCGCTGAGCATCATGCGCCAGGTGGCAGCCGCTCTGCAGCGGGCGGCGGAGATGGGCATTATCCACCGCGACATTAAACCCGAAAATATCCTGCTCACCCGCAAGGGGGAGGCCAAGGTTGCTGACTTCGGCCTGTCACGCTGCTTTGCCCCGGATCAACAACCGTTGAATCTCACCCAGAGCGGAATCACCATGGGCACCCCGCTCTACATGAGCCCTGAACAGGTAGAGGGGCGCCCCGTCGATCCCCGCTCCGACATTTATTCGTTTGGGGTGACCTGCTACCACATGCTCGCCGGGACCCCGCCTTTCCAGGGGCAGACCGCTTTCGAGGTCGCCTTGCAACATGTGCGCAAGGAGCCCGATCCCCTGGAGACGATCCGGCCCGATCTCCCCACCGATCTGTGTCGCATCGTTCACCGCATGATGGCCAAGGTTCCCGAGCAGCGCTACCAGACACCGAAGGAGATTCTCAAGGATCTGGCCCGGCTTCGGGAAGGGGTGAATGGCCAGACCGGCTATCTTTCGTTTTCGGATCAAGTGGTGGTCTCCGCCGCCACGCCATCAACCCGAATTCTCGCCCCAGCCCCGGCGCCGCAGCGCCGCACCGGCCTGTGGCTGGCCTCCAGTCTGTTTCTGGCGTTGTTTGCGGGCGCAGCGCTGGGATGGTGGCAGCGCTCCGCGAGCGACAATCTGGATCGCCATTCTCCACTGGAAACCACGGGGGAAGCGTGCCAGGTTGATCCAGTCTTTTCGCCGCAAAAACGCGAGCAGTGGCTGCAAGAAGGGGTCGAGCAGTATCTGAACCCTGCCAATGGCTACAAGAACCCCGAAGGGCTAACTTCCTGTCTTCATTTGAGTGTCCTTTATCTCGACCAGCACCGGCTGACCGAAGCGGATCAGTTGTTCGATCGGCTCTTGCAAGTGCAATCGCAACCGCGCGCGCAGATGCTGGGGGAACTCGGCAAAGGGGTGGTGGCGGCCCTGCGCAGCGATCCCGACACCTCGACCCGGCACTTCCGTGCCGCCATGGCCGAGCGCCCCAAGAAACCCGAACGAAGCAAGGATCTCGAATATCTCCTCAAGATTAACGATCATCTCAACTGGTGGATCAACGAGGCCCTGCACTACAACCTGGTGAATGGAGGACCGGACCTCAAAGCTCTGCAGAGTTTGCTCCGGCGCAATCGCGCAGGGGTTATCTCTCCCCCGGGCAAGGGATCCACCAGTCGATCCGCCCCCTGACTGTCTCGCTCTCGCTGCACCCACCACTTGCTCGGCCTCGCCCTTGAAGCCACCTGGCCATACAACCCACCCTGTGTGAACTCCGACCTTGAGGGAACCCCCATGGCACGCAAACGCCTTCTGATGATCGTGGGTGACTTCGTGGAAGACTACGAGGTGATGGTGCCTTTTCAGGCGCTCCTGATGGTTGGTCATCAGGTCGAGGCGGTTTGCCCAGGAAAGAAGGCTGGCGAGTGGGTCCGCACCGCCATACATGATTTTGAGGGCGATCAAACCTACAGCGAAAAGCCCGGCCATCGCTTTACGCTCAATGCGACCTTCGAGACGGTTCAGGTCGAGCAGTATGATGCCCTGGTGCTTCCGGGCGGACGTGCGCCGGAGTACCTCCGACTGGATGAACGGGTATTGACAATGGTGCGTCACTTCATTCAAACCGGCAAACCGATCGCGGCCATCTGTCATGGAGTGCAAATCCTGACGGCGGCTGATGGCGTGCGTGGCCGCAGCTGCACCGCGTATCCTGCCGTCGCACCAGAGGTGCGCGGGGCGGGCGGGGCATATATTTCTCTTCCGGTCGATCAGGCTCACGTGGAAAAGAACCTGATCACCGCACCCGCCTGGCCGGCGCACCCTGCCTGGCTGGCCGCCTTCCTACGGGCGCTGGGCACCAGCATTCAACTGTAAGGGTTCGGAGAACCTGCGCATGCCTGTCTGTTTGTTCGATATCGACGGCACACTGATTGCGAGCGGAGGCGCTGGCAAGGCAGCCCTGGAAGCGGGCCTCAGCAGCGAATTTGGTGTGAATCGCCTGATTGAAAAGCTCGATCTTAGCGGACGCACCGACCGAGCGATTGTCACCGATTTGCTGCGCCGATTGGATCTACCCACCGAGGAGGCGACGCAGCAACGACTGTTCAACGCCTATCTGCGCCACCTTCCGGATTGCCTGCGCCGAAGCACCGGACGTGTGCTCCCTGGGATTCAACCCCTGCTCAATCACCTTCGCGAGCGCACCGATGTCGCTCTTGGCCTTTTGACCGGGAATATTCGAGCGGGGGCACGGGTCAAACTTGAGCATTTTGGCCTGCATGAGTATTTCACTTTCGGGGGGTTTGGCGATGAGTATCACGATCGCGATGATGTGGCTCGTTCGGCCTGGCGCGAATTGACGGCACTTTATCCGGGAGTGAGTCCGCGCGAAGTCTGGGTGATTGGCGATACTCCTCTGGACATCCGCTGTGCGCGTGCCATTGGCGCGCGTGTCGTGGCAGTGGCCACGGGCTGGCACCCCCCAGAGGAGTTGTCTGCCCACGCCCCCGATCTGATCATGGCAGACCTGGCTGATCCCCAACAATGGTTCCGCCACTGGTAAAACTTGCCAGGAACAGTTCTTCCAGGCCGAGAATTGCTTCACCCGGCGCGAAAAACCCGTTACACTAAGGGGATGGATCGTTCCCTTGATGATCCGGGCTGATTCTGCTTCTTTTCAGGGCACGCCATGCTCCCGCGCGAGGTTATTCGCCAAATTCGGCGTCTGCAGCTGAAGGCGCGGCGCGCCGTGCAGGATCTCCTGGGGGGGGAGTATCACAGCGTCTTCAAGGGGACAGGGATTGCTTTTGAGGAGGTGCGGGAATACCAGGCCGGCGACGACATCCGCTCCATCGACTGGAACGTGACTGCCCGCATGGGCCATCCGTTCATCAAACGCTTCATCGAGGAACGGGAACTCACGGTCGTCCTGATGGTCGATGCGAGCGGCAGCCAGCAATTTGGCACTCGCAGCCAGCAAAAGCGGGAAGTTGCCGCCGAACTGGCCGCCATCCTTGCCTTCAGCGCGATCAGCAACAACGATCGGGTGGGGCTGATTCAGTTCACCGATCGAGTGGAGAAGTTTGTGCCTCCCCGCAAGGGGAATCGTCATGTGCTGCGGTTGATCCGCGACATACTGTTCTTCCGCCCCACGCACCGAGGGACCAACCTGCGTGAAGCCCTGGATTTTCTGAATCGCGTGCTGCGTCGGCGCGTGATTGTCTTCTTCCTGAGCGACTTTCTGGATGAGCACTTCGAGCGCTCCTTCAAACGAGCAGGTCGCCGGCATGACCTGGTCGCGGTTCGCATCACCGATCCGCGCGAGGAAGAACTTCCGGCGGTCGGCTTGCTGGAACTGGAGGATGCTGAAACGGGAACGCGCTTGTTGCTGGACACTTCCAGCCGCGAAGTACGAGAGGCCTTTGCTGCCAATGCCCGGGCCCGACGCGACACCATCCAGCAACTCACGCGCTCCGCAGGAACGGATTTGATCGAGGTTTCGACCGATGGTGGGCATCTGGACGCGTTGATTCGCTTCTTTCGCTTGCGTGAACGCCGACAGAGGAGACAGTGACCATGGGCCTTACCTCTCCCCTGGCCTTGTGTCTGATGATCAGCTTGCTTCCGCTCCCGGTGGCCGCGGCCGGCACTCCGGCTCCCCTTACCTTTGCCAGGGGAGCCGCTCACCTGGAGGTTCGCGGCGAGGAGATTCGAGACAGCAAGATGGCTGTCCTCCCGTTATCCAGCACCCTGACAGTAATCGTGAGTGTGGAAGGGAGTTCCACGCTCGAAATCGTTCCGATTAAGTCCATCACCACCAGCAAGGACTGGGAAGTGATCCCCCCTTCTCCCTTCGAGACCGTGGGGCTCAAAAATGGGCGTGTGCGCTGGCAACAAACGTTCCGCCTCTCTCCCATGCAGGCTGGCCAGAAGGACCTCAGCCTCGCCGCGCTCCGCTATCGGGACGCCCCGGATCAAGCGTGGCAGGATATCACCTGGGATCCCGTCCCGGTTGAGGTTACGACCCGAATCAAGGACCCCGATGTTAGCCAGGCGCGAGACATCACTGGCATCGAGGAACGTCCCGAACCACAGAACTGGACACGGTTCCTTCCCTGGACAGCCGCAGTTCTGGTGGTGCTCGGTGTGATCAGCGGGGCGATCGCCTGGCGCCAGCGTCGAGGTCCGACTTCACTCCCATTGCCGCCCGGAGACTGGGCACTGGTGGAGCTAACCCGACTGCAAAAGATGCCGGTCCCGGAAGGGAGTCCGCCGGGGTGGTTTTCCACGCGCGTTTCCGCCATCCTGCGGCGCTATCTGGACGAGGAATTTCGTTTACAGGCCACCCGTCAGACGACGGCGGAACTCCTGCATTCCCTGGAGAGCGATCCCCGTTTTCTCCGCTCCACCCAGGATTCATTGCGAGCCATTCTGGAGCGCTGTGACCTGGGCCGCTTTACGGGGAATGAACTCCCCCCCGAGGAATGCGCCGCGCTCGCCGACGCCGCCCGCTCCTTTGTGAAACAATCGATTCCGCGTTCCCCTGCGGACTCTGCGGGGCGAATGCCCGAGGCCAACTCTCGATCCGCACCTGGGAATTCGCTATGAAGCGCGCGTTTGGCACCTCGATCCTGCTGATGTTCCTGGTCCTGGTGATGGGGTGCAGTGGCTCCTCAGCGCCCACGGGGGCCTCGACGAAGGCCGAAGTGGGCCCAATTCTTGAAATCACGGAAAAACGCTTCGATGCGGGCGAGGTCGATTACGGCGAATCGCGGGCGCACACCTTCCAGATAACCAACAAGGGCGACAAACCACTCATCCTCCACCTGGTGCGCAAAAGCTGTCGTTGTGGCGAGGTCAAGGTGCCCAGCGATCCCATCGCCCCGGGAACGAGTGGAGCCATTGTCTTCCTGTGGAAACCAATCCTCGGCACCACGGGACCTTACACCCTGTCGGCCGATTTGGAAACCAACGATCCCACTCATCCTGATCTGCGCGTGGAGATCGGCGGACGCATCACTCCCACCATTCGCTTTTTCCCCGAGGATCAGAGTTTCCTCGATCTGGGCGAGGTCCGACCGGGAATGGAGCGCAGCCGCACGGTGCTGATCTATTCGCACAAGATCCCATCCTTTGAAGTAGAGGCGACTTGCTCGCAGAAAGAGGGCATCGCGATCAAAACGACCCCGTTGCTGAGCGGCTCTCTGGTCGAGGGGACAGCGATCAAGTGCGGTTACCGGGTCGAGGTGAGCACCACCCCGCAACTTGGACCGGGATATCTGCGTGCGGATCTACGCTTTGTACTCCGCGTACCGGAAAAACCCGAGCGAACGATCGTCTGGCCCCTGTACGGCAATAATGCCAACGGCCAGTTTCAGATTTCCCAGGGGGGAGAAATTACCTTCAGCACCCCCAATTTGATCGATGGCGAAAAGGTCAAGGTGCGTCTGGAGTTCCTCGCCCCGCGTGACAACGATCGCATCGAGATCGTTTCTCGCGAACCATCATTCCTGGAAGTAGGCAAACCCGTGCAATTGCGCCGGGGATTGTGGGAATTCACCGTCTTTATCCCTCCTGCCCATCCAGAAGCCGAAAAGTTGCAGGCAGATCACGGCTGGGAAGGAAAACTGATCCTGAAATCATCTCGTGATGCCCGAGAAGTGCCGGTGCGCGTGAAGTGGCGCCCCAAGGGGTGACCAGAGCGATCGGGCAGTCCGGTCAAGGCAGGGGAGGAGCAGGTCCTTCCCTGTCCTTGCCGATGCCATCGACTCTACCTGTCGGGGAAAGAACGGGCGCGGCCGGGATTTTCTCTGCGCAGATAAAGTTCACCGATCCCTGTGGACGAAATAAGTTGTGCTGACATCGGAAACTGGCAAGGCACGGCGAACAACTCCGGTTGTTCCGGCCTGGGCAGGTGGCTGTCCGTCCCAGCACAGATGAAACGAGAACAAAGACTGGACACCTCGTGTGGCGTCCGTGGGAGCCACGAGGCCGTCCACCACAAGGAGCGGCGAAGGATGAAGCGCATTCATAAGGCTCTGGTGATTTTGATGGTTGCCACGTTTGGAGCGTGGGGTTGTGCTCAGGGCAATGGAAAGCCCGTCGGCAATAGCGAGCGACTCAAAGCGCTGGAGAGCAAATGTGCCAAGTTAGAGGAAGATTACAAGGCCGTTGCCAACGCGCGCGATCAGGTTCGCCGCAAGCTCACCCAGGTGGAACAGGAAGTCGAGAAGGATAAACTGAAGATGAGCAAAGAGCAGGAGATGCACAAATTGCTCGTCAAGGAACGTGATGAACTGCGGGCCCAGATCGTCTCGCGCACCACCGAACGCGATGCCATCCAGACCCAGTTCGAGGAACTCCGCAAAGGCATTCGTGGACTGCTCGGCCGGGTTGATGCCGCCATCCCAGTTCCCAATCAACCCGAAGGCACCTCCACCGTTGAACTCCCCGGGCCGAAGGGGTGAAAACACCGCTCTCAATGAGTCAGACAGAAACGGGCTGCTCGGAAGTTGGCAGCCCGTTTTCGTGCGCGGTGCTTCAGTCTGTCGCAGGGGCTTCGCTCACGGTTTTTGAGCGTATTCAATAACCGCCTTGCGCTTCAGTTGAGCAATGACCCGTTTGCGTTCTCGTTCCGCGGTTTCATTCTTCAACTTGCTGCTGATCTCTTTCTGCACCTCGTCGCTATCAAAGGGCCTCTGTCCGGCATACTCGCGCTTCACCACCTTGACAATGTGGTACCCGTGCGACAGTTCAACGAGCGGGCCGAGTTGTCCATCTTTCAGACCGAAAAGAATCGACTCCGCCTCGGGTGGTTTGATCTCTCCCCGTTTGCGGCCGATTCCTTCACCGTCGCGCAGGACACTATCGCCATTGTCATGGGCCTTGCACAGCGTGACAAAATCCTCTCCCGCTTGCAATCGTTTCAGAACTGCCTCTGCCTGTTGACGGGCCTGGACTGCGCCTCCATGCCGCGCATTGCTGATGAAAATATCCATCCACTGAACAGAATCCTGAATCTCGAAATCCTCGGGATGCTGTTGGTAGTATTCGAGCATCTGTTCATGCCCGATCTTGGCCGTCGCTGGCATGATCAGCTGACGGAGATATTCCATCGACATGAAGTTGCGCACCCACTGGCGGCGGATCATGTCGAGCGATAACCCCTGTTCGTGCAAGAACTCCTTGAAATCCTGAGGATTCTTGAAGTTGTTGCTCTTCATCATGGTGTGCATCCACTGGCGATCAAACTCCTTGTTGGCCGCCTCCTGCAACTTATCCATGAACTGCGCGTTCTTGGAGAAGCGGGCCGTCGCATCCTGAATGAGCACTTCGCGCTCGATGAGTTGGTCGAGCGTCTTTTGCCGAATTTCTTTCTCCCTGGCCGACCGTTCGGGTTCAGGCAAGCGGCGCAGATGCACCAGGAACTGATAGGCGACCGACTCGACCTCTTCATCCAGAATGGGGATGCCATTCACCGTGGCCCGAATGCGCGCTGCCACCTCGCCACGCCGTAGATCCGGCGCGTTTTCAGGGAGAGCATCCAGGAAATTACGCGAGCGGAAGCGTGCGTTCGGCTCCCGATCGCTTTTTTGGGAGCGCGCCACCACGGGTGTTGACACTGGCCCCAGAGCAAGTTCAGACGCGGGTGGTAGGTTCTGGCTGACAAGGGTTCGTTCCGGTCCGCATCCTGAACTGAGCACATGAGCGGAGACGACGAAGGCCCCAATGACTTTTTGCCAGCGCATAAAGGCAACCCCCTGGCGCTCCCACGGTTCAATCCCACCCTGAGCGCGACCTGGCGCGCTCCCCCAGTGATAGCTCCGGCGGGATGTGTCTATAAGCAGGTCGCCTGGGAGATACAAGACAGGTTTGGGCGCGCCCGCCTCAAACCAGCAGAAGCGTGCGCAAACGGTGGTAGAGCTGGAGAGGATCGATGACCCCGGGAGGAAGACGCAAATACGCACTCTGGTCATCAACGATCCGCAATTCGCCTTTACTCGCCCTGGCCAATCTCTCCACGCGCCGACGACTGCGATAACTCAACACCACATCGGTTGGACCACTTCCCTCGTTCACCTTCTCCAGATGAATCGCCGAAAGTTGCCACCGCGCCGCGAGCAGGCGAATTTCCGAGTAGCGAAGCAGCCACTCGGCCACCTCAGGAAGTGGACCATAGCGATCGCGCAGTTCCTGGCGAAAGTCCTCCAGTCGTTTCAAACTGCGTACCCGCGTCAACCGTCGATACACCTCGATGCGCGAGCGTTGTCCCGCGACATAATCACGGGGCAGATAGGCACACCAGGGAAGATCGAGGTTGATCTCCAGCGGCGTTTTCAGCGGTTGTTTGCGTAGTTGCCGCACCGCGTTCTCAAGCATTTCGCAATACATCTCGTAGCCGACCGCCGCGATGTGCCCGCTCTGCTGAGTGCCCAGAATGTTGCCCGCTCCGCGAATTTCCAGATCGCGCAACGCGATCTTGAACCCTGCGCCAAGTTCTGTGAACTCCTCGATGGCTTTCAACCGCCGAGCCGCGTTCGGTGTGACCATCTTCTCTCCGTCGAGAAGCAGATAGGCATAGGCGCGGTGCTTGTAGCGTCCTACCCGACCGCGCAACTGATGGAGGTCCGCCAGACCATAGTTGTCCGCCTGGTTGATGAAGATGGTGTTGGCGTTGGGAATATCCAGCCCGCTTTCAATGATGGTGGTCGCGACCAGGATATCCGCCTCACGCCGGACAAACTGGAGCATTGCGTGTTCCATCTCGTGGTCCGGCATCTGGCCGTGTACAATCGTCAGCCGCGCTTCGGGGACGATTGTTTGCAACCGGGAAGCGATCTCGTGGATGTTGTGCACCCGATTGTGCACAAAATAAACCTGTCCCTCGCGATTGAGTTCCCGGAGAATCGCGTTGCGAATGAGCTTGGGGTCAAAGCGAGCGATCCGCGTTTCAATCGCCAATCGATCTGGTGGAGGAGTTTCCAGATTGCTAATATCGCGAATACCCAGCAGGGAGAGATGCAAGGTCCGGGGGATGGGGGTCGCCGTCATTGTCAGCACATCAACCGTTTGACGAAGGCGTTTCAGCCGTTCCTTGTGTTCCACCCCGAACCGCTGTTCTTCGTCGATGATGACCAGCCCCAGATCCTTGAATTTCACATCGGCGCTTACCAGACGATGCGTGCCAATGACGATATCGACTCCGCCTTTTCCAAGCCGTTCGATGATGCGTCGCTGCTCAGCGGCGGAACGAAATCGGCTTAAACTTTCCACGACAAACGGATACTCGGCCAACCGTTGACTGAAAGTGCGATAGTGCTGTTCGGCCAGGACGGTGGTGGGAACCAGGACCGCGACCTGACGCCCATTGTCGATCGTCTTGAAGGCCGCCCGGATGGCCAGTTCGGTCTTGCCGTAGCCGACATCGCCGCAAATCAGGCGATCCATCGGCCGCGGGCGTTCCAGGTCGCTTTTGATCTCACCCAGCGAGGTCAACTGATCGGGGGTTTCCTGATACGGAAAAGCACCTTCAAACTCTCGTTGCCATTCGCTATCCGGGGGAGAGGCAACCCCTGGCTTTGCCTCGCGCAGGGCCTGCAATTCGATCATCTCGGTGGCAAGATCGAAAACCGCTTCCTGGACCTTCTCCTTCTTGCGCGCCCAGGTCGTGCTTCCAAACTTCGACAGTTCCGGATCGCTCTTGCTCCCTCCCACGTACTTCTGCACCAGATCGATCTTGCTGGCAGGGACGAAGACGCGCACGTCGTCGCGGAATTCGATTTGCAGATGCTCCTCCAGACGACCGTTACGGTCCAGCATCTGCATGCCACGATAGCGACCGATCCCGTGGCTGACATGCACGACCAGATCGCCTTCATTCAGCTCCAGAAAGCTGTCGATCGCTCGGGATTCCAGTCGACGTCGGGGCAGAACCTGGCGGCTTTCATCACGATGGAAGAGCGCCTGGCCTCCCAGTACCACCAACCCCGCATCGACCAATCGGAAACCAGCATGGATGCGCCCCACCACAAGCCGTAATCGATCCGATTGCGCCAGCGCGCCCTTGGCCAGCACCTCCCCGAGCCGTTTGACCTCGGCCTCGTTATCGCAGGCGATCAGAACGTGATCACTCGCGGCGATGCTATCGAGTTCATCGCGGACGCGCCCCACCTCTCCGCTAAAGCGTTCCACAGACTCAATGGGCAAATGACAGGTTGCCTCCACGGAGGCGATCGGCAGGGCAGCGATCCGCACATTCGGGAAGCGCACCAGGTTGCGTAGCACGTCTTCCACCAGGAACAGCCCGCGCACCTCGGTCAGCCGGTCAAGGTACTGCTTGCCCTGTTCGAGCAACTCCTCCAGTTCGACGATCGCCGTCCACGACTGCTCCGGGAGATAATCGCACAGATGCCCCGTAAGGGGAACGGCCGCATCCTCATTCTCCTGGGCTGCCAGCCCGGTGACCTCCACGTTCGTCAACGGACCGAGGCTCCGCTGCGTTTGCGGATCAAAGCGCCGAATTGATTCAATCTCATCGCCAAAGAACTCCAGCCGAATCGGGTGTTCCGCATCCGGAGAGTACAGATCGAGGATTCCGCCACGGCGCGAGAATTCCCCAGGAAGTTCCACCACCTCACCGCGGGTATACCCGTGATCGTGTAGCCAGTGGCCAAGTTCTTCCAGGTCGACACTTTCCCCCACGCGCAGGGTGCGGCGCAACAGGGCCAGGTGCTGCCGATCAGGGACAGGTTGGAGCAACGCCTGGAAGGTGGTGAGGACGAGGCGCGGCGGATCGCTCGATTGGAGTTGTTTGAGCAAGCGCAAGCGCTGGCCAGCCGTTTCATCCACACTCAGCCGTTCGGTCGGCATCCGCTCCCAGGCGGGGAAGATAACCGGGGGAACGCCCGCCAGCGCGGCCAGATCCCCGGCCCAGAAATCGAGATCCCGCGGGTGCGCGATTACCACAAGCAAGGTCGCCGGAGTCTCCTGCGCCAGCGCGGCGCAGGTGAGGGCCGCCGACGATCCCCACGCACCATCGACGGTTGCGCCGTGCCCCTGTTGCAGGGCCGCACAGACAGCGGCAAACCCTTCGGTGTGGTGGAAAACCGCAGCAAGATCGGCGAGTTGCTGAATCCGCGCTCCAAGCGTGGCTGGCATGTCTACCTCCTACGCCCATTGTAAGGGGAATTGTGGCCTCTGCCACAAGACCAGGTACGCCCGGAACGCGAAGAAATTTCCCGAAAAGAACCGTTGCAGGTCGCCACGCGAGTTGTTATCCTTACCTTGACTTGCGGGATTGGCCTATCGGTTGGGCACCAGCTTCCCAAGCTGGCTAGACGGGTTCGACTCCCGTATCCCGCTTTCTCTTCTTCCATTCCCAGCTTTCTCCCTCCACCTCGACACCCTCGCATACAATGCTTGTACCTGGCTAACTTCGCACCGGGGTCGGCACCATGCTTGTGAATCTGAACACCGTCGAACGTCGCATCGGCGTGGTGGGAACCTACGCCTCGGGCAAGACGGTCTTTCTCACCTCGCTCATTAACCATTTGCAAGAGCACGATCCCGAGCGCTTTCGTCTGGGCGAGGGCACCGTGATGGTCCGCAAGTTTCAGGAACTCCCTCCCGATCCCGGGTGGGTCGCCTTTGACTACGCCCGGCATCGTGATCGTATCGTGAACCACGGCGGGTGGCCGGCGAAAACCCGGGATCGGTCCCAGTATGTGTGCCGCTTTGAACGCTCCGACTGGCTCTTCAGCGATGCGCTCCTCAAGTTCTACGATATGCCCGGAGAACGAATCGCTGACACCGTGATGGCAGCCAAGGATTATGCCGGCTGGTCCGATCATGTCCTCGATCTGCTCAGTAACGACGCGGATTATCTGACCTGCTCGCGCCCTTACCTGAACCAGCTTCAGCAACGAGCGGATCTCACCCTGCCCCCGCTGCTGTCCGCCTATCGCCAGACGCTGGCGCGCCTTGCCCTGGCGTACAAACCCTATGTTTCTCCATCCACGTTTTTGCTCAGCAGCGAGGGGAAACTCAACAAGGGCACCTCACCCGCGAGCATGGAGAATGACTTTTTCAGCGGACTGAGCGCGGAACGGGAGTTTGTCCCTCTCCCCGCAGCGCTGCGTCAGGCACACCCCGACTGGACCGCGCAGTTTTCCCCGCGTTACGAGTCCTATCGCCAGCAGATCGTGTTCCCTCTGATCCAGACCTTGAAGGCTTGCCACGCGCTGATTGTGCTCGTCGACGTGACCATGCTGCTCCGCGGCGGCGTGGGGATGTACAACGACAATCGCCAGTTGTTGCTCGATCTGCTCGATGTGCTTTCCCCTGGGCAGAGCCTTCTGGGTGAATTGCTCTCCCGAGTGGAGATCCTGATTCCCCGCACGATTCGCCCAAGCTGGATCCGCAAAATCGCTTTTGTTGCGACCAAGCTCGATCAGGTCCACCAGGACGATCAGGATAACATGACCGCCCTGCTCCGCGCCATGATTGAACGACCGGTGCGCAATCACGATGGCCTGAGTCCGCTCTTCAGCAACTGCAGCGCGGTGGTCTCCACGGAGAAATTCCCCTCCACCGATCGCCAGCGTTGGCTCCTTGGCTTGCCGGTCTACGATGCTGCGGGGAACAAGCGGCGTCTGACACGCGAGGATCGGGCCAAGCTGGAGAAGTTCGTTGTTTCCCCCCTTCCCAGTGACTGGCCGGCGAACTGGGCAGAGGGCGAATACTCGTTCCCCGATGTCTATCCGCGCATTCCGCCGCGCAAGGATTGTCCCCCGGATCAGCTGAATCTCAACCGCATTCTTGATTTCGTGATGCGCTAATCCCTGGAGGTCGCACCGATGCCGCACTTCGACGAAGACGACGACGATCTCCCCCTGCGCCGTCCTGTGCAGGCCCCGCGGGCCCCATCCACCCCGCCGCCCCTCGCGCGCCCAGGTCAGGATATCGTCAGGGAAGCGGAGGAGGGTGTTCGCGAAGGAGAAACCACCTGGCGCCCTCCGCAATCGCCCACGCAGCATACGCCACTGACCGAGGCGGATCAGGAACGCCTCCGCCGCGCTCGGAGCGAGGAGGAAGCGGCCGAGGCGCGCCGGATCGAGGAGATTCTGGCCGCCGAGCCAACGCTTCTCCGCCTCCCCGCCTTGCTGGCTCATCCCGTCGCGCTCGCAATGCTCCTGGGCCTGGCGGCATTGCTGGGCTTTTTCCTCTTCGCGCAGGTGACCTCCACCCTGGCCGCGCTCAATTCGCTCTCGCCCTGGTTGCAATACAGCGGCTATGCCGGCTTGGCACTTCTCTCCCTGGTCCTGCTTTTCGCCATGGGTCGGCTGTTGCTCTTTTACCTGCGTCTTCAACCGAATCGCCCCATCCGTCTGAAGGGGTTGGAAGAGGTCGCTCGCCGAACCCAGTTGCGCCACCTGGTCCAGCAGAAGAAAGGCGAGGCCCGCGAGCAACTTTGTGCGTATCTCCGCACTTATCCCCTCGATTCCGAGCGCGATCGCAAGGGGCTGGAAACGCTGGGGTTGAGCCGGGAGACGCTCGAGGTCCTGGGGCGCACCCGTAGCGAACTGCTGGATGTGAATCGCTTCACCACGACCGAGGAATGGTTCAGCGCGGTCGGAGGGCGCTTTCAGTCCTCTCTCGATGGGGCGGCCCAGACGCGCATCGTCTACTACGCCCGGCGCGTGGGGGTGATGACGGCAGTCTCGCCGAACACACTCATGGACACCCTGCTGACACTCACCTGTAGCTTCAGCATGATGGCCGACCTGTGTCGCCTCTACAATCTGCGCGTGGGCCGACTGGGGACAGCAGTGCTCCTGGCGCGCGTGTTCTTCAATGCCTACCTGGCCGGACAGCTCAACGAACTGGAAGGAATCACCGAGTCGAGCATTCAGGGGTTTGTGAGCGAAACCGGCTTGCACCTTGGAACCGTGGCAACCGATGCGGCAGCGGCGAAGGCGGCCGGGAAACTGGGCGCCCGCGCCGCCGCGGGATTGCTCAACTTCTACCTACTCAAACGTCTGGGGAACTACACGGCGCGTCTGCTGCGGCCGATTCATGTGGAGTAAACCGAGCGAGAGACAGGGCACCGCGGCTGACCCGTGCTGTTATTTCTGGCAGGCACCACAGCGATCACCGCAGTGAAGCCATTCTTCCCAGCAATTCTTGGTCGGCACAAAGATGCGATCTCCGGCCATGATCTGATAGTTGGTGGTGGTGTCGCCCAGTTGCACAATCTCCGAGTAACAAACCGGGAGGACCACCCGTTGCCCGTCGGGCGCCGTCGGGCGACTGAGGATGATCTTACGCGGCGCGCCCTTGTCCGTGAGTCCACCTGCCATGAGGATGGCATCGAGCACCGTTTCACGCCCCGTGTGCAAATACGATCCCGGGGCGTTCACCTCTCCCAGCACATAAAAGACCTTGCTCTCCCGGGTGACTGCCTGCACAGTAAAAGTCCCCGGATCCTTCACGTGAGCCTGAATGATCGCCTTGACTTCGAGGGCGATCTGATCAAGTGTTTTCCCCGCCACAAACATGCGGCCATAAGGGCCAAGATCGACCGTGCCATCGGAGAGCACCGGCTGATCGCCAGGGAGGCGAATCGGCGAATCCAGCTGCGCCGGTTGGATCAGGATCACATCCCCTGGTTCGACGATGTAAGGCGGCGCGGGCTGTTTCGCCAGTTCACGGGGCAAATCATACGTCTGGGCAATGGGTTGCCGGTGCGTTTCGGTCGCCTTCAGCAGTTGATGCCCCTCCGGGAAGAGGTTGAAGGGAACCCCAACCATCGAGTTGCATCCGGTCGCGGTCAGACAGCCGAACAGAGCCGCCCAGGTGAGCAAAAAACGGAGCGCGGTAGTTCGAACCATGCGAGGCCTCCTGCCAGCGAACGCACCAGCGTTGGCGCAGTCGATGCTTTCCTCCTTATCGGCAGAATCGATACGATCGTTTAACGAGTTGACGAGGACGCCGGCGCTGTGACACTTGTGCGCAGGAGGAAGAAGCGGACGGCCTCGTCGGTCAGGAGGCGGACGGGTTCGAACCGAATGGTGGGATTGCGGAAAGTGCCAGTCACGTGAAGATGGACCACTCGGCTCGCCAGGTAGGAGCTGGCGCGCGCCAGGGCCTCGCCCGAGAGTGGTCCGAGGAGCGCCGATCCGATCACCCGCACCGCAAGGGGATCGGGGGTAAATTGCGGGGTTTGCGCAGTCACCTCCATGCGCAACTGGCCCTGGGGGAGTGTGATCGAGCCATCGACAAACATATCGAGCAATGCCCCACTCAGTGCCAGTTTCTGCAAGCGCACCACGCCGCGCGTCATGTTGGCCCGCAGTTTCCCCTCCTGAAAGAGAGTATTCGTCGAAACGCGCGGCAAGAACGTGCTCACCTGACGAAGGACGGGGAATTCCAGGGCTTGCGTGTGGCGGAGATCAGCATCGAGCGTTGCCCGCAGATCCTGGAAGGAGTGCAGGTGACGCCCGTCAACATCGAGGCGCCCGCTCATGCGCCCCTGCCCCAGCTGCTGAATCTGGACGAACGGTTTCAGCAGACGCGGCAAATCGACATGATAGAAGCGAATGGAACCCTTGAGGTGGTTGCTCAGTCCCCATCCCCAGCTGGCATCGCCCACCACGCGTCCCAGGGCGACCTGGGCATTCATGTCGTGCACCTCCACCTGGCCGGTCCCGCGCGGGGGACTGAATGTGGCGCGGAAAGGAACACGCCATTCCAC